>JAAANZ010000113.1 GCA_009909065.1 Alphaproteobacteria bacterium | reverse complement strand
CGGGGCGACCAGCGCCCATTCCGCATCGGTGCAGTCGCTTGCATAGCGCAGCGAACGTCTGTCATGTTGCCGGCGAGTGGTTTCAGTCCAAGGCATCGTGGGTCTCCGTAGCTTCGCAACCACAGGGAATCACAAGCCGCTGAAATCACTCACCTTAATTTTCGGTTGGGCTCTAAATAACAAATTAATTGCAAGGCCTCCCCTGCTTCGTATCCGCGTAAATAGGTTTTCGGAAGCCTTACCTACCATCCGGAAAGTATGGTGTTCTGCCGCGTGATGGCGAATGCTTACCGAGTGCTTTTCAACTCGGCTCAAACCGTGACGACAATCACGAATGAAATCTTCAGTCAGCCTTCAAGTGCTTGAGGTCATGTTTTCCAGACTGCATCTCATGGCGCAGGACAGCGCACGCATTGGCCGATAGATCCGACCCGGTCGGGCGCTCCAGCTGGAACTGGGCGAAGGCCACCGTCGCCATGGCCTGACGCGCCATCTTGCCTGTCGCCGCGCTGGCCATGATCTCGCCCCCGCTCATATCCGCGGACGGCGTTTTGGCCTCACGCAAATCGGCAAATTTCCGCTCCCATTGAGCGTAGACCGCTTGATTGCGGCGTTCATAAGTCTTGCGGGCCGCTTCAAAACCGGCGCGATTGTACGCGCGGCAGCGGCTGAGCGCCAACAGGGTCGAATCGTAAAGCCGGATTTGCTCCGTGATCTCCCTGAATCCCGCAGCATCAAGATCGGCCCGCAAATCTCTCAAGACCTTGTCGCCGCGCACCATGCCGGCGCCCATCAGCGGGTTTCGAATTGGCTTGTCGGGCTTCGCTGCGCCATCGGGATGCGTGGCCGTTTCCGCAAGGGCCGCATCCGGCGGAGCGGGGCTGGCGGGTGCGGGGGAGAATGCGGCCCATACAAGCCCCATGAATACACCCGCAATCGGCAAGGCGGCGATCAGCCAATACCATCGCCTTGAGGCCTGGCGCTCCTGACGGATCGCAAGATTGTTGCGCACATCCTGAATGTCGTCTTTCCTCACCGCCCCGACCTCCCGCCTGACTGGACGGGAAACCGGATAGTTCACGACGGTTAAGGACAGGCCAAACGGATTGGAGAAATTCCCGTTCAGGCCGAAATGGGCGGAACTTTTTCGATCCAGGGTCGCGCGGCTTCCAGCTCATAGGCCAGCTGGAACAGTATCGCGTCATCTCCCCGCCGGCCGGAGAACATCATGCCGATGGGAAGGCCGCCGGACGTCCAGGCCAGCGGGACCGACATGGAGGCCGCCCCGGCCACATTCATCGGCGCGGTATAGGCGGCAAACTCCGTGACGCGCCTGAAATGCGTTTCACCGTCAATCGCGGGGCTGAGATGACCGATCGGAGAGGGCGGCGCGGCCAGTGTCGGCGTCAGCAGGACGTCAAATTCCTCGAACATCGCGGCGTAACGCCCCTCGAAAGCCTTCAGATAGGCAATCGTGTCCGGCATTTCCGAGCGGCGCGCGAGAAACATCTCGCGCAGATACAGCGTCCAGGGCTCGACGATCTCGTCACTGACCGGCTGGCCGGTCATGCGGCTGGCGGCGTCGGCGAATTCCGCCGCGCCGGACGCCCAGTAGAGCAGGAATCGATCGGTAAATTCCTCCCCGTCCATCGACATGGCGGACTCGATTACTTCGTGGCCCAGTTCACGGCAGAGCGCGGCGGTGTCTTCCGCACCGCGCCGCACCTGCGGATCGAGGGGCCCACCCGCCGGCGGCTCCGGCGCAAAGGCAATCTTCAGCCGCCTCGAAGCCGGCCCCGACACCTCGCCGATGGCCGGATACGCGCCCGTCTCATTGATCCGGAAGGCCGCCACGCTGTCGCGCACGGTCAGACTGACCGCATGGCTCACGGAAATGTCCACCGGCGGGCTTTCGCCCCCGCCATGATGCAGCCGCCCGCGCGAGGGTTTGAGGCCGAACAGGCCGCAACAGCTCGCCGGGATACGGATCGAGCCGCCACCATCGCTGGCATGGGCGAAAGGCACCACGCGCGCGGCGGTCAGCGCCGCCGCCCCGCCGGACGAGCCGCCGGGGGTATAATCAGTGTTCCAGGGGTTACGGGTCGGCCCGGTCACGAGCGGCTCTGTCGAGGCGGTCAGGCCCATTTCCGGCGAGGTGGACTTGCCGAGCGAGATGAGGCCCGCCCGCCTCCAGGCCGCCGCAATGGGATCGTCGTCGGGCGCGACATAGTCCTTGAAGGCGCGGCTGCCATAGAAGGTCGGCTCGCCCTTCCGGTCGGCCAGGTCCTTGATGAAGGTCGGCACCCCGGCAAGCGCGCCCTGCGGCACCGCTTCGGCCCGCTCGCGCGCGCTGTCAAAGGTTCGCGTGGCGATGGCATTGATCCGCGGCTCGACAGCCTCGGCGCGCGAGATCGCCGCTTCGACGGCCTCGCCGGCCGTCATCTCGCCCTCGGAGACCAGCTCAGCCAGGCGCACCCCGTCCATCACCTGCGTGTCGGAGGCGCCGGCTTCCTGTGTGCGCGCCGGGGCACAGGCCCCGGCCAGCGGCAGAAAGGCGGCCAGCGCCCCGCCTGAGATGAGGGCCTGGCGGCGATTGAAATGGCTCATGACGACCTCCGGATCTTTTGTCTTGTGCCCACAGTGGCGCCCGCGCGAGGGTCTTGCAAGACGCGTTCTGGCTTGCCGAATGACTGCAAAGCAGGCGATGAGACGATGATGAGGATCGACCGGCTATGCCTGCATGACGGACTGGGAGAGCTCAGGGCCGCCGCCTTTGCCGGCCACCGGCCGGCCGCGCTGTTTGCCCAGCCGCTGGAGGATACCGGCCGGGCCAGGCTCGGCCAGGTCTTCGCGGCGCGGCTCGGGGCCGACGCGCCCGAGCCGGGCGGCTGGTTCGTCAAGCTCGCGAATGGCGAGGAGGCTTTCCTGCGCAAGCGTCCCGAGGGGCTGACCGAGGGCGGCGCCTTCAATGCCGAGATCGCCAGCGAAGCGCGACGCGGCAAGCTGGCGCGCGTGCGCCCGGCCGCATCCCGGGCCGACCGCCCGTCTGCCGCCCTGGATCTCTGGCGCGCGCGACTGCCCGGCGCCGATACGCTGGAATTCGAGACCGGGCGCGAGGCGCTTGCCGATATCGAGGCCGCCTTCGACGAAGCGCTGAGCCCTTCGCTCACGCTGCCCGGCGGCGGACGGCTGACACTGACCCGGACCCCGGCACTCACCGCAATCGATATCGACACGGCCGGGCGGCGCGCGGCGGGCCCGGCCGGCGCGAGGGCCCGCACGGTCAATCTGACAGCCATCGAGGAAGCCGCGCGCCAGCTGTCCCTGCGCGGCCTCGGCGGGCTTGTCGTGATCGACTGTCTCGCGCCGCTCCCGCGAGCGCTCGGCCGTGAGCTTAAATCCGTCTTCCTGACGCATTTCCGCGCCCTTTCGGCCCGGCCGGCCGAGGCGCTTGCGCCCTCGCCTTTCGGCTTGATGGAGATCTCGCTGGCCTGGGGCGAAACCCCGCTGGACGAGCTCTTCCTCGATGCGTCAGGCGCGCCGACCCCGCGTTTCGATCTCCTCACCGGCCTGCGCCGGCTGGAGACCGAGGCGGTCGCCCGGCCGGCCGACCGGCTGACACTCGCCCTGCCCGCTCCCGCCCATGACCTGTACGCCGCGCCCGGCGCGCCCTATGCAGACCGCATCGCATCGCGCTATGGCGCTCGGGTATCGGTCACGGTGTCGGGCCGCCAGTCCATCGAGGTGTATTGATGAGCCAGCCGCTCTGTCCGGTCTGCGAGCGCCGCAAGGCCGATCCGCAATATCGTCCCTTCTGTTCGAAACGCTGCGCGGATGTCGACCTGTCGCGCTGGCTGAAAGGCGGCTACGCCATTCCCGGACCGCCGGCCGAAGAGGCCGAGGACGCTCCTGGCCGCAGCGAAGATTACGAAGACTGATTTTCCCCCGGCTCAAGGCATGGACAAAGCCACCGCCCGGCTATATCAAACGCGCTTGCCCCATTGACCCGCCCGGGTAGCTCAGGGGTAGAGCAGCGGATTGAAAATCCGCGTGTCGGTGGTTCGATTCCGCCCCCGGGCACCATTTCTTAGGCAGTCAGTTTTACTCATTCACTGAGATCATTAGAGACGCGGCTGGGAGTGGACCGACGGGGCGAATCAGCCCCGTGATTCGGGTCGTCCGTTCGCAGGGTCTGTCTGCCTTTTGCTCTGAGCGCCGACCCTCCCGGCAACCTCGCTGGCCATTTGGTTGGGGTCACTCGTCTATGGCGGTTTGCGGCCTGGCTGCATGGAAGTTGCTGCCTGTTTCGGAGCAAACTCCGCGCAAAGGACAATAAAGAAGGGGTAGCGCCAAGGATTGGCGCTTATTCCGCAGCGCGAATCTCGCCTGGTTGCCAGGCCGTGTCATCGGCGTAGATGCGCTGGACGATGTTCATGGCATCGAAAGCCTGTTGCGAAGTGCCGACACGCGCGGGGCCGCGGCCGCGAACGGCGTGCAGGAAGTCGGCAAGCTCCAGCGCCATCGCGTTGTCAGCGGTGAATTCGCGGATCTGCTCTTCGGGATTGGGCCTTGGGCGGCCGGTTTCGTCGCGCGATATCCGGGCCGTGATCAGCATTTCGGGCCCCATTCGCCCGGCGGCGCCGGTCAGGCCGTCCAGCCAGATATACCCGTCCTCGAAACCCAGTTCGAGGCGAAACGTCTCGCGCCACCAGGTCGCCGAGGCGTGGAGCTGTGCGGTCACGCCCTCATGCGTGCGCAGAAGAGCGAACGCATTGTCGTCGGCGCCCGGTTCACCCCAGATATCGCGCGAAATCATGGATTTCACCTCGACGAACGGGCCGGCAAGGTCCTGCATCAGGTCCAGCATCTGCATGCCCCGATCGAACAGGACCCCGCCCCGCCCGGACAGTTTCGGCTCGCGGATATAGGCAAAAATACCGCGCATGCTGACCAGCGAAGTGAAAAGGGGCGGCCCCGCAGGACCGCCCCTTCGAACAAATGCGATGTCCTCACTTATGCTCAGAACCGCTTGGTGGCGCGGACGAAGGCCGTGCGCCCGATAATGTCATACTGGCCGACCAGCGGGACATTGCCCCGGCGAGTGTCGGTGCCATCTGAAATCACGGGCGGCTCTTCATCCAGCAGGTTGGCGATACCGCCCGTGATGGTAATCTTGTCGCCTTCCCACTGCACCGAGATGTCATGATAGAAACGGCTCTCGGCATCATAGATCTGGGTGGCATCGCGTCCGAAATAGCTGAATTCCAGATCATCGAACAGGACCGCATTCGAGGTTTCGCCGACATAGTCGAACAGCCACGAATAGGTAAAGTCACCGCGTTCGAGCGACACACGGCCATTGGCCACCCATTCGGGATCCCCGATCGTGCCATTGAAGTCATCGGTCTCGAAGCCGGATTCTTCCTGCGAGTCGAACAGGAGCTGGATATCTTCCAGCGTCCTGGTGGCCTGGAGTTCGCCAATAATGTCGCCGAAATCGAAGCTGCGCTGATACCGGGCCGAGATATCGATGCCCTCGGTGGTCTGCTCATTGACATTGATGAAGCTGTCATTGACCTCGGTTACGCCAAAGCGGGCCAGCTGGTCGGGTGAATCGCCCGGCGTACGTCCGAACAGGTCACAGAACGCATTGGGGAAGTTCTCGGCGGCATAACAGCCCCCGAGAATCGCGCTGGCGCCGAGTTGGCCGACCTGATCATTCACCGTGATCTCGAAATAGTCGATTGCGATCGACAGGTCCGAGAAGGTCGGCGTGTAGACCAGGCCGATTGTCGTGGCGTCCGAGGTCTCGGCGTCAAGAACGTCGCGTCCACCTCCGGAAATGATCGTGGCCGAAGCCGAGGCGCCGGCATAGTCGGCCGGGATGCCATCCGCCGCACAGTTCGTCCGGATATTCTCGTTCGAGGAATTGCCCCAGTCGATGCACGGATCGATCGCGGTCTGCCCAAGGAAGGAGGTCTGGTTGCCGAGGAAGAGCTCATACAGCGCCGGGGCCCGGTAGGAGGTGCCCTGCGTGGCGCGCAGGCGCAGGGTCGGGTTCACCTGCCAGTTCAGGCCCAGCTTGTAGACATCATCCACGCCATAGGAGGCATAGTTGAAGGTCCGGAAGGAACCGTTCAGCGAGACTTCCTCGGCCAGCGGGGCTCCCTTGAGCAGCGGCACTTCGAGTTCGGTGAACCACTCGACCACATTGTCCTCGCCCTTGGTGACCTGGGCGGAACTCGATCCCCACAGGTCGCCATTCTGCGACGCCTCGGAAGGCTGGTCGTCGATCGAGAATTCGCGCCATTCGGTGCCCAGTGCGATCTGGACATCGCCGGCCGGCAGGGAGAAGAGCGGGCCCGTCACGATGGCGTTGATCAGGGTCTGTTCATAGGTCGTGTTGCCGACCTCGTTGCTGCCGACGACGTCATAGAAGGAGGTGTCCTCACCGCTCAGAACGGCCGGGTCGAACGGATCATAATTGGGCGCATCCGAGTCGAAATTGATATCACCCGATTCCGAAGCCAGGATCGCAAGGCCGCCATAGGAGCCATCGCTCTTGGATGTCACGAAATCGGCTGACCAGGCCCAGTCATCGAAGAAGCCGCCCGCGGCGCCGCCAAGATTGAACTCGCCCTCAACACCCGTGGCGATCGAGTAATAATCGACCTCGATATCGGTGTTCGACGGGAACAGCATCACCGGCAGGGCCAGCGTCTGGTAGGGGTTGTCATAGCCGGGATCATTGGCATAGCTCAGCCCGAAACCGCCGACGGTCGCGCCGCCGATCTGCGGGAAGAACTGGCGCCAGCCCTCGGCCTGGGTATCGCGACGCGTATAGAGGAATTCGGTGTCCCAGTTGATGCCGCCGAGAATATCGAGCTCGAAATCCGAGGTCGCATAGAAACTGGTCGTCTCATTCTTGTTGATGGCGTCCTGTGTGAGATAGCGCTCGTTATTGAGCACATCCTCATAGAAGGCCTGGCCGCCGGGGCCGTCATAGCCTTCATTGGCGCGCGGGCGGTAGCCCTCGATGCCGGGCGCTGGCAGGCCGAACGGATTGGAGACCTGAGTCACGCCATCCGGCGCCGGGATATAGCGCAGCCCTGAGAACAGATCGATCACCGTGTTGTGATAGACATTACCGGAGGAACAGCCGCCCAGGGAGGTGCCGGCCAGGATCGAGCGGTCCTCGCGGTCAATGCGCTCGCCCGAACTGGCATCGAAGACAATGTCCTGCGGGCATTTGAGGAAGTCCCGGTCACCCACCGACAGGTCTTCCTGCAGGGTGTACTGGGCGGCCAGGACGATATTGCCGGTATCGAAATTGAGCCCGTAGGCGCCGTCGATCGAGAATTGTTCGCCGCCATCCTCGAAAGGCTGGTTGTACTGGACCGTGATCTCCGGTTCATCGACCGATGTGCGCGTGATGATATTGGCCACCCCGGCCACCGCGTCGGACCCGTAGATCGAGGACGCGCCATCCTTGAGGATATCGACCTGAGTGATCACCGAGCGCGGAATGACGTTCAGGTCGAACGAGCCGACCTGGCCGCGCGTGCCGGCCGGTCCGGGCCGGCGCCCGTTGAGCAGGACGAGGGACCTCTGCGCGCCAAGACCGCGAAGCGAGATGGACTGGATGCCCGTGCCGCCTTCAACGACGAAGCCGTTGAACTGGTTGTTGAACTGGACCGATCCGGCCGCGACACTGGAGCCCTGAAGAATGTCTGCGGTATCGACAAGACCTTCGAGTGTCGACACTTCGGCATTGATCACCTGAATCGGCGAGGCCGAACTGTATTCGTCCCGGCGCAGCAATGACCCGGTGACGACCACTTTTTCCTGACGCGACTCGGTCTCCTCGCTCACCTGTTCGGTACGCTCGACAGTGTCTGCCGCCTCGTCAGTGGCCGTCTCCTGTGCCATTGCCGTTGAAAAGAGCAGCGAACCTCCGGCAACGCCGGCAAGAAGCATGGCGTAGCGATCACTTGATCTGGTCTTCATATCCTCAAACCCCTGGGTAACTGGCAAAGTTCGTCCTCGCCCCTGACGCGAACGTGATAGAATTGTTACTTTCGGGACGGAGATTGCAAGCGCTGAGCCCGGCCGGCAGGCCTCTGACGTTAGGGAAGTGTGCGATTCAGCCCAACCTGTGACATGAAAACGACATATAGGGCAGGCTCATGGGGCAGATATGCCTCTGTCAGCGCCGCCTGCCGTCAGGATGTGTGTGCCTCACGCAAATGTCAGACAGGATCTTGCGAAGCGTAGCGGTCGTCATTAACGATACCAACTCATTCGGTGCTCAATGGTCACGAGTCTCCGGAAGCATGCGTGACGAGGTATCATCCAAGCGCAACATCAAGGGAGTCGAATGCACATGTTTTTCAAGAAACTGATGGTTGCGGGATGGAGCCTTGCATGTCTCGCTCCACTCGCCGGCGCCCAAGTGCCGATCGAGGAGATCGCCCGGTATCCCGCGATGAGCAATATGTCCATGTCACCCGAGGGGGATACCATCGTCGGCCTGATGACGCCTCCGGGAAACAAGGGGGACGAACAGGCGCTGGCGGTCTGGGACCTGACCGATGAAGGCTCCGCGCCGACGCTGACGCCGTCGAATGAGCGGATGAAGTTTATAGGAGTCGAGGCCTATCGCAACGGCAATATCCAAGTGGTTGCCCGTCAGGCCTGGACCGGCGCGCTGGCTTATTGTGGCGAAGCGTCGAGCGTTACGGGGGCAACCAAGACCTTCGTGACCAAGGTTTACATGACCGACAAGACTGCCGAGGAATTCGAAGAGCCCTTCCTGCGTGCGGGCTCGAAGGAAACCTATTGCGACTCCACCACCGTCCAGGGCGGCATCGCTGCTGAGCTGCCCTTTTCGGACGATGAAGTGATCGTCCGCAGGCGCAGCCGGGATGCGCAGTATCTCGAATATGCGCTTTACAATATGGAAACCGGCCGCAGCAAACAGCTCTATCGGGAAAACGATGTCGACGTGGCCGGCCTCTGGGACCTGCGCAATATCGAACTGCTGACCAAGGAGCGGATCGAAATCTCCGATGGCAGCTACAGGTTCACCACGCTCATCCGCAATGACGAGACCGGCGAGTATGAAGAGCATCCAAAGCTAACCTACACTGCAGGCAACCGCCAAAAGATTTCCGTGGCCGGGCGCGACGAAGCCTCCGGCAAATATTATGTCGTCACCGATCAGTTCGCCGACAAGACTGAGCTCTACTTCTATGATCCGGTCGCGCGCGAATATGACGACCAGCCCCTGTTCAGCCATCCGGAATTCCCGGTTTCGGGCGTGGTTCTCGGATCGCGGGCCTCCAACTATAATGAGCTGATTGCGGTGACTTATCTCGGTGCAGATCCGGAAAGGTACTATGTCGATCCCGAATGGGCCGCCATCCAGGAGGGCCTGGAGGCGGCCTTCCCTGGCAAGAAGGTCCGCATAAGGGATTATTCCGACGACATGTCCCGGATCCTTTTCACGACGTCGTCCACCACCGATCAGCCAGCCTATTACCTGCTGGAGGACAAGAAGACGCCGCGCCTGCTGGGCGCGACCAAGCCCTGGCTCGACGCCCATGAACTGTCACCGACCGAACTGGTCTACTATGACGCGCGTGATGGCCTCGAGATTCCGGCCTATCTCGCCCTGCCGGTTGGCTGGAAGAAGGGTGATCCGCCGGCCCCGGCGATTGTCCTGCCACATGGCGGGCCCTGGTCGCGTGACATTGCCAATGGTTATAGCGGCGGCGATGAATGGATCCATTTCCTGACATCTCGTGGCTATGCCGTACTCAAGCCGCAATATCGTGGCAGTGACGATTTTGGCCGCAAGCTCTGGCTGGCCGGCGACGGCGAATGGGGCCAGAAGATGCAGGATGACAAGGATGACGGCGCACGCTGGCTGGTCGAGCAGGGCATCGCCGATCCCGACCGGATTGCCATCTGGGGGTATTCCTATGGCGGCTTTGCCGCCTTCGCGGCCACGGTACGTGAAGATGGCCCCTTCAAATGCGCGATTGCCGGGGCCGGCGTGTCAAACCTTGAACGGCTCGGCAATCTCTGGGGCAGCGATCGTATCCAGCGGAAGTTCCAGGGCCGGACAGTCGACGGCATGGATCCGATGGAAAACACCGACAAGGCCAATATCCCGATCCTGATCTATCATGGTGACCGGGATACCCAAGTGGAACTGTTTCACTCGCGTGATTTCTACAATGGTGTGAAAGACAAGGTGAATGCGAAACTGGTCGTGATCGAGGACATGCCGCACAGCTATCCCTGGTGGCCCGAACACTTCGAGCAGAAATTCTCTGAAATCGATAGCTTCCTTAAGGATACCTGCGACCTCTAAATCGGTTTCACGGACAGATCAGCTCGGCTCTGCGCGAGCCGGGCTGTTACTGTTTACGAGGGCCTATTTAGCTCAAAGGACAATAAAGAAGGGGTAGCGCCAAGGATTGGCGCTTATTCCGCAGCGCGAATCTCGCCTGGTTGCCAGGCCGTGTCATCGGCGTAGATGCGCT
>JAAANZ010000044.1 GCA_009909065.1 Alphaproteobacteria bacterium | reverse complement strand
AAGGGTGCGATACTCGCGCACCATGTCCGAGCGCTCATCATCCAGCTGATTGATCTGGGACTGGACCTGTTCGGCCCGCCGGGTTGCCTGCTCGCCGGTGTCGAGCGCCGATTTGAGCTGGGCCTGTGCGGGAACCGCCAGTGCGACAGCCAGTGCAGCGGCAACTGCGCCGCGGGCCGGTGTCAGGAACTTATTCATGAGGTTGCCTCTCACTCACTCTCCGAAACCTCGCATGCCCCGGACGGGACCTGCGTGAAATTCATTCTTCAAACCGCCAGTCCCTCTGATGGGAGACGGTCGCGCGATGGCGGGCCACTCAAACACACACCGGCCCCCCGGGACTTGGCTTTTTCTATCCGAAGGGATCGGCACAGTGCGCGCCTATCACCTCCCCTCTCATCGTCGCGGGGCGTCGACCGCCCTTCTGGTTCTGCAATAGACCGGCGATGCGATCACCGGTCCCGCTCCCCCTACCGAGCCAGGCGGACGCTATCAACTGCCGCAAGCACGATCAACTCGCATAAACATTCATTTAGGAATTAGCCTCATGGCGCCTTGAAGCGCAATGGATCACCCGCAGCCGGGTTATAGCTGCAAAGACCGATGATGGTTTTGCGGCATGGGCACGAGTATCGCGCGGGACCCGGCCGGGCCGCCGGGTGTCTGGCTGGGGCGCCAGGATTCGAACCTGGGAATGGCTGGACCAAAACCAGCTGCCTTACCACTTGGCTACGCCCCATCGCGAAAGCGAGCCTGATACCCAAAAGCCCGGGCGCTGGCAATACGCGATCTGCGAACCAGGGCGCGGCGGGTCCTGCGATCGGGCGCCGAGATGCCGCTTGCGCTTGAAACTCAAGTCTGACATATCATTTATCGATAAATCGAGACCCTTTTTGCCCAGTCGAACGGAGCGCCTCCCTTGAAGACCTTCCTGCTCTCACTCGCCGGCGCGTTTGTCGCGCTCATTCTTTTCTTCGTTTTCATTTTCTTTGCCATCGCCGGGATCGCGGGACTGGCCAGCCAGGGCGATCCGAAACCCGACCGCATGATCCTGTCGCTGGATCTGCGCACGGAGTTGCCGGACCAGGCGCCCGCGACCGGATTGGCCGCCTTCAGCGGCCAGATCGGATTTACCGACCTCGTCACGCGGATCGATGCCGCCGCCGATGACCCGAATGTCGAGGGCATTTTCATCCGCGCGGCCACCATGACATTCGGCTCGGCCCGCGCCGAGGAGCTGCGCGCGGCTCTGGGCGATTTCCGCGAGTCCGGAAAATTCATCATCGCGCACACACAGGGCAGTCTGTTTTCCTTCGGTCCGTCTGCCCTGCGCGCGGTGACACCGGCCGACGAGATCTGGATCCAGCCGGGCAGCGACCTGACCATGAGCGGCATCGGGTTTGATACCGAATTTCTCAAGGGGCTGTTCGACAACCTGTCGGTGACCGCCGAGATCGAGCAGTTCTATGAATACAAGAACGCGCCGAACAGTTACACGCAGGAAGATTATACCGAGCCCCATCGCGAAGCGCTGCGCGCGCTGGCCGAGTCGCTCTGGACCGTCTCCGTGCGCGACATTGCCGCCGACCGCGGCATGACTGCTGATGCAGTGCGCAACGCGCTCGAAAGCGGTCCGCTGGCCTCCGAAGAGGCCGTGGATCTGAAACTGATCGACAAGCTGGGCTGGCCGGAAGACGCGCGCGAAGCGGCGCTTTCGCGCGCTGATGGCGCCGACTTCCTCTCACTCGCCGACTACACCCCGCCGGCGGCTCCGGCAGGCGCGCCGAAGATTGCCGTGGTCGGTGGCGACGGACCGATCATGACCGGTGGCGGCGATCAGGACATCTTCGCCTCCACGGTCGGATTCGGGTCCGACCGCGTGGCCAAGGCCATCATCGATGCCGGCAAGGATGAGGCCATTCAGGCCCTCGTGTTCCGCGTCAATAGCGGCGGCGGCTCGCCCGTCGCCTCCGACCAGATCTGGAATGCGGTCGAACGTGTCCGCGAGACGGGCAAGCCCGTGGTGGTTTCGATGGGGGCCACGGCGGCGTCCGGGGGCTATTATGTCTCGGCCGGCGCTGACCATATTTTCGCGAACGAGACCACAATCACGGGCTCGATCGGGATTTTCGGCGGCAAGCTGGCCATTGGCGAAGGCCTCGAGCGGATCGGTGTGAATATTGAATCGGTCACTGTCGGCGGGGACTATACCGATGCCTTCGGTGTCGACCGGTTCACCAATTCCCAGCGCGCCAAGCTGCGCGAATCCCTCAAGCGGGGCTATGACCGTTTCACCTCGATCGTGGCCGAGGGCCGTGACATGAGCGTCGAGGAGGTGCATGAGCGCGCGCGGGGGCGCGTCTGGAGCGGCGAGGATGCGCTCGAGAACGGCCTCGTCGACGAGATTGGCGGGTTCCGTGAAGCCGTTGACAAGGCCGCTGAACTGGCCGGGATCGAAGAGGGCACGCAATTGCGCCTCATACATTTCCCGGCCCGCCGGAGCGGTTTCGATGCGCTCGACGGGTTTGTCTCGGCCAGTGCGCAGACCGGCCGCTCAGTTTCCATGCTGAACCGTGTGGCCGACGACCCGCAGCTTCGCGCTGTGCTCGATCAGCTCTCGGCCCTGCAGTCCGGCGAGGCGCAGGCCCGCGCGCCGGCCCTGCGCGAGCACTGACAGCCAGGCCCGGCTGGGTCCCGATCACCCTGGCAGGATGCGGCCTGGCTCCGGATCAGGCCGCATCCGCCTTTCGGCCATAGAAGTCGCACAGCGTATCGACGAGGATATGCCCGACGCCCTCGACGCGGCGGTAAAGGATCGACTGGGCATCACGGCGCGATTCGACCAGGTTGCTGGCCCGCAGCTTGGCCAGATGCTGGGAGACCGCGGAGAAGGACTGTCCGGTCATCTCCGCCAGTTCGCTCACCGGCTTCTCGCCATCCGCCAGCGCGCAGAGAATCTTCAGCCGCGTCTCGCTGGCCATGGCCTTGAGCACCTCGCAGGCTTCGTTGATCTGCGCGGACATCACCTCGAAGGCTTCGGGTGTTCGCGGGCGGTGGTCGGTATCGGGCATCAGGCTGGCGCCTCCTCTGTGGTCGACAGGCTCTCGTCTGAGTCGCGGCGTTCTTCAGGTCGCCAGTCCGGCCCCCTGAGCGCGACATAGATTGCAGGGATCACAAGCACAGTCAGTGCCGTAGATGAGGCAAGGCCAAACAGCAGTGAAATCGCCAGTCCCTGGAAGATCGGGTCGGAAAGGATTACCGCAGCGCCGATCATCGCGGCAAGGGCCGTCAGCAGGATCGGCTTGAAGCGGATCGCCCCGGCTTCCAGCAACACATCCTTCAGCCGGCGGCCCGGATCCTCGCCGTGGCGCACGAAATCGACCAGCAGGATCGAGTTGCGCACGATGATGCCCGCCAGCGCGATGAAACCGATCATCGAGGTCGCGGTAAACGGGGCGCCGAACAGCCAGTGGCCGATCATGATCCCGATCAGCGTCAGCGGCACCGGGGTCAGGATGATCAGCGGCACGCGGAATGTGCCGAACTGGGCCACGACAAGGATATAGATCCCGAACAGCGCCACGCCGAAGGCCAGGCCCATGTCGCGGAAGGTGACATAGGTGATTTCCCATTCGCCGTCCCAGAGCAGCGTTGTGCGCGTCTCATCCTCGGGCTGGCCATAAAGGCGGATCGCCGGCTGTTCGAGCCCCTCGCCGGCCCAGTCATAATCGGCCACGCGCGACTGGATTTCCAGCATGCCATAGATCGGGGCCTCATAGGCTCCGGCCAGCTCGCCCTGCACCATGTCCGCGAAATGGCCGTTGCGCCGGAAGATCAGCGGCGATCCGGCCTCCTCGCTGACCTCGACCAGGGCGCCGAGTTCCACCGGCGGCGCGCCGGCCGGCGCCAGGCGCCGCGGCACGGGTATGGCGGCCATGTCCTGGCCCCAGACGCGCTCCGATTTCGGGAGCCGGACATTGATATCCAGAGGGTCTCGCCCTTCCCCGCGCGGGGACACGCCGGCCACCTGGCCGGAAAAGGCCAACGCGATCGTGTCGAGAATATCCTCGTGGCGCACGCCGTAATCGGCCGCGCCCGGCTCATCGATGGAGATCTCGAGCCGCGGGTGGCGCTCGCCGATGCTGTCATCGACATCCACGATGAAATCGGTCTCCTCGAACAGTTTGCGGATCACGCCGGCTGTCTCGCGCCGCGTCTGCGGGTCTGGGCCGTAAATCTCCGCGAGCAGCGTGGAAATCACGGGCGGGCCGGGGGGCACCTCGACCACTTTCGCGCTCGCTCCTTCGGCAATTGGCACGTCGCGCAGCGTCTCGCGCAGTTCCAGGGCGATTTCGTGGCTGGAGCGGTCGCGATGATGTTTCTCGGCCAGATTGACCTGGAGGTCGCCGAGTTCAGGCGACTGGCGCAGGAAATAATGGCGCACGAGACCGTTGAAATTGAACGGCGCGGCCGTGCCGGCATAGGCTTGGATCGACTCGACTTCCTCGATGCCGCGCGCCGCATCGGCGAGCGCAAACAGCGTGCGCTCGGTATCTTCCAGGGAGGCGCCTTCGGGCAGATCGACCACGACCTGCATTTCCGACTTGTTGTCAAAAGGCAAAAGCTTGACCGGAACGGCCCGCGTGGCGAACAGGGACAGCGATGCCAGCGTGGCCAGGCCCACAATGACGAGAAAGACCCAGGCGCGCGCACGGGTGCGGATCACCGGTTCGGCGACGGCCGTGTAGACCCGGCCAAGCCGCGTCGCCCCGCTCTCCTGGCCGGCCTCATGATCATGGACGGGCGCGCGACCGGCAATCTTCATCAGGAGCCAGGGCGCGATGCCGACCGCCACGAAGAAGGAAAACAGCATCGCCGCCGAGGCGTTGGCCGGGATCGGCGCCATATAGGGCCCCATCAGGCCGGACACGAACATCATCGGCAAGAGCGCCGCAATCACGGTGAGCGTGGCGATAATCGTCGGATTGCCGACCTCGGAGACCGCATCGATGGCCGCGCGGATGCGCGGGCGGCCATCCTTCATCGCCCAGTGGCGGGCAATATTCTCGACCATGACAATGGCATCATCGACCAGGATGCCGATGGAAAAGATCAGCGCGAAAAGCGACACCCGGTTGATCGTGTAGCCCATCATCAGCGACGCAAAGAGTGTCAGCAGGATCGTCGTGGGGATCACGATCAGCGTCACCAGCGCCTCGCGCCAGCCAATCGCAAAGGCGATCAGGATCACGATGGACACGGTCGCAAGGCCGAGATGGAACAGCAGCTCATTGGCCTTGTGATTGGCCGATTCGCCATAATTGCGGGTGACATCGACATGCACCCCTTCAGGGATCAGGTCTCCCTCCAGAAGTTCCACGCGTTCCAGTATCTTCTCGGCGACGACGACCGCATTGGCCCCCGGCCGCTTGGCCAGTGCCAGCGTGACGGCCGGCGCGGCCGCAAATCCCTCGGCGTCGGCGCGGCGCTCCAGCGTCCAGGCGCGCGCTTCATTATCCTTGCCGGTCACCTGCACGCGCGCGACATCCGACAGGTAGACAATCCGTCCGTCGCTTCCGCGCAGCTCCAGGCGCTCCAGCTTGGCGACCGTTTCCATCCGGTCGCCGGCCTGCACGATGATCGCCTCGCCGTCGCGGCGCGCGGTGCCGACAGGCATTGTGGTCGCGGCCTGGCGCACCGATTCGACCAGGCTGCGCAGGGGCACGCCATAGGAGGCCATGGCCTCGATATCGGGCTCGATGCGCATTTCCAGTTCGCGCCCGCCGACAATATTCGTCAGGCCCACATCCTCGATCTTGGTGAGTTCATTGAGCAGCTCGTCAGCGAGCATGTGCAATGTGGTGTCGTTCCACACTTCGCCGGTCCAATCTTCCGGCGAGAGGGTCAGCGTGACGATCGGCACATCATTGATGCCGCGCCCGACCACATGGGGCATCGGCACGCCCGGCGGGATCCGATCGAGATTGGCCCGGATCTTCTCATGCACCCTCAGGATGGCATTGTCGGCCTCGGTGCCGACCTCGAAACGCGCCGTGACCAGCGCGCCGTCGTCCCGGCTCTGGGAATAGACATGTTCGACATCCGGAATCGCCATGACGATCTCTTCGAGCGGTTCGGAGACCTGCTCGACCACGTCGGGCGCTCCAAGGCCCGGCGCGCTGACCATGATATCGACCATGGGCACCGAAATCTGCGGCTCTTCCTCGCGCGGGATGGTCAGAAGCGCGATCAGGCCCACCGCCAGCGCGGTGAGCAGGAAGAGCGGTGTCAGCGGCGAACGGATGGTGGCGCGCGTGATCGCGCCTGAGAGGTCAGCCTTCATGGGTCATGTCTTTCGGGCGTTCGATCACGTCACCGGGCTTGAGGCCCGACAGGATTTCGAGTTCGCCATCGGCATCCGCCAGCGGTGACGCCAGCGCCACGGGCGCATCGACGAAACGGTCGCCAACCTTCACGCGGACGAAATCCACACCGAAGCGTGTGCGCACATAGTCCTGCGGAACGCGGATCGCGCGGCGCTCGCCGACCGGGGCCAGCACATCGACCCGCTCGCCAACCAGCGCATCGAGGCCGCCCTGCACGGTCGCATCGGCAATGACCGCCCCGCCGCGCAGTTCGGGATAAACCTTGACGATGGTGGCGGTGCGGATATCGCCCCCGCGCGTCGGCAGGCGCAGGGTCACTGTCTCGCCCTCCGCGACTTCGCCGGCATGGCGTTCGGGAAGCGAGAGGCGGACAATCCCGTTGAGCGTGGCAAAGCTCGCAATCACCTCGCCGGGTGACACGACCGAACCTTCGACCGTGTTGACGGCGGTGACGCGGGCATCGGCCGGCGCACGGATCACGCCTTCGCCCTTGCGGGCCGAAAGGGCATTGCGCTCGGCCTCGGCCGAAGCGAGGTTGCGCTTGAGAACTTCCAGCCCCGTGCGCTGCTCGTCAAGGCGCGCCCTGGGATAGAAACCGTCCTCGAACAGGGCCTCGGCGCGTTCGAGATCTTCCTCGGCCTGGCGGATACGCGATTTGAGCCCTTCGATCCGCGAGGCCAGGGCGGACAGTTTCGGGTCCAGCGTCTCATCGCGCACCACGGCGACGGTGTCACCGGCCTCGACCACGCTGCCCTCGTCGATATTCAGGCGTGTGACAACGCCCTGAAGCCGCGAGCGCGCCGTGGCCGTGTCACCGGCCTCGACACGGGCCACGACGGGCCGGTAATCGACGACGATCTGTTCGGCGATTGTCAACTCCTCGCCCGCGGCCAGCGGAGCGAGGGCGAGGAAGGCGGCGAGCGCCGCGATGACCGGCCTAGTAGCGGCCATCGTCCTGCACCTGTCCGGTGGCCGGATCGATCCGCGCGCAGGGCAGGCCGGCCGCTTTCCAGGCGCCGATTCCGCCGTCAAGATGAGCCGCGTCCGCGCCGGTGCCGGCCAGGAAGGCATCCAGCGCCTTGCGCGAGCGCTTGCCCGAGCCGCACTGGAACACGACCCGGCGCTGGCCGTCGGTCGGAATCGCCTTCGGCTCGAAGGTCGACAGGGGATGCAGGAGGGCGCCGTGGATCCGCTCATTGGCAAATTCCGCCGGCTCGCGCACATCCACGAGCAGGATGTCGCCGGATTTCAGGCCGTCCATGACGGCATTCGGGGCAAGGTCGCGTTCGTCAGCCATGTGTTGCTCCTGGTCAATGCGCCCCGCTGCGGGGCCTGTTTCACTGCAAACAATAGGCACGCTGCCCCTGAAGCGGCCATGCGACATATTGCGCATTTAATAAACTTATAAAATACGCGATATTAATGCCACATAATCATTCAGGGAGGCCGTCATGGCGAACATAGTGGTGCTAGGTGCAGGGCTCGGCGGCGTGATCGCGGCCTATGAGATCCGCAAGACGGTCCGGCGCAAGGACAAGGTCACGGTCATCAATGAGACCGATTTCTACCAGTTCGTGCCGTCCAATCCCTGGGTTCTCGTGGGCTGGCGCGAGCGCGAGGATATCACGATCGACCTTGCCAAGCCGATGAAGCGCAAGCGGATCGACTTCGTCGTGGGCCGCGCGGAAAGGGTTGAGCCCGGCGAGAAATGCGTTCGCATGGAAGACGGCTCGACGGTTGAATACGATTATCTCGTAATCGCGACGGGGCCGGAACTGGCCTTTGACGACATCGAGGGGCTCGGCCCCCATGGCGGGCATACCCATTCGGTCTGCCATATCGACCATGCCCTGAAGGGGTATGAGGATTTCGAGGCCTTCTGCGAGGATCCCGGCCCCATGATCGTCGGCGCGGTGCAGGGCGCCTCCTGCTTCGGGCCGGCCTACGAGACCGCGATGATCCTCGAAACCGAGCTGCGCAAGCGCAAGATCCGCGACCAGGTGCCGATGACCTTCGTCACCTCCGAGCCCTATGTCGGTCATCTCGGCCTGGACGGTGTCGGCGACACGAAAGGCCTGCTCGAAAGCGAGATGCGCGAGCGCCACATCAAGTGGATCACAAATGCGAAGGTCCAGCGCGTCACCGAAGACACAATGTATGTCGAGGAATACAATGATGACGGCACGGTGAAGACGGTCCATGAACTGCCGCAGAAATTCTCCATGATGCTGCCGGCCTTCCGCGGGGTGTCGGCCGTTCGCGATATCGAGGGCCTGGTCAATCCGAAGGGTTTCATCATCGTCGATGACCACCAGCGCAATCCGCAATATCCGGAAATCTTCGGCATCGGCGTTTGCATCGCCATACCGCCCACCGGATCGACACCCGTGCCTGTCGGTGTGCCCAAGACCGGTTTCATGATCGAGAGCATGGTCACGGCCACGGCGGAAAATCTGCGCGAGATCATCGATGGGAAAGAGCCGACCCATGAGGCGACCTGGAATGCCATCTGCCTGGCCGATTTCGGCGATGGCGGGGTGGCCTTCATCGCGCAGCCGCAGATCCCGCCGCGCAATGTCAACTGGTCAGCCGGCGGCGGCTGGGTCCATATGGCGAAGATCGGGTTCGAGAAATATTTCCTCGGCAAGGTGCGCCAGGGCCGCTCGGAGACCTTCTACGAGAATGCCGCGCTGAACCTCCTGAAGACCCAGAAACTCAAGCCCTGAAGGCCTGGCGGACCATGCCGGGCTTCCTGACCTTTTCATCAAGGAGACGTTTTCAATGAATATCGACCGTGCGGTTTTCGCGTTTGCCGGGATCATCATCCTGGCCAGCCTGGCACTCGGCTACTGGGTGACCCCCTGGTTCTTCCTGCTCACCGCTTTTGCCGGGCTGAACATGCTGCAGGCCGCCTTCACCGGCTTTTGCCCGGCAGCCATGATCTTCAAGGCACTCGGCCTCAAGCCCGGTCACGCATTTCGATGACCGCGCGGATTGTCAGCCTTCTTGCCGGCGCCGCGGCGCTCACCGCGCCGGCTTTCGCCGCACCCGTCACGCTCGGGCGCGCCGTTGAAAGCGCGCTTGAACATGATCCCTCGATCACCGCGGCCCGGGCCGGCGTGGAGAAACGCGAGGCCGGTGTCGATGCGGCCGAAGCGGCCGGGCGCCCGAGTGCCGGGCTGCGCGCCGAGGTCGGAGCGCTCGAGACGCGCTATCCCAACCTGTTCAATCCGTCCGCCGGGAACGTGACGGCCTCGCAGCTGCCCCATTCGGCAGGCCTGGAGGCGGAATGGGATGTCTACACCTCCGGGGCCAATGCCGCCGGCGTGGATGTGGCCGAATATCAGCGCCGGTCGGCGAACCAGCAGCTGGACGGCACGCGAGAGCAGATCGTGCTGGCAACGCTCGAGGCCTATTCGGATGCCTGGCTGAAACGCCGGATCGTCGAAGTGGGCGAAGCGCGGGTGGAAACCCTCGCACTGCGCCTTGAAGAAACCCGCTCACGCTTCGACCAGGGCCTGGGCACACGTACCGATATCGCGCTCAACGAAGCGCGCCTGGCGGCGGCGCAAGCCCGGCTCGAAGCATCCCGTGCCGGGCTGGCGGTCGCTTCGGCAAGGCTGGAGCGCCTGACCGGGCTCACCGGCGCCGAGCCGGTTGCCCCGGTGGCTGACGGGCTTGATACCCCGGACAGTTTGCAGGCCGCCCTCGAGACGGTCAGGCAGGGCAATGCCCGGCTCAAGGCCGCACGGGCCGGACTGGAAGCGGCCGAGGCCGGCACGCGCCAGGCGCGCGGGCGTTTCGGGCCGAAAATCACGCTGTCGGCACGCGCCACGGCGGGAAAGGATGTCTCCTTCTTCTTCGAGGATGGCGAGATTTCCGATTACGGCGCCTTTGTCACACTGAATGTGCCGCTCTATACGAGCGGGCTGAAATCGGCGAAGACGCGCGAGGCCCGGGCGGCACGCTCGCAAGCGCTTGCCGGCCTGCGCCGTGTCGAGCTCAGCCTGCGCGAACAGGTGGCCGGCCTCTGGGGCGACCTGGAGGCGCGCACGCTCTCCCTGGACGCCGCGCGGCGCGCCGAGGAGGCGGCGGAACTGGCCAGCGAGGGGGCGCGGCGTGAATATGAGGCGGGCATGCGCACGCTGGTCGACTCGCTGGATGCGGAAAACGAGTATCGTGACGCCCAGATCCGCACATTGCAGGCCAGAACGGCGCTTTTCGTCACCCGCGCCC
>JAAANZ010000022.1 GCA_009909065.1 Alphaproteobacteria bacterium | reverse complement strand
GACCAAGACCGCCGATGACATCCTCACCCGCGAACGCCGCGCGCTGAAAACGCTCGATGAAATCCGCGGAAACAGGTAAGAAACGTCTGACTCAGAACACTAGCTTGGAATGAAAGCTGGCGGCGCATGCCTGCGAAAGCCCCCTGGAACAAGACGCTGTGTAGTCGAAAGACCATCTTTGACATTTCAAGACGTCCACGATTTCCATCGCGAACGGCCAAAAAGGGCCAAGACCGGTCATCGTGACTGTGCCGGGATCTAGAATCCGATCTCGACGCCCTCGAATTCCGGCAGTTGCAGCACGATCACGAGGTCGCGGAGTTCCTGGCGCGCGGCGACATGGCTCATCGTGAAGGAAATGTTCGAGCCTTTTTCCGTGAGGTCGAGCAGGGTCAGCCCGGCCGGGAACAGCTCGCGATAGATCACCCGTTCCGACAGGCCCGGCGCCATGCGGAAACCGATCCTTCGGGCCAGATTGTTCAGCGCTTCGCCGACTTTCTGCTTGTTGCGCGCTTCGAGAGGCGACATCCGGTTGCGCATCACCACCCAGTCGATCGGGCGCCGGCTTTCCTGCGCCTTCTTCTTGCGGCAGTTCCAGATCATCTCCGAATAGAAACTCGGCCGGATGACTTCCAGCGTCTGTGGATTGACATCGCCGAGCAGGTCGAAATCGACGAAACTGTCATTCAGCGGCGTGATCAGCGTGTCGGCATGCACATGGGCAAGGCGCGACAGGAAAGTGTCGCCGCCGGGCGCATCGATGATGACGAAGTCGCAGCTCTGGCGAAGGCGGCCCAGAGTGTTTTCAAGCTGCTCGGATTCTTCGGCTTCCGCGGCATCGAGATCGCGCGCTTCGCTCGCATCCACGCGAATGATTTCGGGCATCGGCAGCCGGGAGCCGGATGACTGGATCCATCTCAGGCGATTTTCCAGGTAGCGCGTCAGTGTGCGCTGGCGGACATCGAGATC
This sequence comes from Alphaproteobacteria bacterium, assembly GCA_009909065.1. Taxonomy (GTDB): domain Bacteria; phylum Pseudomonadota; class Alphaproteobacteria; order Caulobacterales; family Hyphomonadaceae; genus UBA5336. Next base: position 92,517 of record JAAANZ010000022.1, on the reverse strand, counting down.
GACGACGCCGACCCGGCGCCCCATGCGCATGAGCGCCACGGTCAGATGCATGGCCACGGTGGATTTTCCCGCGCCACCCTTCTCGTTTCCGATGACGATGACACGGGCCGGCCGCGAACGCTCCGCGGCCGGGCTCTCTGTCTCCTCGATTGCACTGAAACCTTCGGCAGGCAAGGACGTCCCCTCTTATGCGCCGGGAGAGCGCGTGTTTACGTGACTGATAATCATGCCGCGCGCGGCGGCTCGGCCCTCAAACCCTCAAGTGCGCTCCAGCCGGTGCGCCGCTCTTCATCCTCGAACAGGAACATCGCCTCGCCGGCGAGCGGTTCGCTGAGGGAGGGGACGACAGCCATCGGCTCGCCATCGAACAGCAGGTCTTCGCTCCACAGCGTGTTCGCGCTCGCGCCGTCGCCAGCCGACAATTCGATCGGGGCCCGCGTGGAAATATCGCTCAGCATCTCACGCAGCCCCTCGAGCGCACGAGACGTGCGACCGAGCTCGCGCGAAAGCGCGTCGACTTCCATCGCGAGGGGCGAAACCACCTCCCCGAACAGCCAGTCATCGGCCGCCTGCACCGGCTGCCTTGCGTCGAAATCGCGGCGACGGGGCATGGGAGTTTCCGGGCGAACCCGGCGCGCCGGCAGGAAGCGGAGCGCGGCCGAAACGGTGAGGCGCTGGAGAGCGTGAAGAATGCGATAAGACATGTTTGAAACCTCCCCGTTTCAGGTTAACAGCACATTTACACTAGGCGATCCGACAGAAAATTCCAATGCCAGAAAATCCCCTCCCGGTTGCGCGGTCGCGGGCCGAAATTTTCGATGCGATTCGCAATTTCCGCAACAGCCGGCAGACGATTGGCCTGGTCCCGACAATGGGCGCATTACACGATGGTCATCTCTCCCTGGTGGGAGAAGCTCGGGCGCGCACCGACCGCACGATTGTGAGCATCTATGTCAATCCCGCCCAGTTCGCGCCCGGAGAGGATTTCGACGCCTATCCACGCGAGACCGATTCGGATCTGGCCAAGCTGGCCGAAGCCGGTTGCGACCTTGTCTATCTGCCACGCGAGGAAGACATGTACCCCCCCGGCTCGCTGACGCAGGTCCGGGTGGATACGCTGTCGGACCGGCTCGATGGCCGCCACCGCCCGCATTTCTTCTATGGCGTGGCCACGGTCGTCGCGCGCCTGTTCGCGCAGGTGCGCCCGGACCTGGCCGTGTTCGGCGAAAAGGATTTCCAGCAGCTCCAGATCATCCGGCGCATGGCGACCGATCTCGGTTTCCCGATCGAGATCATTGGCGCGCCGACCGTGCGCGCGCCGGACGGGCTCGCCCATTCCTCGCGCAATGCCTATCTCGGCGAGGCCGAGCGCCGGCGCGCCGGGGCCCTGTTCGCCGCGCTTCACCGCACGCGCATGCGCATCGCCGCTGGCGCGCCTGTCGGGGAATGCCTGGCCGAGGCCCGCGCCTATCTGCGCGCGGCCGGCTGGGACAGCGTGGACTATGTGTCGGCGGTCGATCCGGCCACGCTGGAGGACCTGCCGGATGGCCCGCTTGGCGAGCCTGAGGCCCTCCGGCTGCTTGGGGCCGGCCATGTCGGCACGACACGGCTGATCGACAATATGGGACCGGCGGACTGAAGCGCGGCTACCAGACCAGAGCCTCGCGCAGGGCCATGCCGAGATCGGCCGGTATATCCCGGCGTCCGCTCCCGGCGAGATCCGCAGGGGCATCGACGGGCCTGAGATAGCGCCAGCCCTGGAACGGCTTCTTCGGCTGGGCCTCGGTCTCGATCAGTTCCGGATCGAAGACCAGTTCGCAGGCGCGCCGCCCGCCCCTGTCCTCGATCTCGCGCACCTCGAGAATGCGCTGGCGCACCCGGATTGCCCGGCGGATCACCCAGTAGATGGAGCCGCCATCCATCAACTCTTCGGCCCGTTTCGGCATCATCCGGGTATGATGGAAGGGCTGGGCCCGCTCGCGCATCAGACTCGCCTGCCAGGCGGCGAGATCGGCCACCTCATCGGCCCCGACGCAGAGTTTGACCATGTGAATCGCCATGCCTGTGACACTAGCGCAAACCGGCCGGCGTGCCAGCCAGTTCCCGGTCATTGAGGAACCGGCGTTCATCGGCCGCGCTGGCAAAGAAGAATTCCGCCGATCTGATCTTCATGCTGTAGCGCCGCCTGATCGTGCGAAACCCGCCGCGCGCCTCGAAATCGATCACGAAACCGGAGACGAAGCTCAGCCCGTAGCTCGGTTCGGTCTCCAGGAAATGGGTCTGCTCCCATCGCATGAGCCGCCCGCCTTCCGGTCCGCGCACCGGCCGGGGCAGGATATGGTCGATCCGGATGAATCGCCCGGCAATGGGATCGAGCCAGGCCGTGGCCGCCAGCGTCTGGCTTGCCCAGACATCGAGCTCGCCGTCATTGAGCGAGGGCTGGTGACGAAAACGCACGCGCCAGGCCGCGCCGAAATCGTCGGCCTCGACGGTTTCCGAAAGGCTGGCGCGAAGATCGTCGGGAAACAGGCGCCCGTCCGGGGCCGGCTCGGCGCCCCAGTGAGCGACGATATCGTCGAGTTCACTGTCCTCGCCGCGCGCGATCGCGACCTGCCATCGCTCGCCCGGCGCATCGCGCGGGTCGAAGCGAACCACCCGAAGGGCCTCGCCGCGCCGCACCTCGGCGGTGAAGGCCGCGCGCAGGGTCTTCGGCGCCTCGCTGGCCCGGAGCGCGGCATCAAGCGGCCCGCTATCGGCGGCGAGCGTGAAGGTGAACAGGATGGCCGTCAGCATCAGATCACCAGTCTATCGCGATTCCTGCCATTCGCGGCATCGGGCCGGCCTGCCGCGAGGCCGGGATCGGTCGCGCAGGATCACGGCGGCGGGACAGGCATGCGGGAAGGCCGCGCGCCTCACCTGCCCCGCCCAGGCTTTTGCTACTCGCTCGCCGGGGCCTCGCCGTTCGGGACCTGTGGCAGTTCCACCTCGATCGAGCCGTAGCCGAAATAGGTCACCACGCCGAAAACTACCAGGAAAATCAGCGCGGTCACCAGCGCATTCATCAAGCGGTTTTCAAAAGCCACGATATTGCCGACAAGGCCGACCACAAAGACCAGCCCGGTCGCAATGATCACAGGCTCAAGCCACAAGAAATCGCCCGGCAGGAATCGCGAGGGCAATTCGGCCGCCTCGGTCGACACTTCCATCTTGCCAAGGCCGAAATAGGCCAGCGCGGCAAAGATGATGAAGAAGACAACGGCCGTGGCCAGCGCATTCACGAGGCGTCCGCCATAAGCCAGCGAGTTGCCCAGAAGATCCACCACAAAAACGATGATCGCCGCGATGATCACGGGCTCGATCCACACATACTGGTCGGGAAGGAACATGTCCGCCTCCTGATCTTGAATTGAGTCAGCACCGAGGCGAATGAAACTCGCCTCCGTCTCGGGTGTGTCACGGACCGTCGTGCCGGGCAATACGTCGCATCCAGCCGGCCCTGGCACGCCCGCCGGCTCACTCCGCGGCGGCTTCTTCCTCTTCCAGCTTGCGCTGCATCAGGTAAACGCACCAGATGCTTGCCTCATAGAGCAGCATGACCGGCACGGTCAGAAGCACCTGGGAAATGATGTCCGGGGGAGTGAAGAAGGCGGCGAAGGCGAGGATGCTGACCAGCGCGTATTTGCGCCCCTTCTTCAGCGTGTCGGCCGTCACCAGCCCGACCCGGCCGAGCAGGCTGAGCACCACGGGCAGCTGGAAACTGATCCCGAAAGCCAGCATCAGCGCCATGACAAGCGAAAGGTATTCCGACACGCGCGGCAACAGCGTGATCGCCGCGACCGTGGACTCGATCTGCTCCTGCGACAGGGCAAACCGCGCCACCATGGGCATCATGACATAATACACGAAGGCCGCCCCGGCCGTGAAAAGGACCGGCGCGGCGACCAGGAAGGGAAGGAAAGCGCCCTTCTCATTCCTGTAGAGCCCCGGCGCGACGAAGGCATAGAGCTGGTAAGCGATCACCGGAAACGCGAGGAAGAGACCGGCAAACAGCGAGAGTTTCAGCTTGGCGAAGAAAAATTCCAGCGGCCCGGTATAGATGAGCTCGAGCTGGGCGCCCTCTCGCGCCGTCTCGGCGACCCGCGCAAACGGGCGCAGGAGGAAATTGTAGATCTGCTCGGCAAAGCCGAAACAGGCCAGCGCCGCCACGGCGAGCGCGACCAGAGCCCAGATCAGGCGCATGCGCAGCTCGGTGAGATGCGTGATCAGCGGCGCGCGGCTCGCCTCAAGCTCATCATCCGGCTCGATGTCCGGGCGCTCGTCTTCGGGCGTGTCCTGGCTCATGGGCCGGAGCTTTTCGGCGCTTCGCCGCTTTCAGGCAAGGCCGCGTCTGTCACGTCATCGCCGTCACCGCTTTCGCGCGGCACAGCGGGCGCGTCACCGGCCCCGCGCATCACCGCCTCGTTCATCTCCCCCTCGACGGCGCGAAGCTCGTCGGCGGCCTGGGTGACGGCATTGTCGCGCTTGAGATCCTCGATCTCCTTGCGCAATTCGTCCAGTTCGGCCTGACGGGCGATATCATCGAAGGCGGACTGGAACTCACGCGCCATCGCCTTGCCGCGCGAGACGAACTGGCCGAGCCGGCGCATCATCAGCGGCAGGTCCTTCGGCCCGACAATGATCAGCGCGGCCGCGGCGAGCAGCAGGAATTCCGACAGTCCGAACTGGGGCAGCATTCAAACACCCTCCTGCCCCGCCTTCATGAAGAGGATTTTGCCTCGTCCTTTTTCGGCGTGACATTCACCATGTCATCATCATCGCCCTTGCCGACAGAGCGGGTCTTGCCGGTGTCATCCTCGTCATCCTCATTGAGGCCCTGGCGGAAACTGCGGATACCCTTGGCCATGTCGCCCATGATGGACGAGATGCGCCCGCGCCCGCCGAACACGAGAAGCGCCACGACGACAAGCAGGACAAGCTGTAACGGACCAACTGAGCCCATCGGGGCCTCCAAAACCAACTACGTCCTCGTAACATAGGCGAGCCGCGCCGGGAGGTAAACGGGCGCGCCTGAGTTTCCCGCCGCCAGCCGTTCAGGCCGCGCCGGCTTCCTGATCCCCGCGCGGCTTCACCGCCGGTTCGCGCTTGCCGAGCAGGCGCCGGGCCGCGCGGCGGTGGCGTTCATCTATGTGCCCGCCGACAATGCCGAGCGCGGTGGCCAGGACCGTGGCGTCATCACTGAAGCCGAAGCCGGCAATGAAGTCCGGCAGCATGTCGGTCGGGATCACGAAATAGGCGAGTGCGGCCAGCAGCACGCCCCTCACCTTTTTCGGCGTCGCCGGATCCAGCGCGGCATAATAGGCCGCCGCCAGGTCGTCGGCGAAGGGGATGCGCCCGGCCACCTTCAACAGTTTCGGCAGGAAGCGCCGGCGGGTGGTGCGCCGGTTGCGCTCGATCGCCATGGGAAGGCTGGCGCGCCCCGTATCGCCGGCTTCCTTCGCGATTGCCCTTGCGTCAGACATTGGCCGCTCCACTCACGGCGTTATAGATCGAGGCCACTTCAACGATTGCAAGGGAGGACTACAGCCCCATGAAACTCGATTCCAGCATTTCCGCGGTGATCACCGGCGGAGCTTCCGGCCTCGGCGCGGCCACGGCCACACGGCTCAACAAGGAATTCGGCGTGAAGGTCGCGCTTTTCGATCTGAATGCGGAAAAGGGCGAGGCGCTTGCGAAAGAGCTCGGCGGGGTCTTCTGCGAGTGCAACGTCACCGACGAGGCCAGTGTCGACGGCGCCTTCGCCAAGTCGCGCGACGCCATCGGCCAGGAGCGCATTCTCATCAACTGCGCGGGCACCGGCAATGCCGTCAAGACGGCCTCGCGCAACAAGGAGACCGGCGAGGTCAGCCATTTCCCGCTCGACAAGTTCGACCTGATCATCCAGATCAACCTCGTCGGCACATTCCGCTGCATCGCCAAGTCGGCGGCCGGCATGATGAGCCTCGACCCGCTGCCCGACGGCGACCGCGGCGCAATCGTAAACACCGCCTCCGTTGCGGCCGAGGACGGTCAGATCGGCCAGGCGGCCTATTCGGCCTCCAAGGGCGGCGTTGTCGGCATGACCCTGCCGATCGCGCGCGATCTCTCGCGCGAGCTGATCCGTATCAACACGATCCTGCCCGGCATCTTCAATACCCCGCTGCTGCAGGGCGCGCCCGATAATGTGAAGCAGGCACTGGGCGCGCAGGTGCCCCATCCCGCCCGGCTCGGCGACCCGGAAGAATATGCCTCGCTGGCGGTGGAAATGTGCCGGAACGGCTATTTCAATGGCGAGGATGTGCGCCTCGACGGCGCCATCCGCATGGCGCCGCGCTAGGGTTGAGCCGGGCCGGGACACCGCGCCCGGCACGTCCCGACCGGCCCCGGACGGGTCCGCTGGAGGCAGCGGACCCATTGCCGCATGCGGCGCGCTGACACTTCCTGCCGGCCATCGGCCATGGCTCTTTCGACGGTGCGGGCCGGGGGCCGAATGGACAGCAGGGAGCCGATCATGATCGAGCCGCGATGGACACGCTGGGCGACCGCGCCGGTGCCACGCTATACGAGCTACCCGACCGCCGCGGAATTCCAGGACAGGTTTCCGCGCGCCACACTGGAACGATGGGCCAGCGCGCTTGATCGCGAAGCACCGATCTCGGTTTATGTGCATATCCCCTTCTGCGAGACCCTTTGCTGGTATTGCGGCTGTCACACGAGTGTGCCGAACGGCTATGACCGCGTTGCGCGCTACCTGACGCGCCTGCACCAGGAAATCGACCTCTGGGCAAAGCGTCTCGCCCCTCATGGCGGGGCGCGCCATGTTCATTTCGGGGGCGGTTCGCCCAACATGCTCGCGGCCGACGATTTCTTTGCCCTGATGGAGCATTTGCGCGAGGCATTCGCCGTCCATGAGGAAAGCGAGATCGCGGTGGAACTCGATCCACGCTCACTGACGGATGAAAAAATCGCCGCCATGGCCGCCAGCGGCGTGACCCGCGCCAGCGTCGGCGTGCAGACCCTGAGCCCAAGAGTTCAGGAGGCGATCAACCGCCTCCAGCCGCGCGACATGATCGAAAAGGCGCTGGGCGACCTGCGCGCCGCCGGGATCGACGCGATCAATTTCGACCTCATGTATGGCCTGCCGCACCAGAGCGAGGCGGACATCATCGAAGCGGCCGACTTCACCGCGGATCTGCGTGTCGACCGGGTCGCCGTGTTCGGCTATGCGCATGTTCCCTGGTTCGCCAAGCACCAGGCGGCGATCGATGCCAGCGCCCTTCCCGGCCTCAAGGCGCGTTTCGCCCAGGCCGAGGCGTGCGCGGCAGCCCTGGAAGCGCGCGGCTATGCCCGGATCGGTCTCGACCATTTTGCAAAGCCGGTCGACCCGCTGGCCCGCGCCGCCGCAGACGGCACGCTGCGCCGCAATTTCCAAGGCTACACGACCGACCCCTGCCAAACGATCATCGGCATCGGCAATTCCGCCATTTCCACCTTCCGCGAAGGCTTTGCCCAGGCGGCCAAGGATATGCGCGAGTGGACAGACGCGGTCGAGGCCGGCGGCCTGCCGGTGGCCCGCGGACGCGCCATCAGCGATGATGACCGGCTGCGCGCACGGGCCATCGAAGCGCTGATGTGCAACCTGGAAGTCGATCTCGAGACCGTCTGCGCCGAAATGGGCGCGCCGGCCCACGGGCTCGATGAAGCCCTGACACGCGCCCGCCCGATGGCCGAGGCGGGGCTGTGCGAGATCTCGGGCCGGGTAATCACGGTGCCGGAAGCCGCGCGCATGCTGGTGCGCCCTGTGGCGGCGGCCTTCGATGCCTATCGCGACGCCCCGCAGGAAGGCCGCCACGCCCGCGCGGTGTGAGGGGACGGGCCGCGTCATCTGGGGCGGGTTTCAGCCGCTCTCTGTCAGGCTCATCCTGAACGAGGACGAAGGACGAGCCTGACCCCGCAGGGTCACCGAGAGGGGCGAAGGCGCCCGTCCTCCGTCTCTGCTCGTCCTTCGCCTCCGCTCAGGATGAGCGCCCTTGAGCCGCAATCTGGCCTAATTGCCCTTGCGTTCTTTCACATCCTCTTCATTGGCCACGACGCGGTCTTCCGCGTCGAATTCGATTTCGGCGTCCTCGCCCTTGCCATAGGCGCGCGACTTCTTGCCCAGGCGCTGCATCGTGTCCTGCATCGAGCCCTGGCCAACCGCCATGGATTTCGCGCCCGACACCCCGACCGCGTCGGCATCGTCGAAGCTGGCAAACTCCGCGCCGAGGAACACGACCTCGAAACCCTTCGCGCGGACCCGGTCGAGCGCGGCCTTTGCGCCGTCTTTCGTCATCTCGCGCGAGGCGTTTTCATGCCCGTCCGTCATGATGACCAGAACGGCGCGCTCGGGCTTGTCGCCTTCCGCGAGGCCGACAATCCGCCCGATCGCGTCGAAAAGCGGGGTCATGCCGCGCGGGGAGGCCTCGTCATCGGTGACCGGCGACCAGGTGTCGGCATTCACGCCGCGGCGCAGGACATCGAATTGCAACCCGTCCTGGCTGTCGAAAACCGCCAGCGTGACCTGTGTTGACAGGGTGTCCGGGCCGCCGGCCTCTTCCTCGGCCACGGAGGCGGCATAGGCGTTCACCGAGGACAGCGCCTCGTCCCAGATGCCGGACATGGAACCGGTCCGGTCGAGCAGGATATAGGAATGCACTTCGTCCTCCGTTTCGGTGGCTTCGGCCTGCGCGCAGCTCGCGCTCAGGGGCAGTATGGCAGCCGCGAAGGCGGCGATCAGGCGTTTCATGGGTGTCCTCCCTGTTTGCCAGCGTGAGACGAGGCTGGCGGCAAATCATGGCGCCTGCGCGGCGGGTTCGCGGTGATCTCTTGCCGGGCGCAGACACATCCTTATGTTGCGGCGCCAAACATTGCCTCATTTCCCGCGACAACGGAGCCGCCTCATGCCGATGGAATCCCCGCCGAAAAAGGTCGTCCTTGCCTATTCCGGGGGGCTCGACACATCGATCATCCTGAAATGGCTGGAAACCGAGCTGGGCTGCGAAGTGGTCACCTTCACCGCCGATCTCGGCCAGGGCGAGGAACTGGAGCCGGCGCGCCGCAAGGCGCTGGAGATGGGCCTGCCGCCGGAAAACATCTTCATCGAGGATCTGCGCGAGGATTTCGTGCGCGATTATGTCTTCCCGATGTTCCGAGCCAACGCGGTCTATGAAGGCGTCTATCTGCTCGGCACCTCGATCGCGCGCCCGCTCATCGCCAGGCGCCAGATCGAGATTGCCGAAATGGTCGGCGCCGATGCGGTCTGTCATGGCGCCACCGGCAAGGGCAATGACCAGGTGCGTTTCGAGCTCGGCTATTATGCGCTCAAGCCCGATATCCGCGTGATCGCGCCCTGGCGCGACTGGGAACTGAAGTCGCGCACCGACCTCATCGAATTTGCGGAAAGGCATGGCATCCCCGTGCCGGCCGACAAGCAGGGCGAGGCGCCGTTCAGCGTCGATGCGAACCTTCTCCACACCTCCAGCGAGGGCAAGGTGCTGGAAGATCCCGGCGAGGAGGCGCCCGATTTCGTCTTCCAGCGCACGGTCGATCCCGAGGACGGCCCCGACAAGCCGGAAATCGTGACCATCGGTTTCGAAAAGGGCGATGCGGTCAGCGTCAATGGCGAGGCGCTTGCGCCCGCCGCCCTGCTGAACGAACTCAACGCGCTGGGGCGCACCCATGGCATCGGCCGGCTCGACCTCCTGGAGAACCGTTTCGTCGGCATGAAATCGCGCGGCATATACGAGACGCCGGGCGGGACGGTCCTGCTGGCGGCCCATCGCGGGATCGAGCAGATCACGCTCGACCGCGGCGCCGCGCACCTCAAGGACGAACTCATGCCGAAATATGCCGAGCTCATCTATAACGGCTTCTGGTGGAGCCCGGAACGCGAAATGCTCCAGGCCGCCATCGACCACAGCCAGCAGCATGTCACCGGCGAAGTGCGCCTGAAGCTCTACAAGGGCGGGGTGCACCTCATCGGCCGCACGTCACCCCGTTCGCTCTACTCCGAAGCCCATGTCACCTTCGAGGATGATGCCGGCGCCTATGACCAGAAGGACGCGGAAGGCTTCATCAAGCTGAACGCATTGCGCCTGAGGCTCTTGGCGGCGCGGGATAAGCGGCTGGGGCGGAATTAGGCTCGCAAACGGGGGCCGACATGACGCCGGTTCAGCGACGAAACGAGATCCGAAAATTCTGCGCGACCTTTTTCAGCGCAATCGCCGTGTCGGGCGTCGTGGCGTCATTGTTCGCGCCGGGTGCGTCAGAGCCCCTGAGCATGCTCTTCAGGGTTTTTGCCCTGATCGGGACGACAGTATTTTTTGCTTGCTTACTATATCAGGCAGAGAATGGTGGTAAGCGATGAGTGAAGCCATCGCCAATATCCTGATGTTCGCGCTGCTCATGCTCGTCATGGGAACCATCTTCATAATCCACCTTTTCAGCATGAAGCGGCTCAAACTCGCCGATGCGCGCCGGCAGGCGGAGGATGGCGGCTCACACGCGCCGGCGGAGTGAACAGCAAGTAGGGCGGGTTGAGCGTAGCGACACCCGCCATCCACCTCTCCATCGTGACACCCCCGGCCGGATTGCTCACCTCCTCGCCGCAGACCCCAGCGCTGGCTGGGGTCCATCGCGCCGTAAGGCACGAATGATGTCATTGGCGAGCGCGGCGGCTACGGCACCGCAAAGGCGGTGCGCGCCTTTCCACGGGCGCAGGCTTGCGATAGATGTCCCCCAACGGACGAATACGGGATCAAGGAAGGCAAGACCCCCATGGCCGGCCACAGTAAATGGGCGAACATCCAGCATCGCAAGGGCGCGCAGGACAAGAAGCGGGCCGTCCTCTTCTCGCGGCTTTCAAAGGAGATCACCATCGCGACGAAGCTTGGCGGTCCCGATCCGGACGCCAATCCGCGCCTGCGCCTGGCCATCCGCAATGCCAAGGGCGAATCCATGCCCAAGGACAATATCAAGCGCGCCATCGACAAGGGCGCCGGCGGCGGCGGGGAAGCCTATGAGGATGTGCGCTATGAGGGCTTCGGGCCCGGCGGCGTCGGCATCATCGTGGAAGCCTCGACCGACAACCGCAACCGGGCGGCCGGCGATATCCGCGCGACCTTCTCGAAGAATGGCGGCAATCTCGGCGAGACCGGCTCGGTCAGTTTCGGCTTCGACCAGGTCGGCGAGATCATCTATCCCGCCGCAATCGGCGAGGAGGAGGATGTCATGCTGGCCGCCATCGAGGCCGGCGCCGAGGATGTCCAGGCCGAAGGCGAGACCTTCGTCATCTATACCGCGCGCGAGGACCTCAATGAGGTCGCCGCCGCGCTGGACGAGACATGGCCGGAAACCGAGGCGAAATCCACAAAGCTGATCTGGCGCCCGCAGAACAGCGTGCCGGTCGAAGGCGACCATGCCGACACGCTGATGAAACTGCTCGATGCCCTCGACGAGCTGGACGATGTCCAGAATGTCTATGACAATTCCGAACTTTCCGAAGCGGAGATGGAGCGCCTGGCCAGCTAGGGCCGTTTCGGCGCCCGGGGAGACGGCAAACATGGAGGGCACGCTGGATTGCCTTGAAACCGTGAACGATCCCGGCCAGCCGGGACGCACGGGCGATGACCGGTTCGGATACGATCTCGGCGCGGGCACGGCCTGGGTGCTCGACGGAGCCAGCGATGTGAGCGATCTCAGGCCCTTCCCGCAGGCCGAGAGCGGCGCGGCCTGGATTGCCGAGGCGCTGAGCGCGCGCCTGCTCACCGCCCCCGCACCCGGCCAGGGCGCCGGGGCCTATTTCACCGCCGTTCTGGAAGACGTGCGCGCGGCCGCGGCCCGCGAGAGCGCGATCGCGCTGGACGCCTTGCCAGGCGAGGCCGCCCCGATCGCCGCAGGCATCTGGATGCAGCTGACGGGGCCGGGGCGCGCGCAATTGTGCTGGCTCGGCGACTGCATGGCCATCATTTCGGGCCGGCCGGGCGAGGCAGAGCTCATCGGCACGCCGGAAAAGGCCGAGGACGAGACACAGGCGGCGCGGACCCTTCTGGCCATGTCCCCCGAAGACCGGCTGGAAGCGCTTCGCGCCGCGCGGCGCGCGCAGAACACGCCCGGCCGGGCGATATTCGGGCTCGATCCCGGCGCGGCCCAGCATCTCGAGCGCCGCGAGGTCCGGCTCGATACGGGCGCCGACATTCTCCTGATGAGCGACGGCTTTTTCCGCCTCGTCTCGCCCTATCGGGAAATGACACCGGCCGGCCTCATCGACACGGTGCGTGAGCATGGCCTGATCGGAGCACTGCAGCGCCTGCGCGCGCTCGAAGGGGCTGACGCCGACAATGCCCGGCTCGGCCGGATCAAGACCCGCGATGATGCCTGCGCGCTCTGGCTGCGCCACGAATGAAGGGATTTGCTGTGACGCGCGGCCCGGGGCGCCTTCGGGCCGCGGCACGGATGTGCGCCGGGGGCGGCTTCAGCCCGCGATATACTGCGCGCCGTTCACCGGGATCGTGGCACCCGTGACGAAGCCGCATCTCTCGCCTGACAGCCAGGCCACCGCGTCGGCAATCTCCTCGGCCTTGCCCAGCCGGCCGACCGGGATGGAGGAAATGATCCCCTCGAGCACGTTCTCCGGCACGGCGGCGACCATGTCCGTATCCACATAGCCGGGCGCGACGCAGTTTACCGTGATGCCCTTTTTCGCGCCCTCCTGGGCCAGCGCCTTGGTAAAGCCGATGAGGCCCGCCTTGGCCGCCGAATAGTTGACCTGCCCGAACTGGCCCTTCTGGCCGTTGATCGAGGAAATATTGACGACCCGGCCGAAGCCGCGCTCGCGCATGCCCTCCCAGACCTGGCGGGTGACATTGAACGCGGAGCTGAGATCGACATCGATCACTTCCTGCCACTGTTCCGGGCCCATCTTGTGAAAGGGCGCATCACGGGTGATGCCGGCATTGTTGACGACGACATCCACCGGGCCGATTTCGGACTCGATCTGTTTCAGCCCCTCTCCGACAGCCTCGAAATCGCCGACATTGAACTTGTAGGATCGGATACCCGTCTCTTCGGTGAACTGGCGGGCCTTTTCCTCATTGCCGCCGAAATTGGCCGCGACCTCGAAGCCCTCTTCCTTCAGGCGCTGGCTGATCGCGCGCCCGATGCCCCTGGTTCCGCCCGTCACGAGTGCGGTTCTTGCCATGTCCTTATCCTTCCTTGGCGAATTGCGGCTCACGCTCAATCACAGTTTAAGCCGTTGATGCTACCCGAACGCAAGACGACCTTGGTCGATTGGGCAATTCTGTGCAACTATCTTGTATTCACAGAGGAAACGTGACCGCGGCGAAGCGGGTTTGAGGGCAGGACATGGCGAAGCAGAAAACCACTGACGGACCAATCATCATCAAGAAATACGCCAACAGGCGGCTGTATGACACGTCGAGCTCGTCTTATGTCACGCTCGACTACCTTTCCGAACTGGTCCGAAAGGGCGTGGATTTCGAAGTGCGCGATGCCAAGACGGGCGAGGATCTCACCCGCGCAGTGCTCACCCAGATCATCTACGAATACGAGACCAAGGGCGAAGGCGCGCTGCCACTGAACTTCCTGCGACAGCTGATCGGTTTTTACGGGGGCGGGGCACAGAATGTCCTGCCGGCCTGGCTGGACATGAGCATGAACAGTTTCGCCGAGGCCCAGGAGCGCTGGCGCAGTGCCATGGGCGGGGCCACCCCGATCGCGATGTTCGAGAAACAGGCCCGCCGGAACATGGAAATGTTCGAAAGCGCCATGCGCATGTTCAATCCCGCGCTGACGCCGCGCGACGAGACGCTGGATGATGGAGAGGGCGAGCGTGAAGCCGGCGAAGGCTCGGACGCCGACGAGGATGCCCTGACCCTCATGCAGAACCAGATGGCGGAGATGCAGCGCCAGCTCGCCGAGCTGGCCAAGAAATCGGGAAAATAGCCAGCCGGCGCACCACGGCCGGGAAACGAAAAAGGCCCGGGCGCCTGGCCCGGGCCTTGTCCTGTCGCGCGGGCGCTGGTCCGGTCAGCCGCCGAAGCCCTCGCCCACCGCAAAGTCGCGGCGTGCCGAGACAATGGTGACGACCACGCCGGCCAGCACGTCCAGCAGTGTCATGATCGTCAGGATGAAGAAGATCGATGTGGCGAAATCCGCGATCAGCAGAAACTCGATCAGGCAGACGATGAACAGGATCATCGAGACCGCGTGATTCATGATGGTCGCCGTACCGGTCGATGTCGATTTCAGGATTTCCAGGAAGAGGAAAAGCAGGCCCAGCATCAGGAGCACGGCGCCATTGGTCAGCGTCCATGTCACGCCCGAGATCATCGGCACCGACATGATCGAGGCATTGAGCTCGTCGGTCAGGCCGGCCAGGACCCGCTCGCTGCCCTCGATCGCGACCGGGTCGCCGCCACCGGCAAAAGCCATGATATTATAGATCGCCACCGGTATGACCAGCAGCGGAAAAATCGAAAACAGAGCGCGCATTGCTCCCCTCCTCTCATGTTCAGGACCGCCATTCCCGCCAGCTCCGCCTTCGCGGCGCTTTTCATCCATCCTGGCCGCGGCGGCTGCCGTGAACAAATGCTTTGTCGACATCCTCACGCTCCCGTGTGACAGCGTAAGGCCTGCCTAGCGGAGTTTGCGCGCCTTGGGTAGGGGCCTTCTGCGGGGCGCCGCCATGCCGGCGCCGGGCGATCAGGTGACGCGCTCGACCAGCATATGCTTGATCTCGGCAATGGCCTTGGACGGATTGAGGCCCTTCGGACAGGTCTGCGCACAATTCATGATGGTGTGGCAGCGATACAGCTTGAACGGGTCCTCAAGATCGTCCAGGCGCTCACCGGTCGCCTCGTCGCGCGAATCGATCAGCCAGCGATAGGCCTGCAGAAGGGCCGCCGGGCCGAGAAACTTGTCGCCATTCCACCAGTAGGACGGACACGAGGTCGAGCAGCAGGCGCAAAGGATGCATTCATAGAGCCCGTTCAGCTGCTCACGATCCTCCTCGGACTGTTTCCACTCCTTCTCCGGCTCGGGCGTGTCGGTCTTGAGATAGGGCTGAACATAGGCGTGCTGGGCGTAGAAATTGGTCAGGTCGCCAATGAGGTCCTTGACCACGGGCAGATGCGGCAGCGGCGCGATGGTAATGGTCGAACCGGCAATCTCATCCCAGCCCTGGGTGCAGGCAATCGTGTTACGCCCGGCGATATTCATGGAACACGACCCGCAGACCCCCTCGCGGCAGGAGCGGCGAAAGGCCAGCGTCGGATCGATCGTGTTCTTGATGTAGAAGAGCACGTCGAGCACCATCGGCCCGCAACGCTCGAGATCCACCCAGTAAGTGTCCCAGCGCGGATTGCCCTCTTCTTCCGGGCTGTAGCGATAGATGCGGCACTTCTTGAGCTTCTTCGCACCGTCCGGCTTCGGCCATTCCTTGCCCTTGCCGATTTTTGAATTGCGCGGAAGCGTCAGCTGGACCATGTCACACTCATCCCGATTGTCTTGCCTTATCGGCGTATTTAACCCGCTGAACCGGCTTGCAAAGTGGCCGGCCCCCTGCAGACGGTTTGCCGCAGGCGCGCCGGCAATGCAATTGTCGATCAGGCGAACACGTCCGCCTGCCCACTTGTCCAGTTCGGGTCGGTCTTGGCCGCAAGCGCCGGGATGCCGGCCCAGGCAAACTGTATGAGCCCCTGCACAGCGGACATCACGAAATAGACAAAGCCGGCCATGACCAGTGTCGAAGGGCTGAACAGGGCCGCCATCATCGCTTCGGGGTCGCCCGTTCCGTTCATGATGGCGGGATTGGTCATCATGGCGCCGCCGATCATCGCGCCGAGAATGAGCTGGAGCACCAGCGAAACGATATAGGCGATGATGGCCATGATGATGAAGGCGAAGAACATCTGCCAGAAACGGCCCTTCGAGGCCTGGAACGCCGAGGTAAAGGTGATCTTCCGGTCGCGGATTGTCATCGCAGAGGCCGGCGAAAGGCGCACGACCACCCAGGCAAAGCCGACCACGCCCGCAATCGCCAGCGGAATCATGAGGAAAATACCTGCCTCGCCAAGCATCGCGCCCAACGCGCCCGCAATAATCGCGAGCACGATCGCCACGGCAAGGTAAAGGCCGATGAAAGTCAGCAACCAGAGCAGACCCACCACGAACAGCCGGCCCTCATCGCCGCTGATGCGCAGGGAGAAGCCTTCATCGCGTATGTAGCGGCGCTGCAGCGCGCCCTCGAAGACCACCCAGAAAAGAATGGCCAGCGGAATGGTGAGCAGGAAAACCGGCACCAGCGATCCAAGCATGCGAAGCGCTTCCTGATCGCTCACGGTCCCGCCCGGCGCCTGCGCCGACATGGAGACGAATTGCATGATGGCCCCGCCGGCAAGCAGCAGGAAGACGCCGAGAACGGCCACGGTGGCGAGGCCATAAGCGAGCGCATATTTCCAGAGAAACCCGCCCGGCCCCTGCGTGTTGGACCAGTGCGAAAGCGCATTCCCGAAACTGAATTCACGTATTGGCATCATTCTCCCTCCCGATCAGATGCATGCCAAAGACAGCGAGCCCGTGGCCCGGCCCGTCAATTGTCCGCAAGACATGATGCCGCTTTTAGCGCACATCGCCGCGAAAGCTAAGCGCGAACCCAAAAACAAACGCCCCGGCAGATGATTGCCGGGGCGCTGTCATTCCTCTGGGTCAAACCGTTCGCGATCAGTAAACGCGCGCCTTCGGTTCGATATAGCCGATATCATTGGACATGGTGTAGTCATGCGTCGGGCGGTAATCGATGGTGACCTTGCCGCCCTCATCGACCCAGGCGAGCGTATGCTTCATCCAGGTCGCGTCATCACGCTCGGAATAATCCTCGCGCGCATGGGCACCGCGGCTTTCCTCTCGATTGGCGGCCGAGTTCACGGTCACGGCGGCCTGGGCAATGAGATTGTCGAACTCCAGCGCCTCGATGAGGTCCGTGTTCCAGATCATGCCGCGGTCTTTCACGTCGATCCCCGGAAGCTTGTCGAAAACGCCGTCAATCTTTTCCACGCCCTCGCGCAGGATATCCCCGGTGCGGAACACCGCGCAGTTTTCCTGCATCGACTTCTGCATTTCCAGGCGCAGCTTGGCGACGGGCTGGTCCCCGGAGGCGTGGCGCAACCTGTCGAGGCGGGCCGTGTGCTTGTCGGTCCATTCGTCGTTGATTTCCGGTTGGCCAGCACCTGCCTCGACCGACTGACCGCAATGCAGACCCGCAGCCCGGCCGAACACGACCAGATCGATCAGCGAATTGGAACCGAGACGGTTTGCGCCATGCACCGAAACGCACGCCGCTTCCCCCACGGCCATCAGGCCGGGCACCACATGGTCCGGGTCGCCATTGGCCTTGGTCAGCACCTCGCCATGATAATTGGTCGGAATACCGCCCATATTGTAATGGACCGTGGGAAGGACCGGGATCGGCGCCTTGGTCACGTCCACGCCCGAGAAGACACGCGCAGTCTCGGAAATGCCGGGAAGGCGCTCGGCCAGCGTTTCCGGCGGCAGATGGTCGAGATGCAGGAAGATATGATCGCTTTCCTCGCCAACGCCGCGGCCCTCGCGGATTTCCACGGTCATGGCGCGCGAAACCACGTCGCGCGAGGCGAGATCCTTGGCGCTCGGCGCATAGCGTTCCATGAAACGCTCGCCTTCGGCATTGGTCAGATACCCCCCCTCCCCGCGCGCGCCTTCCGTGATCAGGCAACCGGCGCCATAGATGCCGGTGGGGTGGAACTGCACGAACTCCATGTCCTGGAGCGGCAGGCCGGCGCGAAGCACCATCGCATTGCCATCGCCGGTACAGGTGTGCGCCGATGTGCAGGAGAAATAGGCACGGCCATAGCCGCCGGTCGCGAGAATCGTCTTCTGAGCGCGGAAACGGTGCAGTGTGCCGTCATCAAGCTTCCAGGCCGTCACGCCGCGGCATGCGCCCTCCTCGTCCATGATGAGATCCATGGCGAAATACTCGATGAAGAACTCGGTATCATTCTTCAGCGCCTGGCCATAAAGCGTGTGCAGCATGGCATGGCCGGTCCGGTCGGCGGCCGCGCAGGTGCGCTGGACCGGCCCGTCACCGAAATTCTTGGTCATGCCGCCAAAGGCGCGCTGGTAGATCTTGCCTTCCTCGGTGCGCGAGAAGGGCATGCCCCAGTGTTCAAGCTCATAAACCGCCGCCGGCGCGTTCTTGCACAGATACTCAATCGAATCCTGGTCGCCCAGCCAGTCCGATCCCTTCACCGTGTCATACATGTGCCAGCGCCAGTCATCCTCGGACATGTTGCCAAGCGACGCGGCGATACCGCCCTGAGCGGCAACAGTGTGGGACCGGGTGGGGAAGACTTTCGAGATGCAGGCCGTGCGAAGCCCCGCCTGCGCCGCGCCCAGCGCCGCGCGCAGGCCAGATCCGCCGGCCCCGACAACGACAACATCATATGTATGATCGTTCCACTCGTATTCGCTCATGTTGCGTGCCTCTTCTTCGCTGCGGCGAGCCGGTTCAGGCGCCCGCTGAAATCCAGATCTTCAGCACTGTCGCAGCCGTAGCCGCAAACAGGGCGATCGCGGCAAAGCTGTTGAGGATCAGCAGGGCCGTCCGCGTGCCGCTCTTGGCGATATAGTCCTCGATGATGACCCGCATACCTATCCGCATGTGATAGAACGCCGCGCCGAAGGTGAGGATCAGGAGAATCGCGTTCCAGGGCCGGGCCACCCAGGCCACCGCCCCGGAATAGCCCGCTCCGACCGCGCTGATCACGGAGAACAGGAACCAGGGCACCAGCACGGCCAGCGCCAGTGCCGATGTCAGCTGCCCGATATAGCTTGATACGCCCGACTTGGCCGAGCCGAGCCCGCGGGCACGCGCTGTCGGGGTCGCGTAATCTTGTGAAAGTGCCATCTTCACTTCCCCTGTCAGATAAAGGTCGCCGCCGCCCATATGGCCAGAGCGCCCAGAATGGCGAAGACGAAATTGAAAACCGAGACGCCGCTCGCGGTCTTGGGATCAAACCCGACGCGCGGCCCGCTCCAGACAAGGTAGCGAATGCCATTGGCCCAGTGAAACAGGACCGCCGCCGCCCACAAGACCAGGATCACCTGTCCGGGAATGGACGCGAGGATGGCCTCGATCGTCGAATACAGGGCCGGGGCTTCGCCGCCGCCGGCCGGCCGCGCGCCGAGCGCGACGATCCACAGCGCGATAAGGAAACTGCCGAAATACAGCGCCGCACCCGTGACGCGGTGAAAAATCGAGGCCGCCATCGTCGCGTGCCATTTCCAGACCTGAATGTGCGGCGACATCGGTCTTTCATCGGTCCAGTCTGCCCCTGCCATGCGCAGCCTCGCTTGCCTTGATTGCCTGTCAATGGTTCTAGAGAGGGATGACGACCTGTCAACGCACACGCTTTGTCTCACCGGTCCGCACCGCGCTGTCTGCGCTGGCCCTGCTTGCGCTCACGGCTCTGCTTCGCGCAACTGGCGAGCCAATGGACGCGATCATCGCCGATTATGAGCGTTTCGTGGCCGAGGCCGACCCGGCCGAAGCGGCCCGCCGCAAGTCCGAGCCCCCCCGGCAATGGGACAGTGTCGCGCCCGAATCGATCGCAAGGGAAGCCGAAGCTGCCGCCGCGCTCCTGGAACGTCTCGAGACCGCGGAGGATGCGCGCGCCATCGACATCGCGATCCTGCGCCACCTGCTGGAGAAGCGGCTGATCGCCGCACGCCATGACCTCGCCCGCATCCCCTTCACCGGGGACTCGGGATTTCATTCCGGGCCCGTCTTTGCCGCTGCCCGGATGAAAATTGGCGGCCGCAAGGATGCTGAAGCCTGGATCGCGCGCCTGGAAGCCCTGCCGGCCCTGTTCGAGGCACACATCGCCAATATGCGCCGGGGCATCGAAACCGGCTGGACGGCGCATACCGACCCGCTGGCGACGACCATCGACCAGATCCGCGAACAGATCGGCGAGGATCCGCGCGCCTCGGACCTTTATGCCCCCTTCACCCGTCTGCCTGACACCATCGCCAAACCGGACCGTGAACGCCTGCAGCGCAAAGGGGCAAAAGCCGTGAGCGGTGCCATCACCGCCTATCGCGAATTGCTGGCCTTCATGGAAACCGAATACGCCCCGCATGCGCGCGCCGAGCCGGGCCTTGCCAGCCTTCCGGGCGGGCGGAAGGTCTATGCCGACCTGCTGGCCCGTCACACCGCCGGGGCCGGCTATTCGCCCGAGGAGGTCCACGCGCTCGGCGTTGAGGAAGTCGCGCGCATCCGCGGCGAGATGGAGGCGATCATCGCCGAGGTCGGCTTCGAGGACGGGTTCACCGCCTTTACCGAGTTCCTGCGCAAGGATTCGCGGTTCTATGCGCGCACGCCTGCGGACCTGATGGAAAAGGCCGCCATGCTGGCCAAACGCCTGGACGCGATCCTGCCGCGATATTTCGGCCGCCTGCCCCGCCTGCCCTATGGTCTCTCGCCGGTGCCAGCCTCCATCGCGCCGGGCTATACGACCGGGCGCTATGCGCAGGGCGACCCGGAGACGGGCCGCGCGGGCACCTATCTCGTCAACACCTACCGGCTTGACCAGCGCCCGCTCTACGAACTGCCCGCCCTGACGGCCCATGAAGCGGTGCCGGGCCACCACCTCCAGATCGCGCTCGCCCAGGAAATGCGCACCGGCCCGCGTTTCCGGCGCCATTACTACGCCACCGCCTTCGGCGAGGGCTGGGCGCTTTATGCCGAGAAGCTGGCCGGCGAGGCGGGCATCTACGAAACCCCGTATGAACGCTTCGGCGCGCTGTCCTACGAGATGTGGCGCGCCTGCCGTCTGGTCGCCGATACCGGGCTGCACTGGTATGGATGGAGCCGCAGCCAGGCGGAAATGTGCTTTATCGAGAACACCGCGCTCAGCGCCCACAATATCGAGACGGAAGTGACGCGCTATATCGGCTGGCCGGGCCAGGCCTCGGCCTACAAGATCGGCGAACTCAAGATCCTCGCCCTGCGCGCCGAAGCCAAGACCGCGCTCGGCGAGCGGTTCGACATCCGCGCCTTTCATGACCATTTGTTGGCGGAAGGCTCCATGCCGCTCTCTGTTTTGGAGGCGCGCATGCGCGCCTGGATCGAGACGCAGAAGACCGGCGCAGCCTCCGGGCC
Source organism: Alphaproteobacteria bacterium (assembly GCA_009909065.1). Taxonomy (GTDB): domain Bacteria; phylum Pseudomonadota; class Alphaproteobacteria; order Caulobacterales; family Hyphomonadaceae; genus UBA5336. Next base: position 71,225 of record JAAANZ010000022.1, on the reverse strand, counting down.
GGCCGAAGCTCCCGCCGGGCCATGAAAATCACCGTCATCGAAACCGGCCGGCCACCGCCCTCCATCCGCGCTGACTGGCCGGACTATCCGGCCATGTTCCGGCATCTTGTCAGCCGCGCCGACACCGGCTTCGACTGGGACACGATCGCGCTGGCCGACGGGGCGGCCCTGCCCGACCCGGCCGGCCTCGAGGCCATTCTCATCACCGGTTCGCCCGCCGGCGTCTATGACCGCGAGCCCTGGATGGCACCGCTTTTCGACTTTATCCGATGGGCCGCGGCCGAACAGACCCCGCAAGTGGGAATCTGTTTCGGCCACCAGGCCATGGCGCAGGCGCTGGGCGGGCATGCCACGCAATCGCCGCGCGGCTGGGGGCTTGGCCGCCATGTCTACGAGATCTGCGAGACGCGCGACTGGATGGGCCCGCAGGCCGCGCCCGGCGCACATTTCGCCCTCGCCGTCAGCCATCGCGACCAGGTCGTCGCCCCGCCGCCGGGCGCGCGCACCTTGGCGGCCAGCGCGTTCACGCCTTTCGCCGCGCTCGACTATAGCCAGGGCCCGGCGATCAGCTTCCAGGGCCACCCGGAATTCAGCGACGCCTATGCCGCCGCACTTTACGACATCCGCCGCGCCAACCCGTTGAGCGATGACGAGGTCGACAAGGCCATCGCCACCCTGGCGACCCCCGATGACAATGACACGCTCGCCGAATGGATCGCGCGTTTTTACCGCGCGGCCGAGTGACGGTCGAGCCGCGTTCCCGCCCGCAGCGCCGGGCCCTCCCGAAGCCTCATTCCCCCGCCCCCTTGGCCGCCTTCCCGAGGGAGGGGGAGACGCGCACGGCGCGTTTCGTGCGAACCTCACCACAAGGCGCCCCCCTCTCCCAACGGGAGAGGGGCCGAGGGAGAGGGGGAACCGGCCTCTCAACACGCACAAAAGCCCGCGATCCGGCCCCCAGCGCTTCGGGCCAATCGCCGGCGCCAGCGCATGTGGACATACCGCGTCCCCGCCCCCTTGGTCCCCCTCCCGAGGGAGGGGGAGACGCGCTTGGAGAGTTTCGCACGCCCCCCGCCACAGGCGCTCCCTCTCCCATCGGGAGAGGGGCCGGGGGAGAGGGGGAGTCGCGCTGTCCACATGAGCCGCCGCCGGAGACACGCCGCCGCTCCGGCGCCGCGTCCCCTGGCCCTATTCCAGCTCCCAGACCCGCACCGTGCCATCGTGCGAGGTGGTCACAATCGCCCGCCCATCCGGGCTGAACGCGGCGGAGCGGACAGAGCTCCCATGCCCCTCCAGCCGGGTGAGTTCCCGCCCGCTGGCCGAGTCCCAGACCCGCGCCGTCTTGTCCAGGGACGCGGTGACGATGCGCGCCCCGTCCGGGCTGAAGGCGGCGGAGGTGACATTGTCTCCATGCCCCTCCAGCCGGGTGAGTTCCTGCCCGCTGGCCGCGTCCCAGACCCGCGCGGTGTCGTCCCAGGACGCCGTGACGATGCGCGACCCGTCCGGGCTGAACGCGGCGGAGCGGACATCGCCCTCATGCCCTTCCAGCCCGGCCAGTTCCCGCCCGCTGGCTGCGTCCCAGACACGCGCGGTGTCGTCCCGGGACGCCGTGACGATGCGCGACCCGTCCGGGCTGAACGCGGCGGAGTAGACATTGTTCTCATGCCCCTCCAGCCGGGTGAGGGTCTGCCCGCTGGCCGCGTCCCAGACCCGCGCGGTGTCGTCCCAGGACGCCGTGACGATGCGCGCCCCGTCCGGGCTGAACGCGGCGGAGGTGACATTGACCTCATGCCCCTCCAGCCGGGCCAGTACCCGCCCGCTGGCCGCGTCCCAGACCCGCGCGGTGTCGTCACCAGACGCCGTGACGATGCGCGCCCCGTCCGGGCTGAAGGCGACTGAAGTGAGACAGGAGTCATGCCCGGTGAAACTCCGGCGCGCTTGTCCCGCCCGGTCGAACAGATGGGCGCCATTGCTGGCCCGGGTCTGACTCTGGCCATCACTCAGGATGAAGCGCCCGTCCGGCGAGAAGACGGCGGAATCCACACCGCATTTGTCGCCCTCGCCGGGGCGCAGGAGCAGTGTCTCGCGCCAGGTTTCGCCCGCGCGCGGCGGCGGGGCGGTGGGGGCCGTGCCCGTGCTCTCGCCCGACACGATGTCGCTGAGGCCGTCGCCGTCATCCTCGCGCCCGACCGCCTCATACAGCGCGCCGCTTCCCAGCGCAGTGTCGCCTGCCGGGCCGGTGCCGGCCTCTTCGCGTTCTGCAGGCGCCGGCGAATAATCCGCCTCGCCCCAGTCCCAGAACCCACTCTGGACCGCGAAGGCGCCAAGCGCGACGGCCAGCCCGGCCCCGGCGATGAGCGCCAGCCGCCGGCGCCCGCGGCCACCCGCCGGGGTTGCGCGGGCCGGCCCATCCACCCGTTCCGCCTCTGCCAGACCGAGCCCCCTGACCAGCCGCACCGCATCGCTCTCGAATGTGTCGCGCTGGATCGCCGTGCCGTTGCGCAGGGCGAGCTCCTTAAGGTCTTCGGGCAGCTCGTCGGCCCGGGGCACCGGCGCGCCGTCGAGCAGGACCGGCACGACGGGGATGCCGCGCTTCAGCGCGCTGGCAATCTCGATGCGCACGAAATCCTCAGCGCTGTCGAGCCGGCGCTGGCCGGTCTCATCGCGCGCCTCCAGCCAGCCCGGCCCGATCAGCGCCAGAAGCACCGCGCACTGGCTGACCTTCTCATCGAGGAAAGCGGCAAAATTCACGCCCAGCGGGATATTGTCGATATCGAGGAAGATGTCGCGCCGGGGATCGTCCATATGCGGGGCAATGGCCGCATGCAGCCGGTCCGCCTGGTACTGGCTGTCCTCGCGCCGGTAGCTGATGAAGAGTTTCGCCATGGCCCGTGCGTCCCCTCGCGGCTCGCCCTGCTCGTTATGGCGCGAAGGGGGCGGGCGGCGCAAGGCTGGCGCCGGCTGCAACCGGGAGACGCGGTTGGGCGGGGTGGGAGCGTTGAAACGAGTCCCGTCACCACCCGCTTCATGCGGGTGGTCCATCGCACAGCCAACGCACCCGGCCTCTACGGCCGCAAGCTGGATGGCCCGGATGAACCGGGCCATGACGGGGCGGGGTAAAGCAAGACTGCCTGAAACAAGAACCGCGTGCCCGGGCGCAGACCCGGGCCCTCCTTTGACGAACCGCGCGGCCCCCTCTCAGAAAGCGCCCTCCTGCCAGTCCTCGCGCGCATGGCGGATGCGGACGATCAGCACCCTGTCTGCCTCGACACGGTAGAAAATCATGTGCGCCTTGTAGGGGTAGGACCGATAGGCAAGCGCAAATTCGCCCCGTTCCGTCCCGATGGCCGGGAAGGCTGCAATCAGGCCGAACACGTCTTCAAGGCCATCAAGATAGGCTTCAACCTGCGAAGGGCCGAAACGGTCGAGCCCCTGACGGATCAGCGCCCTGATATCGCCGTCCGCTTCAGCGGATAGTTCGACCTTCACCGGAGATACCGGTTCCGCAAATCGTCAAAATAAGCCGGCACATCAATCTCGGTGAACCCACTCGCCTCGCCCGTCTCCAGCGTCTCCTGCAGGGCCGCAATCCTCGCCCGCCGCTCGGCATCGCGGCGGATGAGGTCGCGGATATAGTCGGACGAGTTGGCATAGCGGCCATCGGCGCTTTGCGCCTCGACCCAGTCTTTCATCTGCTGGGGCAGGGAAATATTCATCGTGGCCATGGCGCGTCTCCTTTGCCGGGGACATGGCGGCGATGGCAAACCTTGTCAATCTATCGCGCTGGCAAGTGCAGGCCGGGGTCGCGGGGGACGTGGGAAACAGGAAGACCCGCCTGCCCGGTCGCAGAGACGGGCGCTCGCGAAACAGGGCCGGGCCTTCGCGAGGAGGGCCCGGGCCCGTGCCCGGGCCGGCGGAACTGCGCAATCCGCGCCCTGCCCTCAGCTGCCCTCGCCTGCCCTCATTCCTGCCCTCAAATCCCCGGGCATTTGCCCTTCACAGGCCCTCGCCTTGTCCCTCAGGTGTCGAGGAAGCTGCGAAGCTTGCGCGAGCGGCTGGGATGCTTGAGCTTGCGCAGGGCCTTGGCCTCGATCTGGCGGATGCGTTCGCGCGTCACGCTAAACTGTTGGCCCACTTCTTCCAGCGTGTGGTCGGTGTTCATGCCGATGCCGAAACGCATGCGCAGCACCCGTTCCTCGCGCGGGGTGAGCGAGGAGAGCACCCGCGTGGTCGTCTCGCGCAGATTGGACTGGATCGCCGAATCCACCGGGAGAAGCGCCATCTTGTCCTCGATGAAATCGCCGAGATTGGAGTCCTCGTCATCGCCGATGGGCGTTTCCAGACTGATCGGCTCCTTGGCGATCTTGAGAACTTTCCTAATCTTTTCAAGGGGAAGGCCGAGCTTCTCGGCGAGCTCTTCCGGCGTCGGCTCGCGGCCGATCTCGTGCAGCATCTGGCGCTGGGTGCGCACGATCTTGTTGATGGTCTCGATCATGTGCACCGGGATACGGATGGTGCGCGCCTGGTCGGCAATCGAGCGGGTGATCGCCTGGCGGATCCACCAGGTCGCATAGGTGGAGAACTTGTAACCGCGGCGATACTCGAACTTGTCGACCGCCTTCATCAGGCCGATATTGCCTTCCTGAATGAGATCAAGGAATTGCAGCCCGCGATTGGTATATTTCTTGGCGATCGAGATCACGAGGCGAAGGTTGGCCTCGACCATCTCCTTCTTGGCGATCCGCGCCTCGCGTTCGCCCTTCTGGACGGTCTGGACGATGCGCCGGAAATCATCGACCGGAACGCCGATCTCCTGGGCCACCGCGGAAATGTCATCGCGGAGCGCCTCGATCTTGGCGCGCTCCATCTCAATGAATTTGTTCCACTTTTTCGATTTCTCGGCGACGTCGTCCATCCAGTTGGGATCGAGCTCGCGGCCGAAATAATTGTTCAGGAAGTCCTTGCGCGCCACGCCGTGACTGTCGGCCAGCCGCATCAGCCGGCCTTCAAGGCCCATCAGCTTCTTGTTGATCGCGTAAAGCTGTTCAACCAGCGCCTCGATGCGGGCATTGTTGATATGCATCGTCTTGAGATTGTCGACGATGGAGGTCTGCAGCGACTCGTAATTCTGCTGGTCGGCACTCGTCAGCGCCTTGCCGGCCAGCCGGCGCTCGACGAGTTTTTCCTGCAATTTCCGATACCTGGAGAAGTCACCCGCAATCTCGTCCAGCTTGTTGAGAACGCCGTCGCGCAGCTCGGCCTCCATGGCCGACATGGACATGGCCTGGCCCTCTTCCTCGTCCTCGCGCTCCTCGCGTTCGCGGCGTTCTTCAGCGGTCTCGTTCTCGCGGGCCTCGGCCTCTTCCTCGGAAAGCTCGTCTTCCTTTTCGTCAGGTTCGGGCGGCGGGTTCTCCGCGCCATAGGTGGCCTCGAGATCGATCAGGTCGCGCAGGAGAATACGCTCGTTCACAAGCTCGTCACGCCACACCATCATGGCCTCGAAGGTCAGCGGGCTTTCGCAGAGCCCGCGGATCATCGCGTCACGGCCCGCTTCAATCCGCTTGGCGATGGCAATCTCGCCCTCGCGGGACAGGAGCTCGACGGTGCCCATTTCGCGCAGATACATGCGCACCGGATCATCGGTGCGTTCCGAACCGCGGGCATTGCCCTTCTTGCTCACGGCCTTCTTGTCATCGGCCTTGGCGAGCGCCCGGCTCTCGCTGTCGGCGTCTTCCTCGGACTCCACGACATTGATGCCCATTTCCGACAGGGCCGACATGGTGTCCTCGATCTGGTCGGAAGTGAGCTGGTCTTGCGGGAGCAGTTTGTTCAGCTCGTCATGTGTGACATAGCCGCGGGACTTGGCTTCCTTCAGGAATTTCTTCACGCCCGCATTGTTCATGTCGAGCACGGGGCCGTCTGCGGTCTCGGTGTCGTGCTCTTCAATCTCGGCTTTCGCCATATGGTCGGTCTCCTGTGAGCCTGAGCCGGTCAGTGCCGCTGGCCGCGCCCGGACGCGGGCTCATCCCTGATTCAAGTCGTTTGCGCCTGCCGGTCAGCTGCGATCCACGTCCTCTGCTGCCTCGTTCAACCGGGCAATGCGCGCCGGCCGTTCGGACACCCTGCGATGTAATACGCGCCATTCCTCGGGCGAACGGGTCGCCTCCGGCCTGACGCGAACTTCTCTCGCAGGGTCAGGATCCTCGGCCACCACGAAATGCTCAAGGGCAATCAACCATTCCCTTGCAGCCGGTGTGCCAGCTTCGAGCACGGGCATATCGGGATAATCTTCGAGCAAACGGGCAGCGCGCGCATTCCCTGCTTGTGTAAAATGGGCGCTGAGCGTAGCGCGGTCAACCACCTCACCGCGATTGAGGGCATCGAAGAGCGCGTCGCGTATGGCCGCGACGTCGGCGTCCGGGAAATGAGCGGCCGCGAGCACTTCGCCATGATGGTCGATCAGGTCGGGGCTGACGAGCGCGCGCATCACAAGGCCGAGCCCCGCCGTCTTGGCTGGGCGCTTGTTCGCGCCGAGCGGGGAACGGCGCGACCCGGGCACGCGCCCCCCCTTCCGGCTGGCCATGACGAGCTGCCAGAAATGGTCGCGCATGCGCGAGACCAGGTCGCGTTCATAGGCGCTGCGCACGCCGGGATGCTCGATCCGGGCCGCCGCGGATCTGAGGCGCGCTTCGAGGCCGGCCTTGCGTTCGGGCGTATCCAGCGGCTCGGCATCGCGCTCACGCTGCCACAAAAGCTCGATCATCGGCCGGGCCTGCTCGAGCGCGCGCGACAGCGTCTCATGGCCGCCGGACTGGCGCAGGACATCATCGGGATCCATGCCCTCGGGCAGGAGGCAGAAATAGACCGACCGGTCCGGCTGGGCCTGGGGCAGCGCCACGTCCAGGGTGCGGAAGGCCGCGCGCAGGCCGGCGCCATCGCCGTCGAAACACATTACCGGATCGGGCCCGGCCTTCCAGACCAGGTGTAGCTGCTCGGGCGTCAGCGCCGTGCCGAGCGGGGCGACGGCATTGGCAAAGCCCGCCTCTCCGAGCGCGATGACATCCATATAGCCTTCACAGACAATCAGGCCGCCGCGCTCGCCATATTCAATGGCGCTGCGCGCGCGCCGGTAGTTGTAGAGAACGCGGGATTTGTGGAACAGGTCACCCTCGGGCGAATTGAGGTATTTCGCCTTGTCGTCCGGGTCCATGGCCCGCCCGCCAAAGGCGATGACATCGCCGCGCGGATCGGTGATGGGAAAGATGATCCGGTTGCGGAAAACGTCATAGGGCTCCCCGCCCTTGTCGGAACGTCGGGCGAGACCCGCGGCGGTCAGTTCGGCTTCGGAGAACCCTTGCGCGGTGAGGTGCGCGAAAAGCTGGCGCCAGTCATCCGGCGCGAAACCCAGCGACCAGCGCGCCCAGGCCTCGGGTGACAGGCCGCGCATGTTTTCCAGATAGGCCCGGGCAGCGGCGCCATCCGGCGCGTGCAGGCGCTCCTGGAAGAAACGGGTCGCCGCCGCGCAGGCCTGTTTGAGCCGGGAGAGCCTGTCATAGCGCGCCGCCTCCTCTGGGCTGGCCCGGGGCAGGTCCAGCCCGGCCTCCTCGGCGAGCTGTTCCACAGCCTCCATGAACTCCAGGCGTTCCGCCTCCATCAGGAAGGCGATGATGTCGCCGCCCAGCCCGGAGGAGAAATCCTTGAAAATGCCCTTCTGGTCATTGACGTAGAAACTCGGCGTTTTCTCGCTGGTAAAGGGCGACAGGCCGACCCATTCCTTGCCCTGGCGTTTCAGTTTCACCTTGCGCCCGATCACGTCGGACGGGCGCAGCCGGGACTTGAGTTCGTCGAGGAAACCGTCGGGAAGGCGCGTCATGCTCATGGGCCCAATCTGGCGAATCATGCCGGGCGGTTCCATATCTTGCCGCCGGTCGGGACCGTATTTCACAATATATTGCGCTCGTCACCGGTTCGCCCGCACAGGGCTTCCACAGGATTTCCACCGGTTCCTGCACATCATCGAGGGGTGGGAACGCCAGGCGCGTTCAGCCCAGCGCCGCACGTACCGCCTTGCCGGCTTTCTGCGGATCGATCCGCCCGGGATAGCGCGCCTTGAGGGTCGATATGCAGCGGCCGAGATCCTTGAGCGTCCTGGCGTCCAGATCGGTCACGACTTCCTGGACGGCCTTCTCCAGGACCTCGCCCTTGAGCGGCTGAGGAAGGAATTCCTCGATCACGGCGAGTTCCTCGCGCTCGCGTTCGGCATCTGCGATGCGACCGGACTCATCGAATTCGCGGGCCGAGACACGGCGCTGCTCGGCCATGGTGTCGAGCACGTCGCGCACACCCGCATCCGGGCAGCCCTCACAATCGCCCCGTCGGCGCGCCGTCACGTCGCGGTCGCGAATGGCGCAGGCCACCAGGCGCAGCGTCGAGGCGCGCACACCCTCCGGGGCTTCGGCCTCGGCCTCCCGCAGCGCGGTATCGATGCGCTCGCGAAGGTCCGAACGGGTTTGCGTACGCGGTTCAGCCATGTCCGGCCTCGGTGTTTTCTCCATCGGCGCCATCTTGACGCCGCTGAATATCAGCCCCTACTTCCCGCCCAGCCTGCATGTCAGCAATTAGTGCAGCTCAGCGGCGACGAGAAGGCAAGCCACATATGTCTTACGGTTCTGTTACGCAAGCCCCTTCCGCCGCAACGGGCGCGATCGCCCTTGCCGACGGCACGGTGTTTCTCGGGCGCGGCGCGGGCAAGGCCGGCATCGCGTCCGGGGAGCTGTGTTTCAACACGGCCGTGACAGGATACCAGGAAATCCTGACCGATCCGTCCTATGACGGCCAGATCGTGCTCTTCACCTTCCCGCATATCGGCAATGTCGGCGCAAACGCGGATGACGTGGAACACAGCTCTCCGCCCGCGGCGACGGCGGCGCGCGGGGCAGTCTTCCGCGGGCCGGTCACGCCGCCGTCGAACTGGCGCGCCAGCGATCATTTCGAGGCCTGGCTTGCCGCGCGCGGCATTATTGGCCTGGCGGGGGTGGACACGCGGGCTCTGACACGCGCGATCCGCCTGCATGGCATGCCGGGGGCGGCCATCGCCCACAAGCCCGAAGGCGGCATCGATGTGGACGCCCTGGTCGAGACGGCACGCGCGTTCGAAGGGCTTGAAGCGGCCGACCTCGCCGCCGGGATGACCGATGACAGCCCGTTCGGAAATAGCGAGCGTCTCTGGCAACTCGCGACGGGTTTTTCGCAGATCGAACGGGCGCGGTTCCATGTCGTCGTGCTCGATTTCGGCGTGAAAAAGAACATCCTGCGCAATCTCGCCCAGCTCGACGCCTCGGCGACCGTGGTGCCGGGCGATACGCCTTTCGCGGAGATTGCCGCTTTGAAGCCTGACGGAGTGGTCATCTCCAACGGGCCGGGCGACCCGGCCGCGACTTTCGCGCGAGCGGGCCGGACGATCCGCGCCGTGATCGACAGCGGCCTGCCCGTGCTCGGCATCTGCCTCGGCCATCAGCTCCTGGCCCTCGGCCTCGGCGCGAAGACCATGAAGATGGCGCAGGGCCATCATGGCGCGAATCATCCGGTGAAGGATTTCGAGACCGGAAAGGTCGAAATCGTGTCGATGAATCACGGTTTCACGGTCGATCCGGCCACGCTTCCCAAGGGTGTCGAGGAGAGCCACCGCTCTCTGTTCGACGGCACCAATTCCGGGCTGCGCGTGGCCGGCAAGCCGATCATCTCGGTCCAGCACCATCCCGAGGCGAGCCCGGGACCGCAGGACAGTTTCTACCTGTTCCGGCGCTTTGCCGACCTCATGGGCGAGCGTTGAAGAACGGGGCCCTCGAACAGTGCGCCCATCGACAAGCGCGCGGCATTGATTAGCGTGTCGGGCGATTATCCGGATTGATCCAGCGGGGAGGCAGGAAGCCATGAGCGAGGCAGTGGGCGCAGGCGGCGCGCAGAAAGGGTTCCTGGGCTGGGTCGAGCGGACCGGCAACCGGCTGCCCGATCCGGTCTTCATCTTCTTCTACCTGATCCTCGCGCTGGTGGCGGTCTCCGTGATCTGCGCGCTGACAGGCGTGGCCGCAACTCATCCGACCCGGGTCACCGATACCGGCGAGCCGGTGGTGGTGCGCGCCGTCAGCCTGCTCGCCCCGGAGAATATCCAGCGCCTGTGGGTCGAGATGCCCGCGACCTTCACGCATTTCCATCCGCTCGGCTATGTGCTCGTCGTCATGCTGGGCGCCGGCGTCGCCGAGCGTTCCGGCCTGTTTGCCAGCGCCATTCGCGGCGCCGTGCGCGGTGCGCCGAAAACCATGCTGACCCCGCTGGTCGCCCTGGTCGCGATGCTGTCGAACCATGCCGCAGACGCCGGGTATGTGGTGATGATCCCGCTGGCGGCGATCATCTTCGCCTCGGCCGGGCGCCATCCGCTTGCCGGGATCGCGGCGGCCTTTGCCGGCGTCTCCGGGGGATTTTCGGCGAATGTCGCCCCGGGCCAGCTCGATGCGCTCCTGTTCGGCATCACCGAGACCGCCTATACGGCCAGTTCCATCGATGCCGGCTGGAGCGTCAATATCGCCGGCAATACCTATTTCATCATCGCGCTCCTGATGCTGTATCTTCCGGTCATCTGGTTCGTCACGGACCGGGTCATCGAGCCGCGGCTGGGCACCTGGGCGCCGGGCCCGGAACACGCCCATGATTACGGACACGAGGACGACCCGCTCACCGCCGAGCAGATCAGGGGTCTGCGCATGGCCGGGCTGGCCGTGCTCGGCGTGGTGGCGCTGTGGGCCCTGATGACACTCGGGCCGGGCACGCCGCTCTATCTCACGGATGCCGATTTCGCCGCAGACGGCATGCCGGCCGCACAGATCGCCGAGCAGCAATGGTTCGACCGGCTCAACCCGTTCTTCCGCTCGCTCGTGGCTGGCTTCCTGGTCCTGTTCCTGGCCGCCGGGTGGGCCTACGGCGCCGCAGCCAACACGATCAACAATCACCGTGACCTCGTGGCCATGATGAGCGAGGCGATGAAGGATATGGGCTATTATCTCGTGCTCGCCTTCGCCGCGGCGCATTTCGTGGCGATGTTCGGCTGGTCGAATCTCGGCCTGATCACGGCCGTTCACGGCGCCGACGCCATCCGCTCCAGCGGCCTGCCCCTGCCGGTCGTCCTCGGCCTCCTGGTCATACTGACCGGCGTGCTCAACCTGTTTGTCGGCTCGGCCAGCGCGAAATGGGCGCTTCTCGCACCGGTCTTCGTGCCGATGCTGATGCTGCTCGGGATCAGCCCCGAGGGCGCCACGGCCGCCTACAGGGTCGGCGACGGGGCGACGAACATCATCACGCCGCTGATGGTCTATTTTCCCCTGATCCTGGTCTTTGCGCAGCGCTGGCAGAAGGATTTCGGCCTGGGCAGCCTGACCGCCACGATGATCCCCTACTCCATCTGGATGCTCGCACTCGGCGTGGCCCTGATGATGGTCTGGGTGTTTCTCGGGCTGCCGCTGGGCCCCGGCGCACCGGCCGGGATCGAACTGCCGGCGGGCGTCTCGCGATGAATCCGCGCTTGACCCCCCGGTCCGCTGTGGCAGCGTGACGATTGTCACATCTTGGAGCAGGCAGGGCGTCAATGATCGGCATCGTCGTGGTCAGCCATGGAAATCTCGCCCGTGAACTTGTCGCGGCGACAGAGCATGTTGTCGGCGAGCAGCGCCGGTTCCGCTCGATCGCGATCGAGGCCGAGGACGATATCGAGGCACGGCGCGAGCAGATCCGCGACACGGCCAAGGCGTGCGATGACGGGGCTGGCGTGATCATTCTCACCGACATGTTCGGCGGCACGCCATCGAACCTCGCCATATCGGTGATGAAAGCCGGCCAGATCGAGGTCCTGGCCGGCGTCAACCTGCCCATGCTGATCAAGCTGGCCGAAGTGCGCAAGGACATGACCCTGGACGAGGCGGCCGAGATCGCGGCCGAAGCCGGACGTAAATATATCTCCATCGCCTCCCAGCTCCTGAAAACAGCCTGACGGTCGGAATATGGGATTAGCAGGTCAGCGTGTCCGGATCGTGAACACGAAAGGTCTGCACGCCCGCGCCGCAGCCGCTTTTTCACGCATGGCCTCGCAATTCGAGTCGCGCATAACGGTCAACCATGAGGCCACCAGCGCGGATGCCCGCTCCATCATGGACCTGTTGCTGCTCGTCGGGGCAAAGGACTGCGAGATCGAGATCATGGCCGAGGGGCCGGACGCGCAGGAGGCCGTCACTGCGCTTGCCAGTCTCGTGGCAGACGGGTTCGGCGAACGCGATCCCTCGCCGCCCGAGACCTAGCAGGCTTTTCAAGCAAAGTGGGAACCGGTTCGCGTCAAGAAAATGCGCAAAAACAAGCAACTAGTGCATCTTCACTGGTTCTGATTGAATTGAAGATGCGCGAGCAGGCTTTTCATCATGAGCCGCGCCGCGCCCGGTCCTGCGCCTGTTCACGGCGTCGCTCGAGGCGGGCCCGGGCCGCCTCGCGCCGTGGCGGGGCTTTCAGCGCGGCAATCTCGATGATCTCGCTTTGCTCTTCGCGATAATCGCTTGCCAGACCGAGGATCACATCGGCGAATTCCTCGGCACTGACACGCCGATCCAGATTCGGATCGAAGCGGACCGGGTTGGCCAGTGTCTGGTCGCGGGTGGGCAGCTGGCTGGCCCAATCCTGCTGTTCCAGCGCCGTGAGAACCCCGTTCCCGTCGGCGTCTGCCGTTTCGAAGGCCTTGCGGATGCCCACATCAATTTCCGCCATGGAAACCTTACCATCGCGATTGGTATCGAAACTGACGAACAGTCCCCCACCGGGAAGCAGCCGAGCGCGCGGGCCGCCCGCACGCTCCGGCTCCTTGAGTTCTCCCTCACCGGGAAGGCGCAGCAGGTCCGGCGGCGTTTCATCGGCCATGGGCGGGGCCATGGGGGCGAGGACGAAGACAGCCAGGAAAGGGGGAAGAAAACGGGGCATCGGAAACTCTCACACGGTCACTGCCCGTGCACTCTAGCCGGTTGTGACCTGAAGGCCACATGACAATCAGATTATTTGCAGCCGGCCCGACGCAGTCAGATGGAAAAACTGGTGCCGCAGCCGCAGGCCGCGGTGGCGTTCGGATTGTTGATGCGGAATGCTGCGCCGATCAGTTCGGTGGAAAAATCGATTTCCGAGCCGCTCAGGAGTTCCAGACTCATCTCGTCGATCACGACCCGGGCCCCGTCACGCTCGACAACCGTGTCGGCCGCGTCAACCGTCTCGGCGAAATCGAACCGATAGGAAAAACCGGAACACCCGCCCCCGTCGATAGCCACCCGGAGTGCGGCCGCTCCGGGCTGTTTCGCCAGAATCGCATTAATGCGGTCGGCCGCCGATTGAGTTAGTGTCACATCGCTCATACGCGGTAATATAGGAAAGGAAAGCGGTTTGGAAAAGCCCATTCGAACCATTGCCTGCTGGGCCAGCGATCCGGCCCGCGCACGCGGGCGTTTTCATGATGAGGCGCCCTCGGCCACGCGCACCCCTTTCCAGCGGGACCGCGACCGGATCATTCATGCCAGCGCGTTCCGTCGCCTCAAGCAGAAGACCCAGGTTTTCGTCGCCCATGAGGGGGATCATTACCGCACACGCCTGACCCATTCCCTGGAAGTCGCCCAGATCGCCCGTTCGATTGCCCGCACCCTGGCCCTGGACGAAGACCTCGCCGAGGCGCTCGCACTCGTGCATGATGTCGGCCATCCTCCGTTCGGCCATGCCGGGGAAGACCAGCTCGACGCCTGCATGCAGGACTATGACGGCTTCGATCACAACGCCCAGACATTGCGCGTCGTCACGCGCCTGGAGGCGCGTTATCCCGACTTTGATGGCCTCAATCTTTGCTGGGAGACGCTCGAAGGGCTGGTCAAGCATAACGGGCCGCTCCTGACGCCGGAAAGCCGGCTCGACGACCTGCCGGCCGCCTTTCGCGACTTTGGCCGCCTTGAAGACCTGGAACTGCACACCTTTGCCGGACCCGAGGCGCAGGTCGCGGCCCTGTCGGACGATATCGCCTATAACAATCACGACATTGATGACGGCCTGTCAGCCGGGCTGTTCACGATCGACGATCTCATGGACATTCCGCTTGTCGGTGATGTCTTTCGCCAGGTCCGCCTTGACTATCCGGCGCTGGACGAGCGTCGTATCGCCTATGAGGCGGTGCGCCGGCTGATCGGGATCTGGATCAACGACCTCACCGAAGAGACCCGGCGGCGCGTGGGCGAGGACAAACCGCAAGACGTGCAGGAGGTGCGCCTCAACGCGCGCCCCGTCGTCGCGTTTTCGTCAGACCACGACCAGCGCCAGAGGGCCCTGCGAGCCTTTCTTCATGAACGCATGTACAAGCATTACCGGGTCAATCGCATGCGCAGCCAGGCCAAGCGGATCCTCAGGGATCTGTTCGATCTTTTCCTTGAGGAACCCGAAACCCTGCCCCCGCCCTGGCGACAGGACTGCGAACAGGTGTCGGGTGCGCGCCGGGCGCGTATTGTCTGCGACTATATCGCCGGCATGACGGACAGTTTCGCCATCGAGGAGCACAGGCGGCTGTTCAATCTCGAACCCATGTTCTGAGAACCAGCCGGCACGATTTGGCCAGAATCGCCGCATAATCTGCCCGCCGGGCGCAGCGAAATTTAGTGCTCGTTAACGCTGAGACCCTTAGTGTTAACAGATTGAAGGCAATTCTCGAGGGGCATTGATGAACCGAGGCAGCCATGACCGTCTGGATTTCGGGCCGCCTGATGATCAGTATCGCGGCTTCGACATGGGCGAGGAGGAAACCGCGCGCGGCCCGCTGATACTCGCGCTGGCCGCCGGTGTGCTCATCGTCTTTGCCGCCGTGGTCTGGAACACCTATCGCCAGGGCGTGCGTGACGGTTCGGGCGCCGCGCCCGTGATCACCGCCGATGCCGGCCCCTACAAACGAAAGCCCGATGATGCCGGCGGCCAGCCCGCCCCGAATCTCGACACCCGTCTCTATGACGAAATGGACGGCACGCAGCGCGGGGCGCCGGAAGGCGCACAGGAGCTTGCGACCGCCGAGGAAATCCTTCAGGGCGGGCCGCCGCTGGAACTACGCCCGGAATTCGATGATGGCCCATCCGATCCCGAAACGGGCATGCCCAATGCCCTGAACGAGGAGGTGCGCCGCCTTGCCGATCTTGAGGGGCGCGCAGAGAGCGCGGAGACTGAGGTCGATGCCGGCACGATCGATGAAGACGCTCTGCCTGCGCCGGAGCCCGCCCCGGACGCCGAGCCGGAACCGGCATTCGATTTTGATCCGCAGGGGGCGTATCTTGTCCAGATCGCCGCCTTCCGGAAAATGGAAGCGGCCGAGCGCGCCTGGAACGCGGCCCTCGCCAGCCAGGAGGAGCTTTTCCGCGGGGCGCGTCAGGATATACAGCGCGCCGATCTCGGCAATCGCGGCGTCTTCTTCCGCCTGCGCGCCGGGGCTTTCGGATCCCGGGAAGCCGCGGGTGAATTCTGCTCGGCCCTGAAGGAATCAGGGCGCGACTGTATCGTGGTGAAGGGATGAGCCTGTCGGCAAACGCCTCCATTCTCACCGTCTCGGGCCTTTGTCTGACCGCCGGGGAACGCAGCTTCCTCGCCGATGCGCGCCCCTGGGGAATGATCCTCATGGGACGCTCGCTGCAAAGCCGGTCACAGGTGCGGGCACTGGTCGAGGAAATCTGGTCTGCGATCGGGCGTGAGTGCCTCGTCTTCATCGACCAGGAAGGTGGGCGGGTGGCACGGCTGAAGCCACCGGAATGGCCGGCCTTCCCGAAAGGCTGCGCATATGGCGCGCTGCATGCGCGTGACCCCGGTGCGGGCCGCGAAGCGATCTATCTCGCCCATCGCCTGATGGCCCACGAGCTTTACGAAATCGGGATCCGTGCCGATTGCGCCCCCGTGCTCGACCTGCCGGCTCCGGGGGGCCATGAGGTGATCGGCGACAGGGCCCTGGCCGGGCAAACGGACGCCATTGCCGAGCTCGGCAGGGCGGCCCTGCAAGGCCTTGCCGATGGCGGGGTGGCCGGCGTCATCAAGCATATTCCCGGCCATGGGCGCGCGCGCAGCGACAGCCATCTGGAATTGCCGCATGTCGAGGCAGGGCTGGACGCGCTCGAGGCGGATTTCGCCCCGTTTGCCGCGCTCAGCGATGCCCCAATGGCGATGACAGCGCATATCGCCTATGATTCGATCGCGCCGGGAGAGCCGGCAACCCTGTCGAAAACGGTGATAAATGACATCATCCGCACAAAAATCGGCTTTAACGGCCTGCTGATGACCGATGACCTCGAAATGAAAGCCCTTGGCGGGCGTCTTGCCGAGCGCGTGTCAGGGGCGCTTGATGCGGGCTGCGATATGATGCTGCTGGCTCTGGGACTGTTGTCCGACCCGGGCGAAATCCTGGCGCGGATGCGCGAGACCGCCGCGGCAACGCCGGACCTGTCGGGCGAGGCCCTGGAGCGCGCCGAGCGTGCCGACGCCGCCGCCCGGCCGCCTCGGGCATTCGATCCGGCCGCGGCGCGCGAGCGTCTTGACGAACTGATCCCGGCGACCGGGGCCCTGGCATGAGCGAGGAAGCTGTAAGCATCGATACGCTGTCGGCCGAGGCGGGCGAGGCCGAGGCCGGCGACGTCTTCTGCGTCGATACCGGCGTCTATGAGGGGCCTTTGCACCTCCTCCTGGAGCTGGCGCGGCGACAGAAAGTGGACCTCTTACAGGTCTCGATCCTCACCCTGGCCGAACAGTATCTCGAGTTCATCAGCCAGGCGAAGGCCAGGCGGATCGATCTTGCCGCCGATTATCTCCTGATGGCCGCCTGGCTGGCCTATCTGAAATCCCGGCTCCTGCTGCCCAAACCGGAGAAAGTCGAGACCGAGGGCGAGGAAAGCGAGGGCATGGCAGAGCGGCTGGCCTTCCGGCTGAGACGGCTCGAGGCCATGCGTGAGGCTGCAAAGGAGCTGATGTCCGGCCCGATCCTGGGCGAACGTGTCTTCCTGCGCGGCGCCCCCGAACAGCCCCGTGTGGTCAAGCACACCGAGTATGACACCACACTCTGGCACCTGACACAGGCTTTCGGCGGTATTCGCGCCCGCAAGACGAAAGTGGCCCCGCACAGGATCGAAAAACAGTTCGTTCTGCCTCTGGAAAGCGCGCGTGACAGCCTGAAATCGCTGAGCCACGAGCTGCAGGACTGGGCCAGTCTTGATACCATTCGCGGCCAGCTCAGGAATATCGAACCCGATCTGCCCACGCGTTCGGTCACTGCATCCGTGTTCTCCGCTGCGCTGGAACTTACACGGGACGGCGATGTAGAGATGCGTCAGGAGATTCACTTTGCGCCGCTTTATCTGCGCGCCGCGCCTGTCGAGAGTATGGAGGCCGCCAATGACACCGCCTGATACAGAACGTCTCGAGGATGCCCCGGAGAATATCCGCCAGGCCGTTCGCCAGCTCTCCTTTGCCAAACGCGCCGCTGGCGATGCTCGCCCTGCTGCCCAGTCTGAAAAGGTTACGGCCGGTCCGGGCCCGCGCACCGGCATGGCCGAGGCGGTCCGCCGCGCCGAAGCCATCCTGTTTGCCGCGGGCGAGCCGCTGGCCGCTGAAGCCATCGCCGAAATCCTGCCGCAGGGTTTCGATGCCGCCGAAGTCCTCATGGCCCTGAAGAGCCAGTATCGCGGCCGCGGGGTCGAACTGGTCGAGGTGGCCGGCAAATGGCGATTCCAGAGTGCGCCCGACCTCGATTTCCTTTTTGTCGAGGAACGCCGTGAGCAGAAGAAACTCAGCCAGGCCGCGCTGGAGACACTGGCGATTATCGCCTATGGCCAGCCTGTAAGCCGCGCCGAGATCGAGGCGGTGCGCGGTGTCGCGGTCTCCAAGGGAATCATCGACACGCTGATGGAGACCGGCTGGATCCGGATAAAGGGTCGCCGCCAGACGCCGGGCCGTCCTGTCACCTATGCGACGACCGACGCCTTCCTGGAGCATTTCGGGCTTGAGAGCCTCTCGGTCCTGCCCGGCAAGGCCGATCTCGAGGCCGAGGGCCTCTTGTCAGACGTTGTGCCCGAGGATTTCAAACTGCCGGGCGAACCGGAAGGCGGTGACGGACCCGACGAAACCGACACCGCAGATGGCGATGCAAATGCCGGCGGGGAAGGGGAATTCATCACCGACTTCCACGCCGCCGAGACCGCCGCTGAGTAAAGCGATTTTCCCGTCGGGGGAGCGCCGGGGCGTATCGCGAAATTGCGTCCGTCCCCCGCACGGCATGTTATCTACGTCCCACGGCCGTCACGGATGCGAAGTCCGGCTTACTCGTCCTCCTCGACGGCCGGCATCGGGGGTGGCGGTGCACACTCGATCACCCAGATATCGTAAACCGGATGCTCGAGCGCATTGAGGCCCGGCGAGGAAGCAAACATCCAGCCGGAAAAGATTCGCGGCTCCTCCTCGTCGGCCTCCTGTGCCTCGTCTGCGGGCGGCTCCTCAAGGGCCTCGCTCATCGGGGTGAGGGAATCGATCTGCAGGAATGCCGCGCTCTCGGGCACTTCTTCTGGGGGTGTCTGGAAACAGACCCGCAAATGCACCCGCAATGACCCGAACCTGTGGGGCTCGCCCACCTTCATCTGAAAGTCCTGATAGCGCCCCGTGATCTTGTCGAGCCCGCGCAGTGTGGCGATCTGGCGCTTGTTCCATGTCCGCGAGCGGTCTTCGGGATTTGCCGTCTCGTTCTCTGGGCCCGCCGCCTTTTCAGCCGGCTCAGCCGTCTGCGAAGCCGCCTCTGCACCGCGATCGGCAGGCGGCCTTCCATCCTCACCCATCGTCTGCGCCGCTGCGAGACCTCCGGCAAGCCCGACAGCCGCAATGGCGCCTATCCACCGCGTCAGGATCACTCCGGATACCCTCCTGTAGCGGCGCCTGTGCCACTGCCGGCCTCGGAGCTGCCCGTGTCACCGGAACCGTTGCCCGCGAAGGACGCGAAAAGGGTCAGCAGGTCGACACTGCCCTGTGTATTGGTGATCATCGCGCATCCCGATCCGTCAAACAGTTGCCGGTTGTTCCCGCAGGCCGTGACGGGGCCAAGGTCGAACGCATCATAACCCGGGTCGAGACTTATATAGGCGCTGCCGAGCAGCCCGTCGGTCTGCACACGCGCCACGGCATCCTCGAAAACCCGGATCCCCTCATCGACAGCGAGTCGCACCTGGGCCTCATTGGTCTCCTTGTCGAGCGAGATGGATTTGACCACGCCGACCTTGACGCCGGCCACGCGCACATCCGATCCGCGCGAAATCCCGGAAACAGAGCTGAACCGCGCGCCCAGCTCACGCCGGTCGCCGCCCGCATCCGCGCTCTCGCTTCCGCTGGCCAGAGCAAACCAGAGGAACACCACGGCGATCAGGACGACGAGCGCGCCGATCAGGGTTTCAACGAGAGACTCACGCATCAGGGGTCCAGGCCTCGTAATCGCTGTCGGACTGCTGGCGCTCACGCCCTGCGCCGATCGCGCCTTTCGGCCGGCTGGCCCAGAGCGTGCCGGTCATGTTGGGTTTATGGTCGATTTCCCAGGCCCGGCGCCTGAGCGGCGCTTGCGTCGGTGGGTCGTCGAATGTGTGGTGCAGCCAGCCATGCCACTCCGGCGGGACCTTGGACGGCTCGGCCAGACCGCGATAAATCACGTATCGGCGATGATAATCCTTGTCATCCAGCGAGGCGCGCCGGTCTTCATAATAACGATTTCCGTACTCGTCCTCGCCCACGAATTTCGAGCGGCGGCGGATGTCGAAAATGGCGCCGAGCGTGGAGGAGTTCCACCAGGTGAAGATTTTCATGAACACGGCAAACAGTCCTGTTGCATCCTTGTGACCGGAATATGGTCCCTCCGGAAATTAATTACAGCCGGCAGTGCAGCGCAACTGGCACGCCGTCAAGTCGCGCGATACGCTTTGCGCCCGACACAGAATCCGGTGAATTGAGCTCGGGTACAGTCAGTCAAGGGCCGACAGGGCCGAAAGGTGTCAGGATGAGCCAGGACAACGCCGACAGCGACACGATTCTCGAAGCGGCCCTGCAGCGCGCCAATGTCGCGCCGCCCACAGCACTGCGTGACTGCGCCGAATGGCTGGACCTGACGCAGCCGGCCAGCCGGCCCGGTGATATCGGTGCGGCTGCCCATGCCCTCGCCGACCGCCATGTCGAGGCCGCCGCCCACCTGTCCATGGCGGAACTGATCGAATCGCTGGGCGACATGCCACGCGACCCCGATCTCGCCCGAGCGTTGAACGAAGGCGTGCCGGCCGAACTGATCGAGCAGGGTCTGTGCCATCCGGCGGGGTTTCCCGGTCTGGCCGGGCGGCTCAGGGACAAGGCCGGCCGCGGCGCCGGTCATGTTTGCAGGATCGCGGACGCGGACTGGCTGGAGGACGCGCGCGCTGACGCGGAAACCCTCCTGTCGCTTGGCGGACAGCTGCTGTTGGCGCCCGGTGACTTGCCGCCAGCCGAAACCCTGACAAGTCTCATCGATGTCGCCGGCTTTGTAGGGCCCGACGGCCTGGAAGGCGAACGGCTGGCCGATGTGGCCGGGGCGCTTCGCGGGCGACTCGGCGAGGACGGGCTCGTCCTGGTCACCGGTCTTGTCGGCGCGGTGCTGGCCCTCGGGGAAGACATTTCCACGGATAAGGGATGTGCCCTGGCCGAGGCGATCCTCGCACTCCTGGCCAGTGAGACGCGCGGAGGCGCCTTTCGAAAGGCGCAGGCCGACAGGCTCGCCCTGGCACCGCGAAGGGCAAGCCCACGCAAGGGCCCGGGGCTCGCCATTCTGCCGCTGGCCCAGCAAGCCGCTTTCATATCGCCGGCGAGCGACGGCCTTTCCCCGCTCGGCGCCCTGGTCGAGGACGGCCCGGATGGCACAGTGCCGGCGCGTGTGCTGCGACTGGCGCTCGGCCGGCGGGACCCTGACGCGCTTGCAGCCCTGGAAGCGCGAATTTCGGCGGGCGAAGCGCTGAGCGAGGCCGGAGAGATTTCAACGGACCGCCTGCGCGCGCGCGGGTTTACGCTCGAGGCGATCGCGCGGATCCAGCGCGCGCTTGGCGAAGGGCTGCCCCTGAACGCGGCGTTTTCACGCTGGGTGCTGGGCGACGAGATCATTTCCGGCGATCTGCGCCTGGCGCCCGAAGGCTTCGACAGTGACGGTCACGCACTGCTCTCGGCCATCGGTTTTTCCAGACGCGACATCGAAACCGCCGAACGCGCCGTGGAAGGCTGGGCCGAGCGCCGTGCGCGACAGGCCTTACAGGAGGCCGGAATCAACGCGGCGCCCTCAACCGGGGACATGCTGGGGCTTGCTGAAAGGCTTGCGCCGTACCTTTCGCTTGCACCGATCGCGCGCCTGGCGCCGCCCGAAGCGCTTGCCAACGCCGCCGCGGCACAGGCCGCCGGTATCGGCCTGCTCATCAGCCCGGGAAGCCGGGCCGAGCCGGCGCGCCTTCACGAACGGATGAGCCGTATCCACGCCCTGGCCGAAGAGATACTGGAGCAGGAAGACGATATGCCCGCCCCGCCGGCCACGCCGACGGCGGCGGCCGAGGCGCCGCAGCCCGGCCCGGCCGGCGAGACCCGCCGCACCCGCCTGCCCGACCGGCGCAAGGGCTATATCCAGAAATCCACGGTCGGTGGACACAAGGTCTATCTGCACACCGGCGAGTTCGATGACGGCTCGCTCGGCGAGATATTCATCGACATGCACAAGGAGGGCGCGGCCTTCCGCTCCCTGATGAACAATTTCGCCATCTCGGTGTCACTCGGCCTGCAATACGGCGTGCCGCTGGACGAATATGTCGATGCATTCGTCTATACCCGGTTCGAACCGGCTGGCGAGGTTACCGGGAATGACCGGATCGGGCGGGCAACATCGATCCTCGACTATATCTTTCGCGAACTCGCGGTCTCCTATCTCGGGCGCGAGGACCTGGCCGAACTGGGAGATGCCACGCATGATGGCCTCGGCCGGGGGCTGGGCGACGCCATCGAGAAGGCCGGCGCCAACAATTTCACCGAAGAGGCGGCCCAGCTCATTTCGCGGGGCTTTTCGCGCGGGCAACTGCCCGACAATATCGTCATTCTCGACAAGCGCCGTCCAAGTCCGGACGAAAATGCCGACGAAGACGCCAGCACGCCCGGCGAGGCCATCGCCCAAGCCCTTGACGATGGAATGCCGGACTATCTCGGTGAGCCCTGCGGGGAGTGCGGCAGTTTCACGCTGCATGCGAGCGGGGAGGATGGCAGCCTTGCCTGCGACACCTGCGGCGCCCGGCAGACGGCAAACTGAGGCAGGGCTCAAGGCGAAGCTGGCCCGTGACTTGCGCGTGAAGGGCGAATTGCGAACTCCCCTTCTGAGAGGCTGGCCCATGTTGAAACATATCGCTGTCGCCGCTGCATTTGCCCTGGCCGTACCGGGACCGGCCCTGCTGGCCCAGGATGCCGGCGAAATCGCGGCGGTTCAGGCCGGGGAGTCCTGTCCGGGATGCAACCTGTTCCAGGCCGACCTTTCCTATCGTGACCTCGCCGGAATCGACGTCTCGGGAGCGCGCCTGAGACAGGCCAACCTGGCGCTTGCCACCATGAACGGTGCAAATTTCGCCCGCTGCGATCTCTCGGTTGCCAATCTGTTTGGCGCCCGGTTCACCGGCGCGCGGTTCGTGGCCGCCGATCTCAGACAGGCAACCCTTGTCGGGGCCTATTTCGGCGGCGCGGACATGACGGGCGCCCGGCTCGAAGGGGCCAATCTCTCCGGAGCCAACCTGGCCGGCGCGAAAGGACTGACCTCCGAGCAACTCTCGAAAGCCTGCGGCGACGCCTCAACGCGGCTTCCGGATGCGTTGTCCATGCCACACTGCCGGTGAGAAATCACAGTTGTGGAGAGATTTTCAGTTTCTAAGCGCCGGCGAGTTCTTTAATCACTACCGTATGCTCGGTAGGGTTACTTTATCAGCTGGCATTTTGGCCTTGATCTCCGGGACTGGCTCCACCGCCAGTGCCCAGGCGGACAAAGTGTCCTGGGCCCCGTCCTATTCGGGATCCTGCAGCGATTGCAGCCTTTCTGGAAAACAGATGGTCGGCTGGACGCTCGACGGCGCCAATTATCCCGGGGCCGTCATGGACCGAGCAAATCTGCGCCAGTTGCAGGCCACTGCGGCCGTCTTCACTGAGGCCTCTGCCCAAGGCGCATGGTTCAGTGGCGCGGTTCTCGACAAGGCCGACTTTTCCGGCGCCGACCTTTCCCGGGCCCACTTGGACGGCGTATCCGCCAACGGGGCGGATTTTTCCTCGGCCCGGCTTGAAAGGGCCGATTTCGAGCAGGCCAGCCTGGTCGCAGCCATCCTTGAGCGCATCAATGGCGACGGCCTTTCTGCACGCGGCGCCGTGTTCGCCAGCAGCGACCTGACAGGTGCGCGCCTGTCGCGCGCGCAGTTGCAGGACAGCGACTTCAATTCCGCAAACCTGTCCGGCGCCGATTTGACCGGGTCCGATCTTTCGGGGGCGAGCTTCCTCGACGCGCGGCTGGCGGGGACGGACTTTTCCGATGCACAGGGTCTCTCCAGCGCCGATTTCACGGGCGCTTGCGCAAGCGAGGCCACGCAACTGCCCGCCATGTTGATCCTCCCCGACTGCCCCGTCGCCTCAAGCGGATAACGCGCTGTTCTGACCGGCCGGTCTCACTCGAAGACCACTTCGGCGTCCCGCTCAAGATTGTCGGCAAGTTGCGAAAGGCGCCGGCGGACGGTTTCGGAGACGAGAGGCTCATCGGCGCGCGGCAGTCGGAATTGGAGCTTTTCGCGGGTCACTGAAAGGCGGGCGCGCTGCAGGAGCGGCGCCGAGCGCGCCGAAAAGACCGCGCCGAGACGCATGGACAGGCCGAGCCGCCGGGCGCTCGCTGAAGCGGATTTGGATGACAGCGCCTTAACGTCCGCCGGCACCCGAAAGGCGCGCGCGTAACGATTGCCGATCGCTTCGGCGATATACGCCCTCTGGGAATGGTCGAGCCCCGAATACGGCCCGCGCAAGGCCTGCTCATAGGCCATGTCATCGCGGTTGTCGGGATGAAACCGGCTCGCGGAATCGGCCAGCAGGCAGGCAGCCAGCCGGATGCGGCGATCCTCTTGCGGAGAGCCGAACAGGGGCTTGCTCCCCTCGAATACGGGCTCGACAAAATCGCAGAGGGCCTGGCCGAAGGCGACCTGTGCATCATTGAGCTTGGCAAACGCGATCACACCGTCGATGAGCGGAGCGCCCTCCTCGCCATTGATCATGTCTCGGACAACGCCTTCGCGCAGACCCCCTGAGGAAATGATCACCTCCTGCACGCCGGCAAGTCTGACAATCGTGTCCAGCACGGCCGCCGTCAGGTGCAGTTGCGAAGCGCGCCGGCCAGCCGCGCGCGAAATCTCCTGGCTGGCCGATTTGCTCGTGCGTGCAGACAGGACGAATTCGGTCAGTTCCGAGACATGTTTTGCCGACATGCGATAGGCATTGAGAACCCGTAGCGGATAATCGTCACGCGCCATTTTCAGCTTGGCCAGCGCACGCCACGCCCCGCCGACCGCGTAGAATTTCTCTGCGCCGAAGCGGATCGCTTCCGAGGAGTCCAGCACGTTCTCCACATACTGGCGGATCTTGCGCCCGCCGGCCTTGTCGAATTCGGCAAGGGACAGCGGGCCGAGCATATGGCTCTCTCCCGGCGTGAGTATCCGCTCGCCGACCGGATGCAGTTCAAGACTCGAACCGCCAATATCTCCAACAAGCCCGGTCGGGCGATATATGCCCGCAGCCACGCCTTCCGCCGACAGCCGGCCCTCGTCGCGGCCGGAAAGGATCGTCAGCGGCACGCCTGCGGCCAGCGCCGCTTCACGCGCGAAATCCGCCCCGTCCGAGGCCACCCGGACCGCCGCTGTCGCCACCGCGCGCACTTCGCCAACCTCCAGAGCATCCAGTATGGCCCGATAACGTTGCAGGGCCGCAAGGGCCGCCTCGCGCCCGTCCTGCGAGAGCTGCCCCGTGAGGCTCAGCCCGCGGCCAAGCCCGGCCATGACCTTTTCGTTGAATATCGGAAGCGCCGAGGCCCGCCAGACCGAATAGATGACGAGGCGGACGGAATTCGAGCCGATATCGATAACCGCGACCCGGCGCGACCTGGAGCCGGTCATCACTTTGCGGCTCCGTCCCGGGGATCGAGCCGGGGCGGCAAGGAAACCTCCAGCGCGCTGCCACGCCCGGAAAGACTGGGATTCTCCATGAAATAGTGATGGGCACTGAAACCCTCAGTCCGTCCCGGCGGGCTCAGACGTGTATAGGTGCCATCGGGGTTCATCTGCCAGCTCTGCAGGTCATCATTGAGATTTGCGACCATGATCTGGTTGAGCACCTGCCGGTGGACCGCTGTCGTCTCCACGGGGACCAGCGCCTCGACCCGGCGCTTGAGATTGCGTTGCATCCAGTCGGCCGAGGAAATGAAGACACGGGCCTGGCGCGAGGGCAACTCGGCGCCATTGGCGAAGCAGACAATCCGCGAATGCTCCAGGAAGCGGCCGACGATCGATTTGACATGGATCGTCTCCGAAAGGCCGGGCACCTGCGGGCGCAGGCAGCATATGCCGCGCACGACGAGATTGATCGGCACGCCGGCCTGGCTGGCCAGATAGAGCGCGTCGATCACATCCTGATCGACCAGCGAGTTCATCTTGGCCCAGATCCCGGAGGGTTTGCCATCACGGGCGTTGCGCGCCTCCGCCTCGACCATTTCGATCAGCTTCATCTGTAGCGTGACCGGCGACATCGAGATTTTCTCGAAATCCGGCCCGTGCGGGGGCGGGTCACGATAGGCGGTGACGAAATTGAACAGCCGCCCGGCATCGCGTCCCAGCGCGTCATCGGCGGTAAACAGCGAAAGGTCGGTATAGATCCGCGCGGTCTGCGGGTGGTAATTGCCCGTCCCGAAATGGGTGTAGGTGCGAAGCTCGCCCTCCTCCTGGCGCACCACGAGCGAGACCTTGGCGTGCGTCTTGTATTCGATAAAGCCGTAAACAACTTGCACGCCGGCGCGCTCGAGGTCGCGGGCGAGGCGAAGATTGGCCTCCTCATCGAAACGCGCCTTGATCTCGACCAGTGCGGTCACGTTCTTGCCGGCCTCAGCCGCCTCGATCAGTGCGGCGACGACGGGCGAATTGGAACTTGTGCGATAAAGCGTCTGCTTGATCGCAACCACATCCGGGTCGGCCGCGGCCTGGCGAATGAACTGCACCACCACGTCGAAACTCTCGAAAGGATGGTGGACAATGATGTCCTTGGCCCGCACCGCATTGAAGCAGTTCCCGCCCATTTCACGGATGCGTTCGGGATAGCGCGGTTCGTAGGAGGGAAACAGCAGGTCCTGGCGTTCATCACCGATCAGCTCGGACAGTTGCGCAAGGCCCAGTATGCCATCGGTAATGACCACGTCCTGCGGCTCGGCACCGATCTCGCGCAGAATGAATTCGCGCAGCGATCTCGGCGCATTCTTCTCAAGCTTGATGCGAACGATCCGGCCGCGCCGGCGCTGTTTCAGGAGTATCTCGAATTCACGGATAAGATCCTCGGCCTCTTCCTCGATCTCGATATCGCTGTCGCGCACGATGCGGAAAGCGCATTTGCCCGTGGGTTCATAGCCGGGATACAGCTCTTCGAGGAAAAGGGTCAGCACGTCTTCCAGCGCGATATAGCGCGCCTCGCCCTTCCGGCGCTCCGTCAGGCGGATGAAGCGCGGCGAGAAGGCGGGAAGCGGGACAAGTCCCGTCATCGTGTCACCGCCCGATTTGGCCTTCAGGCTGTAGGCCACCGCAAAGCCGAGATTCGGGATGAACGGGAAAGGATGGGCCGGGTCGACCGCCAGCGGCGTGACAATGGGCAGGATCCGCTCCTGAAAATGGCCCTTCAGCCATGACCTGTCAGCCTTGGTCAGGGACTTGCCGTCCAGCACGCGGATATTCTCATCGGCCAGCGACTGGCGAAGCTCCTGCCAACATTCCTGCTGGGCATTCATAAGGAGGCCGGCCTCATCCTCGATCCGGGCGACCTGTTCCGACGGGGTCATCCCGTCCTGGCTCGGGCGCGTGATCCCGGCGCGGACCTGCTCGCGCAGCCCGGCATAGCGCACCATGTAGAACTCATCGAGATTGCTGGCCGAGATCGACAGGAATCGCAGCCGCTCCAGCAGGGGATGCGAACGGTTGGCCGCTTCCTCGAGCACGCGCTCATTGAATTTCAGCCAGGATAATTCCCGGTTCAGGAACCGCTCGGGCTGCGACATGAGCGTGCGCGCATCGGTGCCGGAAAGAGCGCTTTCGGAAGACTCGCGATCTGCGTCGGCCATGTGTGCTTCAGCCTTCTTCTTCTTGCGTGTCGTCGTCATCGCTGCCCAGCTCCAGTCGAAGCACTTCGCGTGCCAGCGGCAGGGTCAGGTCGCGCCCTGATCCCGTGACCGTTCCTGCCAGTCGCTGCACATAGTGTTCAAGCAGGGAATAATTGCGCGGTAGGCGCAGAACCAGAAAATTCGCGACATCTTCCGGCAGGCGAAAGAAATACCGCGAACAGGCCGCCATCAGCCGCGCCCGGATCATCGCATCATCGGGCGCCCGGATCTCGGCCACCGGCATCGATCGCAGCCGTGAGCCAAGATCCTCGAGATACACCGGCCATTGGGACGGCGGCGTGTTTGCCGTCAGCAAGAGGCGACCGCCGCGCGCGCCCACCTGGTTGATCAGCGACAGCAGACGCGCCTCATCGCCGAGCCCGCCGGCCGGGTCGATGGCCGTGTTTCGGGTGGCAAGCGAATCGACCTCGCCCGGGGAAAGACTCTCGAAACGCTCCGGGCTTAAATGATATCCGCCAGACCGGCCGGCCCAGGCCGCCGCGAGCGTCGTCAGGCCGCTTTGCGGGGGGCCAATGAGCGCCATCGCCGCGATCGGCCAGTCCCGGCTCTGTTTCAGCCGCGCCACCGCCCCGGCATTGCTTGGAGACACGGCAAGTTCATCGAGCGCCGGTGCCGGCCGGGGAAAATCCAGGCTGAGCTGGAGCGGTGTGTTGTCCCCGCTCGCGCTCACAATGCTCCCGAAACGGCCGAGGTCAGCACAAAGCCGGCCGCGTCGTCATCGAGCGCCACGCCGCGCTGGCGCAGGTCTCGCTGAAGCCTCCGGGTGTCGCCGGCATAGGCGAAGCTCACCAGTGCCCCGTCGCGCGAGACGGCCTCGGTCTGGAAGTCCGAGACAAGCGGGGAGCGCGCCAGCGCCCGGCGCAGCGTGTTCCACTCGGCGATGGAAGTATAAAGCAGGCTGGCCTCGACGAGCGTGCGCGTGTCGCTGCGCACCATGGATTCGCGTTTCCAGGTCTGACTGAGGCGCAATTCGGCATCGGCCACGGCATCTTCGAGCGTGGGCGCGCGAGACGTTTGACCGAGCGGGACACGACCCGCGCCGGTGACAAGGGTCAGGCGCACACTGTAATTGCCTTCACGGCCGAGGAGCTTCGCGATCACGGCGCGTTCGGCTCCGAGCCCGCCAATCTCGTCGCGCAGATCGATGAATTGCGCACTTTCCGTATAGGCGCCGGTCATCGCCGTGACATAGGGCGCCAGCCGCCCGTCAGCGCGCTCCGGCCAGGCCGACGCCCAGGCCAGATCATCATCGCCATTGCCCACCGGCACCAGCATGGCCAGCGGCGCCTGCCGGTCGAGATAGGGGATGTCGCGTTCCTGAAGCCAGGCGCGCACGGTGCGCGGATTGCCAACCACCGACAGGACGCCGCGATAACGCCCGCCGCCACGGGTTTCTTCCTGGACATCGACAGCGGCGACCAGGCGCTCGGCCGCCGCCTCGTCGATATGGATACCGCCGGCCTGCAGCCGGTCTGCAGCCAGTGTTATCTTCTCGATCAAGCGCTGGGCGCCGACCCGCCGGGCCGTGGCAAGGGCGCGCTGCTGGGCTTCGATGACACTCGGCGCGGTCTCATCGACCTCGATATCGGTGATCGTGTAAACCGCGCGGGTATCGCCCGCCGCAGGCCACGCCAGCGCGAGTATGGAAAGAGCCAGAAGGGCAACAGCACGAATCATGGCGACAAAGCTCCTCTGCACACTTGGCAACTCATAGCAGGCCCGGAGCGTAGCCGGAACAGGCGCTTTCACTGGCTTGAACAATTTTCGCATGATAGTGACGCTGATTCATGAGTGCGCATGAAAAGCCTTCCCCGCTGACCTATCGCGATGCCGGTGTCGATATCGAGGCCGGAGATGCGCTCGTGCGCGCGATCGGGCCGCACGCGAAAGCAACCGCCCGCCCCGGTGTCATGGGTTCGCTTGGCGGTTTCGGCGCCCTGTTCCATCCCCGCGCGGCCGGCTATGACGATCCGGTTCTCGTCTCTGGCACCGACGGCGTCGGCACCAAGCTGATGCTGGCCTTCGAAACCGGCCGGCATGACACGGTGGGGATCGACCTTGTGGCCATGTGCGCCAATGACGTGCTCGCACAGGGCGCCGAGCCGCTGTTCTTTCTCGATTATTTCGCGACCGGGAAGCTGGAGGCCGGCACGGCGGAATCGGTGATTGCCGGCATTGCCGAGGGCTGCCGCCAGGCCGGTTGCGCCCTGATTGGCGGCGAGACCGCCGAAATGCCCGGCATGTATCCGCCGGGCCATTACGATCTCGCCGGTTTTGTCGTCGGGGCGGCGGAACGCGCGGCCCTGCTGCCACGCCATGACGAGATGGACGCGGGCGACCTGCTGATCGGACTGGCAAGCTCCGGCCCGCATTCGAACGGCTATTCCCTGATCCGGCGCGTGGTCGAGCGCAGCGCCCTGAAATACAGCGATCGCGCCCCGTTCGCGGAAGACTCGCTCGGTGCGGCGCTGCTGACCCCGACGCGACTCTATATCAAGCCCGTCCTTGCGCTCATTCGCGCGGGGCTCGTCACGGGCCTTGCGCATATCACCGGCGGCGGCCTGACCGAGAACGTGCCGCGCATGTGTCCAGGCGGTCTCACACCCCGCATCGACCCGGCCAGCTGGACAGTCCCGCCCGTTTTCGACTGGATCGCCGAAGCCGGCGACGTGGCCCCCGGCGAGATGCAGCGCACATTCAATATGGGAATTGGCATGGTGCTCGCCATCCGCCCGGACCGCTTCGGCGAAGTCGAGGCGCTGCTGCGCGAGACGGGCGAGAGCGCATTTGTCATCGGCGAACTGGCCCGAATATGAGGCGCGTCCCGCTGGCCATCCTGATCTCGGGGCGCGGCTCCAACATGGCCGCCATTCTGGAAGCGTCCAGGAACCCGCAATGGCCGGGACAGCCCGTGCTGGTCGTTTCGAACCGCCCCGGCGCCGGGGGGCTCGACACCGCGGCGAAAGCCGGACTTGCCACGGCCAGCATTGACCACAAACCCTTCGGCAAGGATCGCGAAGCCTTCGAACGCGAGCTTGATCGTGTCCTGGCGCGCCATGGCGTGGAGTTCATTGCGCTCGCCGGCTTCATGCGCGTGCTCACCGCCTGGTTCGTGCGCCGCTGGACCGGCCGACTGGTCAATATCCATCCTTCGCTGCTGCCGAAATATCCGGGCCTCGACACCCATGCCCGCGCGATCGCCGCAGGCGATCAACGGGCTGGCTGCTCAGTCCATTATGTCAGCGAAGGCGTCGATGAGGGCGAGGTCATCGAGCAGGCAGACGTGCCGGTTCTTCCCGGCGACACGCCGGATACACTGGCCGCCCGGGTTCTCGAAGAGGAGCATCGGCTCTATCCGCGCGCGCTCGCAAAGGCGCTGCGAGCTTATCTCGAACGCAAAGATGGGGCTGCTTGAAGCCACTTCGGGGCACACGGAATCGTCTGAAAAATTCTTTCAAAAACAGTGGTGTAAAGCACAGTATTGGACTGAAAAGAACGCCCAGCGCTTCAGCGTGCTTCAGGGTCGTGCCCATCATTGATGCGCGCGCGCAACTCCTTGCCGGCCTTGAAGAAGGGCACCGATTTCGCCGGCACGTCCACCGCCTCGCCGGTTCGCGGATTGCGCCCGCGACGGGCATCGCGATGGCGCACGGAGAAGGCCCCGAAACCGCGCAATTCGACCCTGTCGCCGCGCGCCAGGGCTTCGGCAATCTCGTCCAGAATGATCGCGACGACCTTTTCCAGGTCATCCGGCGGAAGGTGGCTGTATTTGTCCGCCAGCTTGGCAACGAGTTCGGATCTGAGCATGATATTGATATTAAACGCATTTGCGGCGGGAGCGTAAGCCCCCGCCGCACAGGTTTCGGGAAATTTATCTTGTCAGGCCCTATTCGTTCATGAACGCATTGGCCTGGGCAATCCACTCGTCGCGCTCGATCCGGCCGGGGAAGCTCATTTCCTCCTCAAGATCCGCGATCTGTTCGGGCTTGAGGGCGCTGACCTGCCAGAAATGGAAGATGCCGGCCTCGTGGAGTTTTTCCTCCAGCTTCGGGCCGACACCCTTGATCTTCTTCAGGTCGTCGGGTTCGCCTTGCGGTTCGGCCAGACGGCCACGCGCATCCATCCTGTCGATATCCGCCGCGCTGGCGCCCTTGTCGGTCTTCTCCGCGGCCGCCTTGGCAGATTCCTTGTCGCTGGCCGTGGGGCCGGATTCGGCATCGCCCTGCGCCAGGGCCGCGCCGAGAATATCACCCAGGGACGCGCCGCTGTCGGCCGAGCCGTATTGCTTGACCGCTTCCTGCTCCTCGGCGATTTCGAGCGACTTGATCGACAGCGTCACTCGGCGCGAGCTCTTGTCGACACTCTGAACGCGCGCATCGACCTTGTCGCCGACGGCGAAACGCTCCGGGCGCTGTTCCGAACGGTCGCGCGACAGGTCCGAGCGCCGGATGAAGCTCTTCATGGCCGGGTCACCGAACTCGACCTCGATACCGCCGGAAGCCACTTCCGTGACCGTACAGGTAACGACGGCCCCGCGGCGCACCGACCCCTCGGACATCGGATCGCCCTCGAGCTGCTTCATGCCGAGTGAGATACGTTCTTTCTCGATATCGACGTCGAGCACCTTGGCGCGCACCGAATCGCCCTTCTGGTAACGCTGGATCGCTTCTTCACCGGAGGCATCCCAGGCGATGTCATTGATGTGAACCATGCCATCGAGTTCCGGTCCCAGCCCGACGAACAGGCCGAATTCCGTGATCCCGCGCACGTCTCCTTCGATTTCGGATCCGACGGGATATTCCGCAAGGAAGGCCGCCCACGGATTGTCCTGGGTCTGCTTGAGGCCGAGCGAGATCCGACGCTTGTCGGCATCGACGTCCAGCACCTCGACTTCCACTTCCTGCGAGGTGGAAACGATCTTGCCGGGATGAACATTCTTCTTGGTCCAGCTCATCTCGGAGACGTGGATGAGGCCCTCGACACCGTCTTCCAGTTCCACGAAGGCGCCGTAATCGGTGATATTGGTGATCTGGCCATTCAGGCGCGTGCCAACCGGGTATTTCACATCGATGCCTTCCCAAGGGTCGGCCTCGAGCTGCTTCATGCCGAGCGAGATGCGCTGGGTGTCCTGGTTGATACGGATGATCTGCACTTTCACCGTATCACCCACATTGACGACCTGGCTGGGATGGCTGATGCGCTTCCAGCTCATGTCCGTTACGTGAAGCAGGCCGTCGATGCCGCCGAGATCGACGAAGGCACCGTAATCGGTGATGTTCTTGACCACGCCCTCGCGGACATCGCCTTCGGCCATCTCGGCGACGATCTCCGCACGCTGCTCGGCGCGGCTCTCTTCCAGGATGGCCCGGCGCGAAACCACGACATTGCCACGCGGACGATCCATTTTGAGGATCTGGAAGGGCTGGGTCTCTCCCATCAGCGGGCCGATATCGCGCACCGGGCGGATATCCACCTGCGAACCGGGAAGGAAGGCATTCACGCCGCCGAGGTCGACAGTGAACCCGCCCTTAACCCGGCCGACAATGGCACCCTTGACCGGCTGGTCGGCATTGAAGGCGTCCTCGAGGCGGATCCAGCTTTCCTCACGGCGCGCCTTGTCACGCGAGAGCACGGCATGGCCGAGCGCATTTTCGATCCGGTCGAGATATACCTCGACCAGTTCGCCGGGCTTGGGCATCTCGTCGTCGGGGCCGAATTCCTTGAGCGGAATGCGCCCTTCGGTCTTGAGGCCAACATCGACCACGACGGCATCATTCTCGATGGAGATCACGGTGGCCGGTACGACCTTGCCTTCGGTCATCGCGGTGGCGGCCGCACTGTCCTCGAACATGGCGGCAAAGTCGTCGGTCGAGGGGTTCAGGGTTTCAGGGTTGTCCATGAGGGGTCCAGGTTGAGAGATTGACGCTGCCGGCGGCCGGGCACCCCGCCGCAATCAAACGGCAAAATGCCCGCAGCCAACGGCAGCGGGTTGAAACTGTTTTTGGCGTGGTCGCTGCCCTTTGGTTTTAGCGCGCCACCGAAAACGGCACGTCGCTAGAGGCAGCCTCGATCCTGTTGGGCGAGCCGGCCTTCCACAGCCCTGCGCGCCATATCCACAGCGTCGTCTATAGTCAGATCGGACGTATCGATCAAGACCGCATCCGGCGCGCGTTTCATCGGCGCATCCGCGCGCGCGCTGTCACGGGCATCGCGGGCCTTCAGATCGGCGATCATCTCCTCGAGCGAAAGCGTCTCGCCGGCCGCCTGCAGCTCTTTCAGACGGCGCGCAGCCCGGATCTCGGTGCGCGCATCCACCCAGAGCTTCACATCCGCATCCGGGCAGATAACGGTCCCGATATCGCGCCCGTCGAGCACGGCACCGCCTGGCTGGCGGGCAAAGGCGCGCTGGAGTTCCAGAAGGGCCGCGCGCACCTCGGGCAAGGCGGCCACACGGCTCGCCGCCTGCCCGGCTTCTCCCGTTCTCAGTTCGGTTTCGTCGAAATCACTGAGATCAAGGCTGCGCGCGAGGGCGGCCAGAGCGCCGCTATCGGCGAAATCCGTGCCATTCTTCAGCGCAGCCACCCCGGTCGCGCGATAGAGCCGGCCTGTGTCCATATGTGCCAGACCGAACCAGCCCGCGAGCCGCCTTGCGATCGTGCCCTTCCCAGAGGCCAGGGTCCCGTCAATGGCGATGATCATGGCCGCTTCCTCAATCGGCTTTCGGGCTGCGTGTCAGCGCTTTTCCAAGGGCCTCGGCGGTCTCGCCGTCGAACGCGGCCAGATAGACCGTCAGGTCCCTCCGGGCCGCGTAACGCCGCGTCACACGGACGGCGATATCGCCCGCCTCTCCCAGCGGAAAACCATAGGCGCCGGTCGAGATCGCCGGAAACGCGATCGTGGCGAGCCCGCGCTGCACCAGCTCCTCCATGCAGGCCTCATAGCACATCGCCAGCGTGGCGGCCTCACCCTCGGCGCCGCCGCGCCAGACCGGGCCCACAGTATGGAAGACCCATTCGGCCCTGAGCGAGAAACCCGGCGTGACGCGCACTTCACCGGCGGGGCATGGCGCGAGCGGCATGCACGCCTGGCGCAGCTGCGGGCCGGCCGCGCGATGGATGGCTCCATCGACACCGCCCCCGCCCATCAGTGTTGAGTTGGCGGCATTGACGATGGCATCGACATTCAGGTCGAGAATATTGCCGCGATGGATTTCAACCCGTCCCGTCATGCCGGGCGAATATCCGCCCCGAGACGGGACATGTGATCCATGAAGTCGGGATAGCTTGTCGCGATCATCGAGATGTCGTCGACGCTCACCGGGTTCTGCGACGCCGTGCCCATGACCAGAGCGCTCATGGCGATGCGATGATCATGGCGCGTCTCGACCCGCCCGCCGCCGGGCGGGGGACCGGCGCACCCCTCGATCACGAAACCGTTGGGGCGTTCCTCGGCGCTCACGCCATTGGCCCGCAACATGTCGACTATGGCGCCGATCCGGTCGGTTTCCTTCACGCGCAATTCGCCGGCCCCGCGCACCTCGGTGACGCCATCGGCAAAAGCCGCGACGACCGCAAGGATCGGGAATTCATCGATCATGGCCGGGACCAGGCGTTCGGGGATTTCGCGCCCCCTGAGGCCCGAAGATGTGGACACCAGCAGGTTGATCTGGCGTTCGCCGGACGCCTCGAAGGCCTCCTCTGCGCCCAGGGCAGCTCCCATCAGGGTCAGGGCATCGAAAATGCCGTCCCGCGTGGAATTCGACATGACATTCTCGACCAGCACCTCTCCATCCGGCGAGATCAGCGCGGCCCCCGCAAGGAAGGCCGCCGATGAAGGGTCGCCGGGAATCGACGTGCCCAGCGCGCCTGGCGACTGTCCGCCGGCAAGGCCGATGCGCCGGCCCGTGTCGCCGAAGGACGAGGTGTTCACGCCGACACCAAAGCCGCGCAGCATCCGCTCGGTATGGTCGCGGGTCGCGCGCGCCTCGCACACTTCGGTGACGCCCTCGGCGTTGAGCCCGGCCAGCAGCACGGCCGACTTGACCTGCGCCGATGCCACCGGCGGCTCGTAACTGATGGCGCGCAGCCTCGCGCGGCCGGTGATCGTGAACGGCAGCCGGCCATCCTCGCGCGCCGTGTCCGTCAGGCCCATCCTGCGAAGCGGCGAGAGAATGCGGTTCATCGGCCGCGCTGTCAGGCTTTCATCGCCGACCAGCCGGGCCGTGACGGGAAAGCCGGCCAGGGCCCCCATCACCAGCCTGGAGCCCGTGCCGGAATTGCCGAAATCGAGCGCGCGCTCCGGGCTGGAAAGCCCGCGCGGGCCGACACCGGTGATCTTCCAGTGGCCGGGACCGGACGGTTCGATCCCGGCGCCCAGCGCCCGCATGGCATCGACAGTGCGCAGAACATCCTCGCCTTCGAGCAGTCGGTGGATTTCACTCGTTCCCGTGGCAAGCCCGGCGAGAATGACGGCGCGATGGGAGCATGACTTGTCCGGCGGCGCCGCGACGATGCCGCGAAGGGCCGGAACAGGATATGAGGTCCAGTACACTGGGACGCCTTCTGAAAGTTCGGAGCCTGCGTTTTGCGCTTTGACAGGCACAGGGGTTTCTGGCAAGCGCCGCCGCGGAAAAAACAGCTTGCAGATTAGTTTCAAGGGGTGGCGACCGTGGCCAAGGACGATCTCGGGACAAAGCAGCTCTGCCCGGAGTGCAATGCCAAATTCTATGATCTCAACAAGCGGCCCGCCATTTGCCCGAAATGCGGTGCCAGCTTCGATCCCGACGATGATCTTGTGAAATCCACGAAAGCCAAGCTGAAGGCAAGGACCGCCAACGCGCCCCGCCCTGAAGAAGACGACGAGGATGTCGAGGCCGAGCCCGACACCGGCCGCGCCGCCGCAAGCGCGGAAGACGACGAAGACGACAGCGTCACCACGCGCGAACTGGGAAGTGATACGGACGAG
The DNA here is from genome assembly GCA_009909065.1 of Alphaproteobacteria bacterium. Taxonomy (GTDB): domain Bacteria; phylum Pseudomonadota; class Alphaproteobacteria; order Caulobacterales; family Hyphomonadaceae; genus UBA5336. Next base: position 34,720 of record JAAANZ010000022.1, on the reverse strand, counting down.
GTCGTGATCGAAAGCTCGAACGACGAAGACAGCGATGAGGTCACCGGCGCCAAGGTGCCGCCCGGATTCACCGATGATGGGGTCGATGATGATGAAGACGATGTGATCCTCGATGACGAGGAAGAGGATTTCGAGATCGACGGCGAAACCAGCATCGATCTCGACGAGGAGGATGAAGGCAGTCCCGGCGAGGACAAGCCGGATGATGACAGGACTTGATTTCGCCGCAGACCGCGCTTAAACACCGCGGTTCCCAAGTCACCCGGTCGGGGCCATAGCTCAGTTGGGAGAGCGCTTGAATGGCATTCAAGAGGTCGGCGGTTCGATTCCGCCTGGCTCCACCACTTCCCGGATTGTCCGGCCCGCAGACATGACGCCAAGGCCTGCCCCGGCGCGAAGCCGGTTTGCGTGTTGACCCCCGTCGGGAGCGGTCCTAACCCCGAAGTGTAGTGAAATATCGCCGGACAGGGCGTGTCTCGGGAGGACGGGTATGAGCGAGGTGAATGAAAAGGAACTGGCGGAATTTGCCGCCGAGGCCGATGCCTGGTTTGCGGAGAATGTGGACCCCGATCCCGGCTTCATGCTGCCGCTGACCTTCATGGAAGTCGGCACGGACCAGCAATTCGACTTCCTGCGCCAGTGGCAGAACAAGGTCTGGGAAGCGGGCTATCTCGGGGCGGCCTGGCCCCGGGAATATGGCGGCGGGGGCCTGCCGGAGGCATTCCAGCGCGCCGCGACGAAAGCCATGCGCAAGCATAACGGCCCGATCATGCTCAATGCGATCGGCCTGAACTGGACCGGTCCGCTCCTGCTGGATATCGGCAGCGAGGCACACAAGGCGAAATACCTCAAGGGCATCCTGTCGGCCGAGGATATCTGGTGCCAGGGCTTTTCCGAACCCGAACACGGCTCCGATCTCGGCAACGCCCAGACCCGCGCCGTGCGCGAGGGCGAGGAATATGTCGTCAACGGCTCCAAGATCTGGACCACACAGGGCAATTACGCGAAATACATGATCCTCTTGGCGCGCACCGATCCGGATGCGCCGCGCAAATATGACGGCCTGAGCTTCTTCCTGGCGCCGATGCAGATCCCTGGGGTCGAAACCCACCCCATTCGCAAGCTGACCGGCGAATACGGCTTTACACAGACCTTCTTCACCGATGCGCGCATCCCGGCCGACGGGCTGATCGGCGCGGAAGGCGAGGGCTGGAAGGTGGCCATGCGCACCCTGGAATACGAGCGTGGGGCCCGCGGCGGTCAGCCGGGCGGCTATGTCATCACCGAACGCGATGCCTTCGACGTCCTCGATCTCGCCCGCCGGATGATGCGCGGCGGCGAGCCCCTGATGGAGGATCCGGTGATGCAGGACAGGCTCATGGATTTCATCATCGAGATCCAGGCCAACCGGCTGTGCCAGGAGCGCCAGAAGGTTGCACCACTCACGTCGGACCGGCCCATGGGCCTGGCGCTGTCCTCCAAGCTCATGAGCACCGAACTCGTCCGCCGCCTGAATGAATTCGCCGTGACGCTGACCGGGCCGCGGGCCGGCTATTATGTCGGCGACGAGAATGCCGTGGATGAGGGCATCTGGGCCCGCGGATACCTCAATGCCTTTTCGGCGACGATCGGAGGCGGCACCTCGCAGATCCAGCACAATATCATCGGCGAGCATGTGCTCGGCCTGCCGAAAAGCTGATCGGCGCACGGGAGTTCATGACAATGGAAAACCTGGGCCGCATCGGTTTCAGCGAAGAACAGGCCGACCTTCTCGAAGTCGCCGAGAGTTTCTGCCGCGAGCGCTCACCCGTCGAGCGGGTACGCGCACTCATCCGTGACTCACTTGGGCATGACCCGGCCGTCTGGCAGGAAATGGCGGAACTCGGCTGGCTGGGGATCGCGATTCCCGAGGCATATGGCGGCGTGGGGCTTGGCCTGGCCGAAGTCGTGCCGGTGGTCGAACAGATGGGCCGGCGGCTGATGGCCGGGCCTTTCGTCTCGACGACGCTGGCCGGCCAGGCGCTGCTTGCCGGCGGTACCGAAGCCCAGAAAGCCGCCTGGCTGCCACGGCTGGCGGAGGGCATGCCGGCCACGCTCGCCCTTATGGAGGCCGACGGCAACTGGGACCTCGAAGCCGTCACCGCAACGGCCGAAGGCGGCGCGACACTCTCATTGTCGGGGCAAAAACTCTTCGTGGAGAATGCCGCGACGGCCGGTCTTGTCATCGCTTCGGTGTTTCATGACGGCGCTCCGGCGCTGGTCCTGATCGAGACGGAGGCCCTGCCCGACGGCGCGCTGCGGCGTGAAACCGTGATCGACGAAACACGCCGCAGCTTCGAGCTGACGCTGGACGGGATTTCGGTGCCCTCGAGCCAGCTTCTGGACACGGGGAAAGCGCGCGCCGCACTCTCCCATATCCATCTCGCCGCCAATCTGCTGGCCACGGCCGAGATGACGGGCTGCACCCAGGCCTGTATCGATTACACGATTGACTATCTCAACACGCGCAAACAGTTCGGCAAGCTGATCGGCAGCTACCAGGCGCTGAAACATCCGAGCGTCGATGCCTATGTCACGTATGAGCAGGCCCGTTCGCACCTCTACAGCGCCGCACACAGCTTTACCGAACAGGGCACCGGCGAGGTCGCCACGCGCATGGCCAAAACGGCGGCCGACAAGGCGTTATCCTTCGCTGCCGACCGGGCGATCCAGTTCCATGGCGGTTTTGGCTTCACCTATGATTGCGATGCACACCTGTATCGCCGCCGGGCCATCTGGCACGCCTCGCAGCATGGCGATGCCGCCTGGCACAAGCGCAAGCTTGCGCAGATGCTCCTGTAAGGTCCGGCCGGTCGAGCGGCGCGGCGTGGGTCCATCGCCGCGGCTGCCCTATTCGCCTGTCTCGGGCACGCCGACAGCATGGAAGCCGGCATCGACATGGATGACCTCGCCGGCGATCGACTGGCCCAGCGGCGAGAGCAGGTAGAGCGCGCAACCGGCCACGCCTTCCATCTGCGTGTCATCCTTGAGAAGCGACCAGTCGCGCCCCGTGCTCATCAGGGATTTCCCGCCGCGGATACCGGCAAGTGACAGGGTGCGCATGGCGCCGGCCGAGATGGCGTTGACCCGGATCCCCTTCGGTCCGAGATCGCGCGCGGCATAGCGCGTGGCCGCTTCCAGGCCGGCCTTGGCCACGCCCATGACATTGTATGACGGCACGACCCGTTCGGCGCCGAGATAGGTCATGCACATGATCGAGCCGCCATCGGGCATCAGTTGCGCGCCGCGGCGGCAGGCATCGATGAAACTGTAGACCGAGATTTCCATGGCGCGGGCGAAGCCGTCCCGGGTGGTATTCTCCACCATCGAGCCCTGAAGCTCCTCCTTGCCGGCAAAGGCGATGGAATGGACGAGAAAATCGATGCTGCCCCATTTGTCCGCGATCGCGGCGAAGGCCGCATCCATCGAGGCGTCATCGCTGACATCCGCCGGGATCATCGTGTTCATGCCGAGACTCTCGACCAGCGGGCGCACGCGGCGCTCCAGCGCCTCGCCCTGATAGGTGAAAGCCAGTTCGGCCCCTTGCGCGGCAAGCTGGCGGGCAATGCCCCAGGCGATGGAGTTCTGGTTGGCAACGCCCATGATGACGCCGCGCCTGCCCTTCATCAGCTCGCCTTCCGGCATGTTCCAGTCATCAGCCATGGAGCGCCTCGCTTGTCGTGCCTCTTTCACCCACTGGCTAGGCGCGCGCGGCAAATGCGTCAATGCACACGGGGAGCCGGCATGGTTTTTGCGACCTTAACGCCGAGTGCGAGCATGACGAAGGGCCTTTACCATGGACAGCTCCGGCATCCGGCCCGGATGGAGAGGATTGACCCTGGCACTGGGCGCCGCCGCGCTTGCCGGGCCGGCCGATGCCCAGATCAGCCACCGGGTGCACTTCGCCGCCGGGCCGATCGTCATGGCCTGGGAAGATGGCGCATTCTCGGGCCGCGCCGAGACCATCCGCCTTCCTGGCCCGTCCATGCCGTATCCGGCGACCGCCGGCGAGCGGCCGGTGCTGACCGGACAGCTCACACCGCTCGAGGCGACGGGTCCGGCCACCCGCGAACGGCGTCTGCAAATTGCCTCGAACACAGGCTTTACCATTGATCTGGCCTGCCCCGCGCCCGCCCTGCCCGGCCACGCAACGGTGACGGTCTCGGTCAGTGCAGACCGTCCGGCCGCACAGATCCCCGGCCCGGCGATCACCGAGACACCGGTCCGGCCAGGCGCTTCGGCCCACCGGATCTATACCGCTTCGGCGCGGACCGCCGCCCGGCGGGGCCCTGCCGAGGCGCAGGCGGTAGAAGTCGCGATCCGCAGCCATGGCGGGACCAACCTCTCGGCCTGTCAGATCGAGATTTCGGCCAGGCCCTAGGCACCCGCGGATTCTCCCCGAATCATTTCAGCCAATTTTAAGCCCGGAATGTTCCTTTCGGGCGCTGAACATTCAGTTTGGGAGCGCGTCATTCGTTACAGCCGCCTGATCCTTGCCCTCGCCGCGGGTTTCGCCCCGATGACCTCGACCGCGGCCATCAATGACCGCGCCGGCTTCGAGGTGATCGGCGCCGTCGTGGTCTGGAGCGCCGATAATGGCGGTTCGGCCCCGACGGCGGTCGATTTCTTGATCGATACCGGCTCGGGCACCAGCGCCGCCACATCCGGTGATGCCGACCTCATTTCCGGCGATGCCCACACCGTGGTCACCGGAACGCTGGTCTCGACCTCCGACGGCGTCAATTCCGCCGGAACCATGCCGTTCGTCCTTGAAGACGCTCCGGGCGGCGATTTCAACACCGACACCAATGGCGACGGCATCACCAATACCTCGGACAGCTTCACCCCGTTCAGCATCGACACCGACACCTCCGCGGCGGTCAGCGCGACCACATCGCGTTCCAGCTTCTATGTCGCCTCGAACGTGCCCTTCTCCATTGATGCCGATACCGACTTTCCCTCCAGCGGCACCAACTGGATCATGATGCTGATCACGCGCCTCGACATGTCCGTCACGCTGAACGGCGATGACGGGCTCGCCTTCGGCTCGGCCGCACAGTTTCCCCATTCGGGCGGGCCGACCGGCGGCATGACCAGCTATCCCAACCTGTTCACACTGCTCAATGGCGGCAATGTGTTCACCGGCAACCAACGCACCGCCGCCAGCCGCGGCAGCCTGGCCGACCAGTCGGTGCGATTCGATCTGGCCTATTCCATCGGCGCGGGCAGCCTGTCGGGTTATGACCTGTCCCTGGGCACCTATGATTTCGAGGTCGATGTGACCTATACCGTGTTCATTCCCTGAGCGACGTCTACCCCGGGCCAGTTTCGGGCCAAGGACAGACCGAGGGCGCATGCATCTCGGTCGACTCGATTCGGTCCTTTTGGGTCTTTGGCTTTTCTGAATGCCTATGACCGCGGCCCTCAGGCAGCTTCTCCCCGTCATGGCCCGGTTCATCCGGGCCATCCAGGTCGCGGCGGTGGGCCGTGGCAGGCGGGTGCCTTGGCTTGGGGAAGATCCCGGTGCATGGGCTGCGGTAAAGGCCAGGATCTCGCCGCCTGTCTGGCGGGGAGCGCGTGAGTTGGACCACCCGCATGAAGCGGGTGGTGACGGTGTCTGTTCCTCGTTCACAACATCTTCGCATCCCCGGCCCTGAGCCGAGGCCTGCAATCGTGTCCGGTAGAGCGGGGATGGGACAACGGCACCCTCCGGCGAGTTCAGGTCTTGGGACTGATGCTGCCAATGTCCGCGAGGGGTCGGAAACGGCCCTAGCGTATTTTCAAGCGAAGTGTGAACCGGTTCGCATCAAGAAAATGCGCAGAAACAGGAAACTAGCGCATCTTCACTGGTTCTGATTGAATTGAAGATGCGCTAGCGCCGCTTTTTCCATTCGACCTGTTCGCGCTCGGCGATAAAGGCCGCGAAAGCGGCTGCCAGGCTTGCGACATCGCTCTTCACCTGGCCACGATAACGGCTGCCGAAACTGTGCACGCTGTCCAGGTCGGTGCGTTCCAGTTCCCGGCTCAGCGAGACGCGCTGACGGATCGGATCGGCAAATCTGCGCCCCGGCCAGTCTTCCTTCAGGCGGCCGATTTGTTTGTGGTGGCTGCGCGAGCGCGCGGAAAAACGCGTGCAGACCACGAACTGGCGCTCGGGCAGTGTGGCCGGGTCCGTGCCGAGCCAGTCGCTCATGGACGGATGGGCCAGCCAGCGCAGGAACTGGTGCACGCCCCAGACCGACAACGCCTCGGCAAGCGTCGGGGTCACGAAATAGTCGGCCAGTTTGAGCGCCGCCCGGCAGAGCGCCGAGACATGCGGGGGACAATCGATGATCACGAGATCACAATTCCGGCGCACGGGCGCGGTGGTCGACAAGACCCGCCGGGCAAGCTCATCACCGATCTCGAACCAGCCATCGCCGGGACTTCGCTCCAGGTGCGGCTCCAGGAAGCGAAGGCCCGGATGGGCCGGCAGAAGGTTGACCCAGCCATCCCGGTCGCCGCGCTGGCGCTTCCAGACCAGCTCCTCGACCACGGTGGAATTGCGCGTCTCGACCACGTCGGCGAGATCGGGATTGGCGCGGCTGTCCCGCGGCAGGAATCCGTCGAGCACGGCCGCCAGCCCGCGGCCCTGGTTGAGCTCGCGCTGGACACCGTCACTGGTCAGTATGGTTTCGCTGAGATTGGCCTGTGCATCGAAATCGCAAAGCAGGACATGAAGGCCGTAATGAAAGGCCAGCCCCTCGGCCAGCATGAGCGCCGTCGTGGACTTGCCGACCCCGCCTTTCAGATTGGCCACGGCCACGACCGGTGGTCTGGCAGCCATCAATCAAACTCCCGAAACATGACCCGGCCGCTTATGCACCAGTGCGCCAGACATGGCCAGCACCGAGTCTCGCCGGGCGGCTTGAGGTCGCGCGCCGATCTGCGAATATGGTCGCGTGGGCAAGCCGGATCGTCCGGCCCTGTCCAGGAGAGGGATTTCGCCATGGACTGGTTCAATCAGGTTTTCGATCTCGCCGCTGTCGCGTCCGGGGCAGGGCTGGCCGGCGGGGCGGGCAGCACGGCCATCGCGCTGGCTTTCAGCGGTGCGATCATCCGCTTCATCATGCGCACATTGCTCACTGCACTCCTGACGGGTGTCGGCTTCATCTTCCTGCTCGACTGGCTCGGCTTCGAAATCGTGGCGAGCGAGGAACTGGCCGCGCGCGCGCCGCTCGAGGAGGGCCGGTTCGGCACGCAGACCTTCACCGGCCCCGAAGCCGGACCGACCGAGCACGCCGAAACGCCGAAAGGCGAGCGCATCTATGTCATCAATTCCCCCTTCCGGAAGGACTGACGCGTTTCCGCAGCCGGCATTTGACGCTAGTTTGGGGACATGGCCATACTCGACACGCCCCGACCCGACCCGCTTCCGGCGCCCTTTCTCGATGCCCTGAAAGATCTTCTCGGCGAAAAGGGCTGGACGCGCGAGCCCGAAGCCCTGACCGCGGCCGCCACGCCCTGGCGCGGCGCCTTTGCGCCCGGCCATACCCCGCTGGTCGCGCGCCCGGCCAGCACCGCGGAGGCCGCCGCGCTGGTGAAACTCTGCGCCCGGCACGGCGTCGCGATCACGCCCCAGGGCGGAAATACCGGCCTGGTCGATGGCGGCACGCCCCATGGCGAGATCACCGTGTCCATGACGCGCATGCAGGCCGTGCGCGATCTCGACCGGTTCAACAATTCCCTCATTATCGAGGCCGGCACCCCGCTTGTCACCGCGCAGGAAGCGGCCCGCGAGGCCGACCGGCTCTTCCCGCTCTCGCTCGGCTCGGAAGGCAGCGCGACGATTGGCGGGCTGATCTCCACCAATGCGGGCGGCGTGGCCGTCCTGCGCTATGGCATGATGCGCGACCTCCTGCTCGGCCTCGAGGTCGTGCTCCCCTCAGGCGATGTCTGGGACGGGCTGTCGGGCCTGCGCAAGAACAATACCGGATATGACCTCAAACACCTGTTCGCCGGCGCGGAAGGCACACTCGGCCTGATCACGGCGGCGACGCTGAAACTCTTCCCGGCGGTGCAGCGGGCCAGCGCCTGGATCACCTGCGAGAGCGCCGGCGATGTCGTGGCCCTGCTCGCGCGCATCCGCGAGACCGCCGGCGACACGGTGACCAGTTTCGAGATGATCCCGGAAAATGCCGTGCGAATGGTGCGCGAGGATATGGCGAATTTGCGCGACCCCCTGCCCTCATCCTCGCCCTGGCGGGTGCTGTGCGAGATTTCCATGGGCAATGAGAACCATGCCCGCGAAACGCTCGAAAACGCCCTTGGCGACGCGCTGGAGGACGGGCTCGCCAGCGATGCGGTGATTGCCGAGAACCTGGGTCAGGCTGGCGATTTCTGGGCGATCCGGGAGTCGATTCCCCTGTCGAAAAAGGCCTTCGGCATGTCGGTGAACCATGATGTCTCGGTCCCGGTCTCTAAAATCCCGGACTTTCTCGAAGCCGCCGCGCGCGATGTGGCCGCGATCGCGCCGCAGGCCGAGATTGTCGCCTTCGGCCATGTCGGCGACGGCAATCTCCACTATTCCGCCTGCGACCCGGCCGACCCCGAACAGTCCGCGCTCAAACCGAAAGCCGGCGACATCACCGCCGCCGTCCACGCCCGCGCCATGTCCTTCGGCGGCTCGATCTCGGCCGAGCATGGCGTCGGCCGGCTGAAACGCGACGAACTGGCCGGCATCCGCCCCCCCGCCGCGACCGAGGCGATGGGCGCCATCAAGCAGGCGCTCGACCCGCTCGGGATCATGAATCCCGGCCGCGTGGTGAACGTCTGACCCGGCTAATGCCGGCCGCGCCCCGAGTCTGGGCCGGCCGTCAATGTCTTCGTGAGCGGACGAAAAAGTCAAGTAACTCAGCCAGTATACTGGACCGCACGACCACGAGCATAGCGGGAAATACTCAGCTGGTTATTGTATTTCCAGGTTTTTGTGCGAACCTTCACAGTCAGCGGCATGACAGGATGAAGGATGCATCATGAACCCCCAACTCCACATGCCCAGCGACATTGCGCCCAGCCGGGAAAGACGGCCGGGACGCCACATGACATTCGGCTTTTTCCTGATCGCGTTTCTGACCGTTTTCCTTGCCCCCAGCGCTGCTGGCGAGCCGGCGATTTATGAAGGCCAGACCGTCAAGTGCTCCGCGAGCTATCCAGCCGACAGCGAATACAAGGCCGCGTTCCTCGATATCGGCAAGGGGACGTGCTGGCAGTGTCCACAGTCGCATCCGCACCGGACGATATTCCCGGTTCACAAGGGCGCGGCGTGCGAGAGACGCGCCTACACGAAATACAAGCGCGCAAGCGGGCCCGAAAACCCGACAGGCCTGATCGGGACGGACTGCAGAAGCGGCTGGTTCCTCGATCTCGGCCTTGGCAAATGCTATTCCTGCGGCGGCTACAAACGCACCACCGCGCATGTCGAAAGCGCAAGAGCCTGCTCGACCCGCGTGTCAGCGAGCCGAACCCGCGCCAGGCAGGCCGGCGATGCCGGTTGCCCTGACGATCAGTTCCAGCACTTGCTTTCGGGTCGCTGCTATAGTTGTCCGAAAGGAAGCTATCGCAACGCCAATACAGGCGCCGATCCGTCAGAATTCAATGCCTGCACACGCTGCGGACAGCAGGGCCAGAAACCCTGCCCGGTCACGACGCTGCGAAAGTCGTGCGATCAGGGCCTGGTCGAACATCTCATCAAGGGCATATGTGTGCCATCCAAGAAGGAAATCCTTCGCCGGGACGCCATGACACGTGTGGACGAGATCGGTGATGATCTGATCTCGCTTGTCGAGGATGCGATCCGTCTGGATTCAGACCCCAAGGTCAAGCAGGGCCTCGACGCACAATCTCCGCAAGCGGCACAAGAGGTCGAAAGCGAGGTTCAGGCTGCGGTCAATCCCTGCCTCAGCGACCGCAACCAGACATGGACGCTCGGCGCCGTCGCCTCGGCCAATGCCATTGTCGGAGTTGCCCTGGAAACCGGGGTGGCCGTCGATGTCAGCCGGGCCGGTCGCACGGGCCGCCAACGCGCCGCTTTTGCCTATGGCGGCGCTGAATATAATTTCCAGCTTGCCGGTGGCGCAAATGCAGGGCTGAACTATGGATGCTGGCGCGCACAGAACAACGCCCTAGGCGGCGATTATCACGGCGTGTCCTTCGATCTCGTCCAGCTTTTCCAGACAAGCAAGGCGCTGAAAACGCGCGAATTCGACTCCTTCAAGCCCGGCAAGACCGTGAGTATCGCCGTCAGCTTCTGGTATGACCCCCATGGCGGCGACATCAATCCGGAGCGTGATTATCTCGGCTTCACGATCACCGTTGGCGGAGGTTTCGGAACGGACCTTGCCGGCGTGTCCTATTCCCGCGGCACGACGGGTCAGGTCACCGGCGCGTTTCCGCCGCCCTTGCCCGGCGATGCGGTCTTCAGCGCCTTCTATACGTTTGCCGATGATCCAGGCAAAAGGAACGAATTCGTCATGGGCGGACCCAACCTCGTGCGGGTGCGAAACAACAATGTCGATGGCGCGCCGGGCAAGTGGTTCGTCTATGAGCGCAAGCTGTCGGAAGACAATCTGTTCGTCGCCAGGAACGGCAAGCAGACCTACAGGATCGAGGCCGACGGCACGCTGACCTGGCGTTCAAACCGATCGGACGGCACGGTCATCAAGCTCCGGCCGTCCGGTTAGGGCAGATTCCGCCCAAATTGAAACACTTGGCGGCAACCGGTTTCAGAAAGGCAGTTTGAAGCCGGGCAGCATGCCGCCGCCGAGATCCTGGGTGGCCTCTTTCATGGCCTCTTCCATTTCCGCTTCGAGGCGCTTGCGGGCATCGGCATGGGCGGCCTTGACCAGATCCTCGACAATCTCGGCCTCGTCGCCCATGAGGGAGGGGTCGATGGTCAGTCCCACCATCTCGCCCTTGCCCTTGAGCACGACCTTGACCATGCCCGCCCCGGCCACGCCCTCGGCTTCTATGGTCTCGACCTTCTGCTGCGCCTCCTGCATCTTTTCCTGCATTTCCTGCGCCTGGCGCATGATCTTGGAGAGGTCTTTCATCGCCTGTTTCCTTTGCTCAGATTCAGCTGGAACCGCGCCTTCGACGCATGCCCACCACATTGCCCTTGCCGGCGCCCGGATCAACCGGGGCCTCCTGGCGCACCTCGACAATCTCGGCCCCCGGCAGGGCCGCCAGGGCGGATTGTACCATCGGATGCGCCCGCACCGTCTCGATCTTTTCGCGGCGAATGCGCTCGGCCCGGTCTTTCAGGGTTTCGGCACGGGTCTCGACCTGACGGATATCCCAGGCATGGCCGGTATCCTCCTCCAGGAAATTCGCCAGGCGGCGCAGAAGCCCGTCAGGCGCGCCTTCCACAAGGGCGCATTCAATTCGGCCCGGCACGGCCGAGGCCGGACGGATATAAGTCTCCACCTCGCCAAGCAGCAGAGCCTCGCGCCGCGCCTTCAGCCGGTCGACGACCTCATCGAAACCGGTGGGACCGGCACCGCCACTCCCGGGCGGCGCGCCCTCGCCCGCGCCGCTGCCGCCGGCCGCCGTCTCGGCAATCCTGCGCGCAGCATCTTCCGGCGAAGGCAGGCCGGCCGCCGCCACGAGGCGCAGCACCACCATGCGCAGCGCCGTTGACGTGTCCGGCGCGGTCTGTGTGTCCCGGTAGCCCGACAGCAGGATCTGCCAGTAACGCGCGACCTGTGCGGGCGTGAGAGACCCGGCAAGCGCGCGGGTGCGTTCGACCTGGTCGCTCGGCGCGGCGGGCGCATACGCCTCGCCGGCCACCTGCGCACTCGCCACCTCGGCGCAGATGTCGAGAAGGTCCTTGAGCAGGACAAGCGGCTCGCCGCCAGCCAGGAGCTGATCATCCAGCTCGCCCAGCGCATCCTTGCCCCTGGCATGCACCGCCATCTCGAACACATCCATCAGACGGCCGCGATCGCCAAGGCCGAGCATGTCGCGCACCGCCTCGGCGCGCACGGTTTCGCCCTCGCTGGCCTGCACGATGGCCTGGTCCAGGATCGACAGCCCGTCGCGCACCGAGCCTTCCGCCGCGCGCGCGATCAGGGCCAGCCCTTCATCCGACACGCTCGCCCCCTCGCGCTCAGCGACCCGGCCGAGATGTTCGCCAAGAGCATGCGCATCCAGGCGTTTGAGGTCGAAACGCTGGCAGCGTGAGAGCACCGTGACCGGCACCTTGCGGATCTCGGTTGTTGCAAAGATGAATTTCACATGCTCCGGCGGCTCCTCGAGCGTCTTGAGCAGCGCATTGAAGGCCGCGATCGAGAGCATGTGCACCTCGTCGATCACATAGACCTTGTAACGTGCCGTGACCGGCGCGTAACGTGCGCCATCCAGGAGCTCGCGCATATCCGCAACGCCTGTGCGCGAAGCGGCGTCGAGCTCGAGCACATCGGGATGGCGCCCGGCCATGATGGCGGCGCAATGCTCACCGGGCGGGTCCAGCGTGACAGAGGGCTGGTCACGCTCCCCGGAGCGATAATTCAGGGCCCGGGCCAGGAGGCGCGCGGTGGTCGTCTTGCCGACCCCGCGCACACCCGTCAGCATGAAGGCATGGGCGATCCGATCGGTCTCGAAGGCATTGGTGAGCGTGCGCACCATGGCTTCCTGGCCGATCAGGTCCTCAAACCGGCGCGGGCGGTATTTTCGCGCCAGCACCTGATATCCGCCCTCGCCCTGCGGTCCCGTCTCGGCATCGCTGAACATGGAGACAGTCGCCGTGTCGGGCGCTTGGGAAAGATCATCCTCGCTCATGGGTCGGGATAATGGACGCCGCGGCGATCCGGGGCAATGGCATAAGCGCCGTGCATTCACAGGAAGCCCGCACTTGGCGTTTGCAAGCGCGAAAGCCGGTGATATGCCAACCTGCGGCGAGCCCTGCACGCGCCCTCCCCCGACAAAGAAGGCCGAACGCCCATGTCCGAACCCGTCACCGCCCTGCTCAACCTGCTCGATCTCGAACAGCTCGAGGTCAATCTTTTCCGCGGTGAAAGCCCGGAGAACGAGACCAACCAGCGCGTCTTTGGCGGCCAGGTGATTGCGCAGGCGCTGAATGCGGCCTATCGCACCGTCGAGGACAGGCTGTGTCATTCCCTGCATGCCTATTTCATTCGCCCCGGCGACCCCGACATCCCGATCATCTACGAAGTCGACCGCGCGCGCGACGGCGGCAGTTTCACCACCCGCCGCGTGATCGCGATCCAGCATGGCCGGCAGATTTTCAACATGGCCTGTTCCTTCCATGTCGATGAGGAAGGCTGGCATCATCAGCACGAGATGCCGCAGGTCGAGGGCCATGAGAGCCTGATGCCGATGGAGGAACTGCGCGCGAAGATCGCCGACAAGATCCCCGAGCCATTCCGCGACACCTTCCTGCGGCCCCGCGCGGTCGAGATCCGCGAAATCGACCCGATGCACATGCTGAAACCGACACCGAAGCCGGATATCAGCCATCTCTGGTTCAAGATCGCAGCCGAAATCGATGAGAGCCCGGCCATTCACCAGTGCCTGCTCGCCTATGCCTCGGATATGCGCCTGCTCGGCACCGCTCAGCGGCGCCATGGCGTGTCATGGCTGACCGGAGAGGTGATGGGCGCAAGCCTCGATCATTCCATGTGGTTCCATGAGCCGGTGAGGTTCGACGACTGGCTGCTGTATTCCATGGATGCGCCCTGGGCCGGCGGCGCGCGCAGCTTCAACCGCGGCAAGATCTTCACCGAAGACGGCCGCCTCGTCGCCTCCGTCGCCCAGGAAGGCCTGATGCGCCCGAACCGGAAAAGGACAAAGGACTGAAAGGCCTCGCGCGCGATACAGTGCACAAGCCGTGAATGGTGGTTCGGGGGAGACTTGAACTCCCGACCTCACGATTATGAGTCGTGCGCTCTAACCAGCTGAGCTACCGAACCCCTGCCGGGCCGACGGGCCATGTGACGAAAACGGCGAACGCGGTGGATACACGCCTCGCCCGCCCCTCGCAAGCGTTTCAGGGCGCAATTTCTGCAACATGGCCGGCAATCGCCAGGGATGATGTCAGGCCAGGGCTTTCGATCCCGAAAAGGTTGACCAGACCCGGCGTCCCGTGCTCGCCCGGCCCCTCGATCCGGAAGTCGCCGGACGGTTCGCCCGGGCCTACAAGTTTCGGGCGCACGCCGGCATAATCCGGGCTGAGCCGGTCGGCGCGCAGGTCAGGCCAGTATTGCCGCGCCGCCTCCAGGAAAACCGATGCGCGCACAGGATCGACGCGATAGTCGAATGGCGGGCCTTCGGTATCCGGCAGCCATTCGGCATCGGGCCCCAGGCGTCCGCGCCCGGACAGATCCACCGTGAGGTGCAGGCCGAGAGACGCCGGGCCCGGCATCGGATAGATGAGGCGCGAAAAGGGTGCTCGCCCGGAGACGGAAAAATAACTGCCCTTCACGAAGCGCATCACCGGCAGCCCGGCCCTGTGCGGCCCCTCGATCCGCCCGGCGACATCGACACCATGATGGCCCGCGCAATTGATGACGGTGCGCGCACGCAGCATGGCCGGCATGGCGCCGCCGGTGTGCAGGCCGATCCGGCCCCCCTCCGCCTGGCCCGACAGGACCGGCGCGCCAAGCGCGAGACGGCCGCCGGCCGCTTCGAAATCGCCGAGCAGGGCGAGCATATAGCCATGGCTGTCAAAGATCCCGGAGACCAGCGAATGCAGCGCGGCCTCGACAGACGGTGAGAGGGCCGGCTCCATCGCGCGGGCCTCGTCGCCGTCCATCAGTTCGAGCCCTTCGACGCCGTTGCGCTCGGCCCGCGCCTTGAGGCCGGCCAGTTGCGCGGCTTCCGCCCCGCTGGTGGCCACGACCAGTTTGCCGCAAGGCCTGTGAGCGATGCCGCGCGCTGCGAGGTAGTCGTAAAGCGCCCGCCGGCCGGCCACACAGAAACGCGCCTTCAACGAGCCCTCGGCATAATAAAGCCCGGCATGGATGACCTCGGAATTGCGCGAGGATGTTTGTGTGCCGAAGGCGTTTTCGGATTCCACGAGCACGGTTTCCCGCCCGGCCCGCGCCAGCGCCCGCGCACAGGCCAGGCCCACCACGCCCGCACCGATCACCACGCAGTCGATGTCGAAGCTCTCAGCCATCATGCCCGCCTCGACAGAGGCTCGATGGCCAACGCAATCGCGAGCAAAGACAGGCCCGCGCACGAACAGTCACATGAAGCCGTGATCCCGCCACAAACCGGCAAGCGCCGGCATGCCGGTGCAGAAAGAACGGGCGCATCCCTATCCATTCTCAGGGCCAGCATGATGCCGCCCTCAACCCGCGAGGCGATAGGGGCTCTGGATGCCGGGTGTGCCGTCGGGCGTTGTGACACGTCCATCCTTGACCAGCTGTATCATGTGTCCGAGCACCGAGTGACAGGCGGCCGGATGAAGGCTCTTGTCAACGCCCGCATAGATGGTTTTCACCATTTCCGGAATGGTGTCC
Source organism: Alphaproteobacteria bacterium (assembly GCA_009909065.1). Classification (GTDB taxonomy): domain Bacteria; phylum Pseudomonadota; class Alphaproteobacteria; order Caulobacterales; family Hyphomonadaceae; genus UBA5336. The sequence goes on along the minus strand of JAAANZ010000022.1, from coordinate 19,160 downwards.
TCGCCAGCGGCCAGACGCTCCAGAATCGCCGCCTCGCGGGCCCTGCGATGATCTATATAGGCCTGGATGAAGCCCGTCGCGTCTTCGGTCACCGGCGGTCCATGGGTCGGCCAGATGGTGGAAAAGCCGCGCACGCGCACTTTTTCAAGGCTGTCGAGATAGTCCCCCATATCGCCATCGGGCGGAGAAATCACCGTGGTCGACCAGCCCATGACATGGTCTCCGGAAAACAGCGCGTTTTCCTCATGCAGGGCATAGCAGACATGGTTCGAGGTGTGGCCGGGCGTCTCGATCGCCTCCATCGTCCAGCCGGGCCCCGAGCAGGTCCAGCCATCGCCAATCGTCACATCCGGTCGGAAGCTGAGATCATCACCCGCTTCCATGCGCACTTCGGCCTCGGTCGGAATGGCGGGGCCCTTCGCATGGACCTTGCAGCCGGCCCACTCGGCCAGCGGATGGGCGAGCGGCGAATGATCCATATGCGAATGGGTGACCAGCACATGGCTGACCCGCTCTCCCTCCAGCGCATGCTTGAGGGCCTCGAAATGCTCATCGATCTTCGGGCCGGGATCAATGACGGCGACCTCGCCGCGCCCGATGATATAGACCCCGGTGCCCGTATAGGTGAACGCGCCGGGATTGTTCGCGATCACCCGCCGGACCAGCGGCGAGACCTGTTCGACGCGGCCATATTCCACGTCAATTTCGCGTACGAAGGGAATAGCCATGGTTCAGAATTCCTGTCAGTTCGCTTTGCGCACCCGGCCTGCAGCCTCCCTTGAGTCTGGCCTCTTCAGCGGCGCGGCGCGAGCCTTTCGGCAAAGGCGCGGGCCATGCGGCGCGTGGCCTTCAGCTTGTCGCCCAGCTTGAGGGCCATGGGCGGACCCATGTCGGTCTTGTTGGCGTCCACGATATAGATGCAGCCGCTGCCACGATCACGTAATACGTCGATTCCGCCCCAGTCCAGACCGATTTCGCCGGCAAAACGCCGGATCACGTCAAGTTCATCGCGCGTATAGCAATTCGCTGGCTGGTCGAGGATCACTTCGGCATTCTCATTGAGGAAACGCCGCGCCAGCGGCCGTCGCTTGCGAAAGCTGACCGCCGGTTCGCCGGCGACCAGGCAGCAGCGCAGATCCTCCACCAGGCCGCCCTCGATCTCATTGTCGATCACGCGCTGATAGGTCTTGCCCGCAAGCGGCTCCATCGGCCCTTCGATGATGCGCCCGTCATGGGCGCCGTTCATCTGCGACTTTTCCACCATGGGCCCGTCATAGGCCCGCGGATCGACTTCCAGGTCATAGCCGGCAACATGGGCGAAAGCTTCCGCAACACGCGATTTCGAGACATCGTCGCAACCGAAATTCACCATTCGCGCACTGGCCTGGGCCGCCGGGACACCATTCATTGTCCGGGTTGTGTCATCGAAATGAAAGACGATGTCGGCCTGCGAAACATCCTCGATCAGCTTCGCACCGGCGACATGCATGACCGGCCAGATGAAATACCAGGGCCGGGGCTTGTCCGGGTAGAAAGCGATACGCGGGCGCTTGTGACCGGTTACAAAGCGCCAGGTCCGCCAGCTCTGGGCGAGGAAATAGAAAGACAGCCAGGTGAAGATGTCATGGGCAAGCGCGCCATTGGCGGGCACGGTGTGACCCGTCTTCTTGACGAGAACCTTGCCGTCCTGAAGCTTGAAATCGGCGAGCCAGAAGCGGTTCGACATGTCTTTCTCCGTGGCCTGCCGTGGCGGCCTCACCCTCATGGGCCTGGCGGTGGATTGCACGCGCCTGTTTCCAGTTCAAGCGGCCAAATGCGCCCAAATTGTGTTGATGTGAGCGTTCGGTCACATTCTGACGCATATTTCATCTCAGCAATTCGGAAATGCCCGACAGGTCATAACCCGCATCGGCCGCCGCCGCGACGATCTCGTCGGCCATGCCCTGTCCGCCATGCACCAGCGCCCAGGCCGTGATCGAACGCGTCCCGGTGCGGCAATAGGCCAGGACCGGCGAGGGCGCCTCGGACAGTATCGCGCCGGTGCGCTCGATCACTTCAGGGGTCGGCGCGCCGGAAAAGGGCAGTGCGACGAATGTCATGCCCAGCGCTTCGGCCTTGGCGCGGATGGGGCCCATTCGCGGCTGCTCGGTGCCGCCCTCACCGTCGGGTCGGTTGGCCACCAGCGTCCGGAACCCCGCCGCGGCGATCTGCTCGACATCTTCGGGCGTGATTTGCGGGGCCACGGCGAATGTATCGGTGACGTTCCTTATATCGACCATCTCGGCATCCTCAGCGCAGCAATTGACATGACCTGCTTTGTCCGAAAGCTAATGTGACCGCACGGCGATGCCAAGCATTGCCGGTTTCACACACGAGTGACACGGGGACTCATCGCGCCATCATGCTCAGACGCCTTCTTGCGCGAATTCCCCTGGCCTACACGCTGCGCCGGCTGCTGATCGCGATCCCCACCTTGCTGGTGATCATCACGGTGGCCTTCTTCATGATGCGCGCCGCGCCGGGAGGGCCCTTCTCGGCGGACCGCAAGCTGCCCCCGGAGACCGAGCGCGCCATCGCCGCGAAATATGGCCTCGATGACCCGCTGCATGTGCAGTATTTCAACTATGTCGGCGGCGTGATCCAGGGCGATTTCGGCCCGTCCTACAAGACCAAGGACAAGCAGGTTCACGAGATCCTGGCCGATGGCCTGCCGATCAGCCTGACTATTGGCGCACTGTCCATGGCTCTGGCCATTCTTGTGGGCGGCGCACTCGGCATCTTTGCCGGGCTGAAACAGAACACGGCGGGAGACTATTCGGTGATGGGCCTCGCCATGGCGGGGATCTCGATACCGACCTTCGTGACCGGCCCGCTCCTGCTGCTGGCCTTTGCGCTGGGGACCGGATGGTTCTCCGCTGGCGGGCTCGGCTTCCCGCCGGCCCTGACCTATGAGAACATCACGCTGCCGGTCATCACGCTCGCCCTGCCGCAGATCGCGATCATCTCGCGGCTGATGCGCGCCTCGGTGATCGAGACGATGCGCATGCCGCATATCCGCACCGCACGCGCCAAGGGCTTGCCCGAGCGCACGGTGATTGCCCGCCACGCCCTGCCCGCAGCCGTCCTGCCCATGGTCTCCTATATCGGCCCGGCCTCGGCGCGGGTGCTGACCGGGTCGGTTGTTGTCGAGAAGGTGTTTTCCCTGCCCGGCATGGGCGACTATTTCGTCAATGGCGCCATCGAACGCGACTATACGCTCGTCCTGGGCGCCGTGATCGTCTATGCCGCGCTGATCATCGCCTTCAATCTCATCGCCGACATCCTCTATGCCGTGCTCGACCCGAAGGTAAAATACGACTGATGCGCCAGCCTGCAGACATCACCCGCACAGAGGAAACGGTGAACGAGGCGATCCTGGCCGGACGCTCGCTCTGGGATGATGCGCGCCGCCGCCTGTTACGCAACAAGGCCGCCGTCACGGCGATGTGGGTGCTTGCCATCCTCGCGGTGATCGCGGTGTTCGGGCCGATGGTCTGGGTCCATGACGCCTTCACCCAGTCCGAAAAGATCAAGATCGCACCGACTTTCCGGGACTGGCACATTCTCGGCACCGACTTTATCGGGCGAGACTATTTCGCGCGCCTGATGATCGCCCTGCGCGTCTCATTCGCCGTCGGGATCATCGCCACGCTTGTCAGCCTTGTCATCGGCGTGACCTGGGGCGCGACGGCCGGATTCCTCGGCGGGCGCGTCGACAATGTCATGATGCGCATCGTCGATGTGCTCTATGCCCTGCCCTTCATCTTCTTCGTCATCCTGCTGATCACCGTGTTCGGGCAGAATATCTTCCTCATCTTCGCCGCCATCGGCGCGATAGAATGGCTCACCATGGCGCGGATCGTGCGCGGCCAGACGCTCGCCATCAAGTCGCGCGAATTCATCGAGGCCGCCCGTGCGGCCGGTGTTTCGCGCGCGGCCATGATCCGCCGGCACATTCTCCCGAACGTCATCGGCCCGGTGGCGGTCTATGTGACCCTGACCATTCCGGTGGTCATCCTGGCGGAGAGTTTCCTCTCCTTTCTCGGCCTTGGCGTGAACGAGCCGCTGACCTCGCTCGGCGCGCTGATCTCGAACGGGGCCAACGAGATGCGCGACCGGCCCTGGATGTTGTTCGTCCCGGCCACGACCATGGCCGTGATGCTGCTGGCGCTGAACTTTCTCGGCGACGGGCTGCGCGACGCCCTCGATCCGAAGGACCGTTAGGACGCCGGCCGATCCGCAGCCGCCTTTTCAGCCACAAAAGCCGCCGCCGCCGCCACGCAGGCGCGGCTCGCCGTCGACAGGGCGCGCGCGCGATCCCCTGGCCCGCTACCGGTCACCGCCCCGTCTCCGGAAACCTTTCCCGCTGCCATGGGCGCGCGCGTGCGCCCGTCAAGCAGGTTGAGATCAAGCACACACCGCGCGCGGGCATCGCTCACAAGGATTTCGGCCACCCTCCAGGACAGTTCATAATCGCCCGGCGCGCCGCTCGACGCATCCAGCGCCATGCCGTCGCCGCCCGACAGGGCGTCGATCAGCGCAAGCTGGACAAGCCGGGTATAGCGCCCGGCCCATTCGGCCCCGCCCACCAGCCGCAAGCCGCCATCTGCGCCCTCAACCACCATGTCACGCCCGGCAAACAGGCGCGGGGCTTCGGGCTCGCGAATGATGACATGACGGCTCAGCGACGCGCCCGCCTCGACCGGAGCGATACGATAGAGCGCACCGGGCGCATCCGGCTCCGGCAGGACCGACAGGCAGCCCCCTGCCATGACCAGTCCGGCCAGTGCGCACAGGGTTCGGGTCAAAACCATCAGCGGGCCTCCTCATAGGGCAATGCGTCGCCGATCACGACGCTTTGCGGGTTCTGCTCGACCTCGCGGACAAGCACTTCAGCGCGCGCCATCAGGCGGCGCAGATCCTGCGCGGCAATACGCATATCCTCGATCGCGCGTGTGCCCGGCCCATCGAGCAACCGCGTGACACTCTCGGCGCTGCGGTTGCCCGCGTCCAGCGTCTCGTCAAGCCGGTCGAGCGACTCCCCCGCCGAAAGGGTCAGCTCCTCCAGGTCGCCGGCAAGGGCGCCAAGCCGCGTGTCGGCTGAACGCGCCAGCGCGCCCAGTTCGCGCGAGGCGGTGTCGAAGCTTTCTCCGGCCTCGCCGGCTGCGACGAGAACGCGATCAGCCCGGTCGACCAACCCGCCCTCTTGCGCCAGCCGCTCGGACACCTGCTCTATATTGGCCAGAGTCCGTTCGACGGTGGCAATATTCTCGTCCGACAGGAGCTTGTTGATCTGGCGGGTGGTCTTGCCGGCATCGGAAAGGATTTCACCGCCCGAACTGATGAGCTCGGAAAGCTGTGTGCGCTCGGCGGTGATGACAGGCACCGGCTGGCCCGGTTCGCGGGTGAGTTCGTCGGCCCGGGGCGAGCCAGCATTGATCTGGACATAGGTCACGCCAGTGATGCCGGCAAAATCGATCTTGGCTGTCGAGTCGGTCTTGACCGGTGTCTCGCTGTCGATGCGGATCCGCGCGCGTACCCTTGACGGGTCGGCGCGGTCGATGCGCACCCAGCGCACCTCACCCACCTTGATCCCGATATAGCGCACCGACGCGCCGTCATCGAGCGTGACCGGACCTTCGAAAACGACGTCATATTCATCGAAACTCTCACGGAACTGGGACTGGCCGAACCAGAGGATGAAACCGACCAGCGCCAGGCTGGCGAGGATCACGACGGCGCCGATCAGGGCATAGTTTGCGCGCGGTTCCATGGAATTTGCGCTCCTTCAGGCGGCTGTGGCCGCGCGTCCGCGCGGCCCGTTGAAATAACTGTCAATCCAGGGATGGTCGATGGCACGAAGCTCGGCGATCGTGCCGACAGCGATGACATGCCCGTCGGCCAGAACCGCGATCCGGTCACAGGTCGCCGCCAGCGTGTCGAGATCATGGGTGACGAGGAAAACCGTAAGGCCGAGGCTCTGTTGCAGGTCCCGGATCAGCGCGTCGAAACCGGCCGCGGTGATCGGGTCGAGCCCGGCGGTCGGCTCATCGAGGAAGACAAGGTCCGGGTCCAGCGCGATGGCGCGCGCCAGCGCGGCGCGCTTGCGCATGCCGCCGGAAAGGTCAGAGGGGTATTTCAGACCCGCTTCCGGGCCGAGGCCCGCCAGCTGAATCTTCATGTCGGCAATTTCGCGGCGAAGTCGGGCCGACAGATTCGTATGCTCGGCGAGCGGCACGATGACGTTCTCGCGCACGGTGAGGTTGGAAAACAACGCACCGTCCTGGAACATCAGCCCCCAGCGCCGCTCGAGCCGCTCACGCGCGCTGCCCGACAATCGCAGGATGTCCTCGCCGAACACCTCGATGCTACCCGCCGCCGGACGCTTGAGGCCGACAATCGCGCGCAGCAGCACCGATTTGCCGCTGCCCGAACCGCCGATAACACCCATGATCTCGCCGCGCCGCAAATCGAGATCGAGGTTCTCGTGCACGACATGGCGGCCGAAGGCGGTCTTCAGGCCGCGCACCCGGATGGCGATTTCGCGCGCACTCATATCCCCAGCTCCATATAGAATATGGCGAACAATGCATCGATCACGATGATCGAGAAGATCGCCTGCACCACCGATGTCGTCGTGTGATGGCCGAGCGACTGCACGCTTCCCCCGACCAGAAGGCCCTGGCGGCATCCGATCAGCGCCACGACGAGACCAAAGACAGGCGCCTTGGACAAGCCGACCCAGAAATTCGAGACGGGCACATAATCCTGCAGCCGTGCGGCAAACACCGTCGGATTGATGTCGAGCGCCAGCCAGCCGACGACCACCCCGCCGGCGATTCCTGCCAGTGTCGCCACCATGCTCAGCACAGGCGTCATCAATACCATGGCGAGGATGCGCGGCACCACAAGAACCTCCATCGGCGAAAGGCCCAGCGTCGTCATCGCGTCGATTTCCTGGCGCATCCGCATCGCGCCGATCTGCGCGGTGAAGCTGGAATTGGTCCGCCCGGCCAGGATGATGGCGGTCAGGATCACGCCGAATTCGCGCATCATGGAGATGCCGACGAGTTCCACGACAAAGATCGTGGCCCCGAAATCGGCCAGCGTCGTGGCGCCGATAAAGGCCACAACCATGCCGACGAAGAAGGACAGGAAGGCCACGATGGGCAGCGCGTCCAGACCGGCCTCCTCCATCACCGCAACGGTCGGGGTCCAGCGCAGCCGGGCCGGTCGCATCACAAGCGCGCCGGTTCGATAGAGCGCCTCCCCGAGAAAGGAGAGGGTCGCCACGGTTTCCTGCCAGACTTTGACAGAGCCGCGCCCGGTGCGTTCAAACAGGCTGAAAACCGAACCGGGATGGGCCGGTTCATCCTCGAGGGGCTGCGTGGCCTGGTGCACCTGGGCGATGATATCATTGGCACTGTGATGGCTTCCGAGAATTTCGGGCCGATCCCCACGGCCCAGCGTGCGGTCAATGACAAGCGCGCCGGAGGTGTCGATCCGCCCGAGTTCGGAGACGTCGAGGACGACCGCGCCGGCCGGAAGCTCGAGCGCGCGCAGCTCCTCGTCGACGACCTGGATCGTTGTCACGGTCCAGTCGCCGGCCACAGTCAGGACGGTGCGTCCATCCTCCTCATGCAGCTTGAATGTCGGGCGTGTCGTCATGTCTTTTCCGTTTCCGGATGCCCAACTAGCAGAACATGGTTAAACCCATGGCGTGAAGATTCGTGCGAATTTCACGGGACCGGTAAAGGATCAGGCGCCCTTGGCTCACATCTCGCTCCGCATCGCCGCCCATAGCGCACCGTTGAAGACGGCCTTTACCATATCACGGGGCAGCAAGATGTGTGCCGAAACGGTGCGTGTCGAGATCGCCGCCGGAGACCACACCGGGCGCGGCGAAAGCGTGCCCTATGCCCGTTATGGCGAGAGTGTCGCCAGCGTGATCGACCAGATCGAGGCGGTGCGCGGGGAAATCGAGCTGGGTGCCGGGCGCGCCGAGCTGAAACTTCTCCTGCCGGCGGGCGCGGCGCGCTGCGCGGTGGACTGCGCCTTGTGGGAGCTGGAAGCGAGGCAGGCCGGCCGCTCGGTCTGGCAGCTGGCAGGCCTCGAAGACCCCGGCCCCGTTGAAACCGCACAGACCGTCACGCTCGCCCCGCCGGCCGAAATGGCCAGGCTGGCAACGACCATTCCGGGCCAGCTGCTGAAACTCAAGCTCGGCGGTCCCGGCGACATGGAGCGCGTGGCCGCGGTTCATGGCGCACGGCCCGATGCCCGCCTGATCCTCGATGGCAATGAAGCGATCTCGCCGGCCGATCTCGACGCGCTGGCCCGTCAGGCCGCCGGACTCGGCGTTGTGCTGATCGAACAGCCACTCCCGGCTGGCCGGGATGACACGCTGCGGCGCGGACGGTTTGCCGTGCCCGTCTGCGCCGATGAAAGCGCCCATACGGCCAGCGATATCCCGTCCCTGTCCGCGCGCTATGATGGCGTGAATGTCAAGCTCGACAAGGCCGGCGGCCTGACCGGCGGGCTGGAAATGCTCCGGGCGGCCCGCGCAGCCGGCCTTGTCACGATGGTGGGCTGCATGGTCGCCAGCTCGCTCAGCCTCGCACCGGCCGTGATCGCCGCGCAGGGCTGCGATTTCGCCGACCTTGACGGGCCGGCTTGGCTGGCCGGGGATGTGCCCCACGGTCTCGTCTTCGAGGGCGGAAATGTCCTGCCTCCCGACGCGCGACTTTGGGGAAATCGCCCTAGCCCGCCTCACGTTCGCGAACGTTGAGCTGGTATTCGCGCACCTTGCGGTAGAGCGTCGAACGCCCGATTCCGAGGCGCCGCGAGACCTCGCTCATATGCCCATCATAATGGTCGATGGCGAGCTGGAGAATATCGCGCTCGACCGCTTCGAGCTCTCGCATCTCGCCGGTCTCGTCGAAGATCGCAACCGGGCTGGCGGCATCGGTCTGCGCACTGGCATCATTGGCCGCCACCGGGGTTTCGGGTGCGGCGGGCAGTTCCGACACCTCCGGCATCAGGCCGGAAATCTGCGGGAAATCCTCCGGCCGCAGATACGCGTCCTCGGCCAGCACCACGGCGCGGAACACCGCGTTTTCAAGCTGGCGCACATTGCCGGGCCAGTCATAGGCGCAGAGCAGTTTCAGGGTCTCCTCGCCGGCGCCGATAATCTTTGTGCCCTCGGCGGCATTGAACCGCGTGATGAAATGATCAATCAGCGCCGGAATATCCTCGAGCCGCTCACGCAGGGCCGGCACCTCGACCGGGAACACGTTGAGCCGGTAGAAGAGGTCCTCCCGGAAGCTGCCCTCACTGACCTGCTGGGCGAGGTCGCGATTGGTCGCGGAGATGATGCGCACATCGACCCGGGTCGGGCGGCGCGAACCGACGGCATCCACCTCGCCCTCCTGGAGCACGCGCAGCAGCTTGACCTGTATGTCCTGGGGCAATTCACCGATCTCGTCGAGGAAGAGCGTGCCGCCATCGGCCTCGACGAACTTGCCGAGGGACTTGGCCACCGCGCCGGTGAAGGCGCCCTTCTCGTGACCGAACAGGATGCTCTCGACCAGGTTTTCCGGGATCGCACCGCAATTGACGGTGACGAATGGCTTGCCGGCGCGCTCCGAAGCGCCCTGTATGCAGCGCGCGACAACCTCCTTGCCGACACCGCTTTCCCCGAGGATCAGCACCGGGATGTCCGATTTCGCCGCGCGTGAGCCGAGCTTGACCACCTGTCGCATCGCCGGGGCCGCGGCGATCATGTCGGAAAAGTCCATGCCGCCCTCGGCCTTGCGCGAGAGGCGCTTGACCTCGCCCGACAGGCTCGACATTTTCAGTGCATTGCGGATCGAGACGATGACGCGCTCCGGGCTGGCCGGCTTGACGAAAAAGTCGATCGCGCCGGCCCGTATGGACTGGACCACCGTATCGATCCCGCCCGTGGCCGTGAGAACGATAACCGGCAGTTCCGGACGGCGTTCCGACAGGCGCTCGAGCGTCTCCATCCCGGACAGGCCGGGCATGATCAGGTCAAGCAGGACAACATCGACGCCGCCCTTGGGATCATGAGCCATCTCGTAGCCCGACTCCCCGTCCGGAGCCGTGCGGCAGGCAAAGCCGGCCTTTTCCACGGCCGCTTGCAGCAGGCGGCGCTGCGTGGGGTCGTCATCGATCACGAGTACGGTCTTCGCCATTCCATCAGCCCTTTGTGCCATCGGTTCATGCAGCGGGCGCTGTCCCGCCCTGTTACGGCCCGGTTTGGCACACAGGCGTGGACTTATGGTTTTGAAGACCTCCGCAATTTGACGGACCGGCCGGCAGGGCCTGCCCCGCCCGCGCTTGACGGCGCGCGCGCAGCATCGCACTTGCCGCGCCATGACACGCCAGAACCGGGGCGCTGCCCTCACCGTCCGAAATGCGCGCATCAATGATGTCGGCAATATTCTCGAACTCCTGCGCCGGGCCTATCCCGATGCCCTGCCCTATACGGCCGGCATGATCCGGGGCCAGATCGCCACCTATCCCGACGGGCAGTTCGTGGTGGAGTATGACGGCACGATTGTCGGCTATGCGGCCTCGTTTCGCATCGGCGAGGAACTGGCGCTGGCCCCGCACACATGGACGGCGATCACCGGCGGGGGCTATGGCGCACGCCATGACCCCAAGGGCGAATGGCTTTATGGTATGGAAGTCTGTGTCGACCCGGGCCTCAGGCGCCTGCGCATCGGCCAGCGGCTCTATGATGCGCGCCGACAGCTGTGTGAGGGGCAGGAACTCAGGGGCATCGTGTTCGGCGGGCGCATGCCCAACTGGACGAAGCGACGCAAGGATTATTCCGACCCGCTCGACTATGTCCGCGCGGTCGGTGAGAAGAAAGTCGTCGACCCGGTCGTCAATTTTCATCTCCGGGCGGGTTTCGAACCGATCGGCGTCCTGGAGAATTACGACCCCGATGACCGTGCGTCCGGCGGCTGCGCGACACATATGGTCTGGCGCAACCCCTATGCCGAGGACATCGACACACGCGGCAACCTCGCCTACGGCCATAATGAAAGCGTGCGCGTGGCCACGGTCCAGTTCCAGGCGCGCAAGGTGTCCAGTTTCGAGGAATTCATTGAGAATATCGAGTATTTCGTCGATGTTTGCTCGGATTATCGCTGCGACTTCGTCACCTTCCCGGAACTGTTCACCCTGCAGCTTCTCGCGCTGGAGGAGCGCCGGCTGACTCCCTCGGAGAGCATCGAGGCGCTGACGGCCTATACGCCGCGCTATGTCGAGGCACTTCAGCAAATGGCGCTGAGCTTCAATATCAATATCATCGGCGGCACCCATCCCACCCGCACCGAGGATGGCGAGATCCAGAATGTCGCTTATGTCTTCCTGCGCGACGGCTCGGTCCATGCGCGCGAGAAGCTGCATCCGACACCCGACGAGAAATACTGGTGGGGGATTCAGGGCGGCGACGAGGTGGCCACCATCCTGACCGATTGCGGCCCGATCGGGATTCTGGTCTGCTACGATGCCGAATTTCCGGAAATGGCCCGGCGCCTGGCCGATGAAGGCGCGCAGATCCTTTTCGTGCCCTTCTGCACCGACAACAAGCAGGGCTATCTGCGTGTGCGCTACTGCTCGCAGGCCCGTGCCGTCGAGAACCAGGTCTATGTCGTCATGTCCGGCAATGTGGGGAACCTTCCCAATGTCGAGAACATGGATGTGCAATATGCCCAGTCGGCCATCCTGACGCCGTGTGACTTTCCTTTCGCGCGTGACGGAATCGCGGCCGAGGCCAGCGAGAATGTCGAGACCGTGACCATTGCCGATCTCGACCTGACCGATCTCTACTGGGCGCGCGCCGAAGGCACGGTGCAGAATATGCGCGACCGCCGGTTCGACCTCTACAAGGTGGCCTGGTCGGACTGAGACCGTCTCAGTTCAGCGCGCCATAGTCTGCACCGGTCGCCGCGAACCATCCGCGCCAGAAGGCGCGCACCTCGCCGAGGGGCAGGTCGTAAACGTCCCGCGGGACGATCCGGGCGACGACTTCCGTGCCCGACAGGTCGGGAACCCGCTGCGAGAGACGGGTGGCGCCATAGGCCTCCGGGTCGGCGCCGGCGCGGTAGAAGGAAAAGCCCTGCGAATGCTGCATCAGGTCCGACACGATGACGAGGCGCAACCCGCGCCCGCCAGCCCGGAAATCGGGTCGGTCGGCGATGGCAAACAGCGTCTCCATCAGCGGGGATTGCGGCTGGCGCGTGTCCCTCAGCGCCATCTCGACACTCTCGATCACCGGGGCCCGGAACTCGGCCCGCCAGGTGTCCTCGATCATGCGCGGATTTGACAGGACCGGATGGGCCCTGTCCGGGCTGCCGGTCGAGCAGGCACTGAACAGCGCCCGAGGGGCATAGGGATCATCGAGATCGGGCTGAACCACTGTCAGCCGGCCGGCCCGCGGCAGCGCGCGCGCCTCGGCCTCGACCAGTTCGCGCACCCAGGCGACATCATTGGCCCGGAACGGGTCCGACTGGTCGATCAGGATGACCGTGTGGGCGGGATCCTTACGGTCGAGCCGGCAATTCGTCGCCGCGTCGGTGGCCGCCGGGATCGACATGGCCGCCACGGCAAACACACCGAAAACGCCGGCAATCATCCCGGCAATCATGACGCGCCAGTAACTGGCGCTGCGCTGTCTGCGTCTGGGCATCGCACGGGGTCCTTTCCTGCGAAGTGTCGTGTCCTGGGATCATGCCTTGAAAAGCTGCGCGATCAGGCACTCTTGCGTTTGGACTGACGGCTTTCGGTGCGCGCCTCGCGAAGACTGGCAATTTCCCCATGCACGCGGGCCTCCAGGCTGGACAGGCCCTCCTGGACCTCCTGGATATGTTTCTCCAGCCATTCGCGGGTGATGTTCAGTGCGGTAATATTCTGCTCAATCGCCGTAACGGCCGCGCGGGCCTCGTCGCGCTCGCGGGTATAGTCGAAACCCGGCAGGTCCGGCGTGACGATCTCGTCGAAATAGGCCGGGCAGGCCGCCTGCTCGCCAAGGCTTTCGCGCAGGGCGTTGCGCGCGCGCCTGTGGGCCTGGCGATAGGCCACTTTCTGCGAACGCTCCTGCTCTGCGGCCCTTGCGCAGATGGCGACGGCCTTTTCACGGCGTAGCTCCAGGGCGTTGAGCGCCTTCTCGATCTCGCGCTTGGCCGCGACATGACGGGTCTGCTGGCTCTCGAACCAGCTGCGGCAGGCTGTGAAATAGTCCGACAGATCATCGCGCACGCCATGGCGCACCTGCTGGCGCGCCTCATAGGCCAACCTTTCCTTGCGCCAGACGCGCCCATAGCCGGGATAGCGGTCGGTGATGCGTTCATAGCCCTCATAGACGGCAATCGCGAACACGGTGAGCCCGATGGCGAGCAGACCGAAGGCCACGAGGCTGTGGAGCCCGAAAACATTCGGGAACATGGCCGAGACAACGCGGCCCGGCGCTATGTCGAACATGGAGAAACCGGCCAGTGACCCGCTCGCCTGCGCGGCCTGCAGCGCGATTTCCACCGCATCGCGAAAATGCGCGATGAAGAGATTGATGAACAGCCCCATGAGGATGCCGGCGCCGGCGACCATGCCGCCAAGGATCTTCATGGGTTTTTCCGGATGATTGAGATAGCGCAGGCCGAGAAAGCCCGTGACCACGCCGACCAGCACATTGACCGCACTGATGCCGAAAGCCACCACCATGCCGCCGATCAGACCACCGGCCTGGGCATCCTTGAAAAGCAGCGCATTGAAAAACCCCTCCGCGATGAGGATGGCGACCAGGATCGCGATGGTCTGCTCGATATTCGTCTTGATGTCGGGCGTGCGCTCTCCGATGCGCTCGCCATGGCGCGACTTGAAGGCTTCAAGCTCCACGACCGTCTCTTCATGGCGCTTTTCCGCCTCGCTCGCATCGTCATGCTCATGATGGCGCCGTTCGGTTTCCTCCGCCTTGATCGCCTCGCGCAACGTATCGACATGGATTTCCGCCGGTGTCGCATCCCGGGCGTAGTCGCGCAGCTCAGTGGCCGAGGCGGTAAACCATGTGCTCGCCCCGCGGCGCACCTCTTCGGCGCGTTCGGTCACCTCCTGCTCGCGCTCGCTCCACTGGTCACGCGTGATCGCCTCCGAGACCGGGAGGCCGTCGGCGGCATCCTTTTTCGCAACGCGCCGGGTGATGGCCCGGTTGAAGCCCAGGTCGCCCTGCGCCCGCGGGCCCTTCAGCCCGTAGTCCCCCGGCGAAGCGTGCAGCGCGGCCGGCCTGACCTTGTCGCGAAAGCCGATATCGGCAGCCCAGCGAACCGTTTTCTTCATCATCTTCCGAAACCCTCATGAAAACAGGAAATTTCGTCTACTGATGTTCAGGAAACGGCAATCTGTCTTAAGACACCGCTAATCGCATTCCAGGCTTTCCAAGTTTTCATGGTGGTTAACGTCGGAACGGTCGGGGCACACCCGGGCAGGCCGCTCAAAAGCCGTGCGACGCCCTCATCCTTCGAGAAGCGACCCTGAACCGATCGCTCCTCAGGTTGAGAATCTTACACATTAAAAAAGCAACGCGCCCATTTCATTATGCGGCGCGCAAAGCGCGTCTCGAAGGAGGGTGGCGGTGTCACGTTTCCGGATGCGAACGACCCGACGCTCGGAGTCATTCAGCAGCCTAGACGATGGTCAGCAACTGCTCGTTCGGGCGCCCGAGCACCGCCTTTTCGCCATTGATGCCGATCGGGCGCTGGATCAGTTTCGGGTTCTCGGCCATCGCCGCGAACACTTCGTCATCGGACGCGGTCTCGGCCAGCCCGGCCTTTTCGGCATCCTTGGCGCGCAGGAACTCGCGCGGAGAAACGCCCCCCATCTTCGTCGCGATATCGCGCAGTTCCTCTTCGGAAAGCTGGCCTGTCTTGCTCGCATATTTGCGGATTTCCGGTTCAACGCCGTTCTCCTGCAACAGCGCAAGCCCCTTCTTGGACGAGCCGCAACTCGGATTATGGATAAGGATATAACTCATGCGTATCATCTCCCTGCATCCTGATCGGCCCGCCGGCCGCCTGCTGCGCCAGAATTAGGTTCGCGTCCAAAAGTGTCGAGAGACCGGTCGTAATTCTGGCGCCGGCCTTGCATGGCCGAAGACTATGCACAGGCCAGTTTCGCCCTCCCTATCGTATCTGCGAAGGCCGGGCCGGGCCGTGCAGCGCCTGCGCCGCCGGGCCAGCCATTCGGATGCGCCGGTGCGGGCCGAAACCTCCCCGGCACGACTGTCTCAGGCCCAGTCGCGCAGTCTCTATGCCATGCGGGGTCTGGCCGCACTGATCGTGGTGATTGCCCATGTGACTGACTGGCCGACGCGCGGCCTTTTCTTCTCTATGCCGCTTTTCTTTTTCCTCGCCGGCTATCTATATTCGCAGCCGCGCGACTATGGCACCTATCTCGTTTCACTGGCGCGCAAGCTGCTCCTGCCTTATGCGATTTTCCTGACCGCGATCTCCCTGCCTGCCACGCTGGAGACATTCGCCTCAGAGGGTATCGGGGCCGGGATGGCGCGGCTGGGCTGGCTCGCAATGGGCGGTGAGCAGATCAAGGGTGTCTATGCCGCCTTCTGGTATCCGACCTGTTTCTTTTTCGCACATGCCGGTTATTCACTGGCCCGGCGCTATCTCGGCGCCGGCGCCATGCACCTGCTCAGCGCCTTGTTGCTCACGCTCGCCACGCTCAACGGCCTTATGGCGGATGTCTGGCTGCCCCTGGCCACAAATGTCGCGGCGATGGCCTTCCCGATCATCCATCTGGGCTATGTCTACCGCCATCGCGGGCTTAGCGGGCAGGCCGACAGGGTCTTTCATCTCCTGATCGGCAGTTTCGGACTGCTCTACGGCGCCGCGGCGGCATTTTATCTTGTTCCCGGCCTCGGCATGAAAATCGCGGACTATGGCTGGCCACTGGTCACGCCGGCGGCCGGCGTGGCGATGGTGATCCTGGTCAAGCAGCTATTCGACCGCTTGCAGGCCTCCTGGCTTGTCAATGCCACGCTGGGACAGATCGGCCCGGCCTCGCTGATCATCATGTTCCTTCACCAGCCGGTGCAGATGTGGCTCGTCTCCGTGCTGGACATTCATCACGAACTGTTCCGGATCGCGATGGGCTGCGCGATCCCCTTCGTTTTCTTCGAATGCGCCCGGCGCACAGCAATCGGACGCTGGTGGCTTCTCGGCAAGCCGCGTTGAGCAAGGGGAATGCGCCGGTTCATCACGGACCCGGGACCCGTCGGGCGTCCCGGCCATGGCGCACGCCTCAGTCGGGCGGATCGGAACGGCTGAGAAGCCGCACGAGCCACGCCGGGCCGCGCGCCTGCAACCGGTCGAGCTGCCGGTCGAGCCCTTTCCAGCGCCGGCGCGCCCGGCGCACAGCTTCGGGAAAACTCCATCCCAGCAGGACGAGCCCCGCCCCGACCACCATGAAGCCGAGCGGCGTGGGCGCCACCATTGCCAAGATGCCGAGGCTGACCAGGACCAGTCCGGCAATAATCGCGATGAGACGAGCAAGGAGCATGGCGCGACCATGACAGGATCGCGCCATGCATTCCATACAACAGGCCGGGATTGCCTGAAACGGCTTACCGCCCGGCCAACCGCATGAAGCGCTCGCGCAGGTCACGATCGGTCTTGAACACGCCGGTAAACTGGGTCGTGATGGTCGACACGTTCGGATGGTGAACCCCGCGCGTGGTCATGCACTGATGCACCGCATCGATCAGGACGGCGACGCCCATCGGCGCGAGGCTTTCGGTTATCGCATCGCAGATCTGCGAGGTCATCGTCTCCTGTGTCTGGAGGCGCTTGGAGAAAATCTCGACCACGCGCGCCAGCTTGGAAATACCCACCACTGATTGTGTCGGCATGTAAGCCACATAGGCCGTGCCCAGGAAGGGCGCCATGTGATGCTCGCAATGGCTCTCGACATCGATCTCGCGCAGCATGACGATATCGTCATAGCCCTGAACATCATCGAAAGTGCGCGAGAGATACTTGACCGGATCCTCGGCATAGCCCTGGAACCATTCCTCATAGGCCTTGACCACGCGCTTGGGCGTGTCGAGCAGACCTTCGCGCGCCGGATCGTCACCGGCCCAGGCAATCAGGGTGCGCACGGCCTCTTCGGCCTCTTCGCGCGTTGGACGTTCAACAGTATCGTCGCGCACAAAACTCTCTTTCGGTGTGATGGCGTCCATGGCCATGTCGGTGGTTCCTCCGTCTGAGGGACGGGGGTCGAGCCGGGGCTCAATCGCCAGCAGGCCGAATGCCCACTTCAAAGCCCGGACTTAACGCCCGCCCGGATTGTTACCCTCAGGGCGACACGCCGCCATCTAGGCATGTTGCGTGCCGGTTTCCAGCATTCCGCTGGGGCAGCCTTCCTGCCAGCCCGCGCCCCTGGACGCGATCCAGAACATGTTACGCAGCGCGCCCGGCTGCGGATTTCCCGCCGGCGGGATATTTCTTTCCATCCCGATTGGCCTTATGGGCTGGCGCCATGACGCTGATGCTCCACAACTCCCTGACACGGGAAAAACAGCCCTTCGTGCCCATGGATGCGGCCCGCGTGACGCTCTATGTCTGCGGACCGACGGTCTACAATTACGCCCATATCGGGAATTATCGCCCGGCTGTGGCGTTCGATGTGCTGTTCCGGCTCCTGCGCCGGATCTATGGCGCCGACCATGTCGTCTATGCCCGGAATATCACGGATATCGAGGACAAGATCATCACGCGCGCGCTCGAGGAAGGCGTGGCGATCGAGGCGATCACCGGGACTTATGCCGACGCGTATCATGATGATCTCACTGCGCTGAACGTCCTGGCGCCGACGATTGAACCCTGGGCGACCGGGCACCTGGCCGACATGGTGGCGATGATCTCCGCGCTGATTGAACGCGGTCATGCCTATGTCACGCAGAGCGGGGTCTGGTTCGAAACCGCGAGCATGGCCGATTATGGCAAACTGTCCGGGCGCCGGCTGGACGACAATGAAGCGGGCGCGCGCGTCGAGGTGCGCGAGGAAAAGCGCAACGCATCGGATTTCGCGCTCTGGAAATTCGCCAAGCCGGATGAGCCGGAGGACGCGGTTTTCGAAAGTCCCTGGGGGCGCGGGCGGCCCGGCTGGCATATCGAATGCTCGGCCATGGCACAGAAGCATCTCGGCGAGACGATCGACATTCATGGCGGCGGGATCGACCTGCAATTCCCCCATCACGAAAACGAGATCGCCCAGTCCGAATGCGCTCATGGCGCGCCGCTCGCCAATTACTGGCTGCACAATGGGTTTCTCGACATGGCCGGCGAGAAAATGAGCAAGTCACTGGGCAATGTCGTCCTGCTCAAGGATCTGCGCGAGACCTGGCCGGGCGAGGTGATCCGGTTTGCGCTCCTGTCGGGCCATTATCGCGCCCCGCTCGACTGGACCGAGGATCTGCTCAGCCAAGCCAAGACGACGCTCGACCGGCTTTATGGCGCGCTGCGCCGGGTCTGGGCCGAGGAAGGGGCTGAGCCCCGTGAGACAGGCGTGTTCGAGGCGTTGGAAGACGACCTGAACACGCCGAAAGCGCTGGCCGAGCTGGCACGCCTTGCCAGCGAGGCGAACACGGCGGCCGACCGGCAGGATATCGAGGCCATGGCCGAGGCGCGCGCCAATCTCATCGATGCCGGGGCGCTGCTGGGCCTGTTGCAGTCAGAGCCGTCGGCCTGGGAACAGCGCGGCAATGCCGACGAAAACGCGCGCATCGATGCGCTCGTCAAGGCCCGCGAAACCGCCCGCGCCAATCGCGATTTCGCCGAAGCCGACCGCATTCGTGACCAGCTCGCCGGCGAAGGCATCGACATCATGGACGGCCCGGGCGGGTCGACCTGGCGGCGAGTTTGAATGCCGCACACTCCAAACTTGCGGGGGTGCGCCAAACTTGCCAGACAGAGTGTGCCGCAAGGGGCGGCAGCCACTTAGGTCATAAACTCATAAATTGGATTCCCAATTTCGGCGAACGCTGATTCCTTCGCGATGAGGAGGAAGCGCCATGACCTGTCGTCGTTATG
>JAAANZ010000069.1 GCA_009909065.1 Alphaproteobacteria bacterium | reverse complement strand
AGCGTATAGAGCATGCACTGATTCCTGCTGGCCTGATCCCGTCTATTGCGGTGCAACATAAAGGCCAGGCCGGCGACATGCAAACAACTTCGCCTGAGACGCTAGTGAAGCCACGACTTGTGACACGGTCCCGGCGGCATGCTTGACGGGCCTCTGGCAAGGGCGTTCACTTTCAGTGCAAGATCAACAGCCCCGGAGAGATGCCATGGGCGAGGTGAGATCCTTCTGGGTCGATGTGCCCGACAATGTCCTGGAACGCATTCGCGAACGGGTGGCCGCCTATCGCTGGTTCCCCGCGCCCGCCGATGAGGCCGGCTGGGAATACGGCATGTCCACCGACATGCTGAAGAAACTTCAGGCCTACTGGCTTGACGAATATGACTGGCGCGCGGCCGAGGTCGAGCTCAACCGCCATCCCCAGTTCCTCACACGGATCGACGGTCTCGACATCCACTTCATCCATGTGATCGGCGAAGCGGAGGGGCGCCGGCCCCTCTTGCTCACCCATGGCTGGCCCGGCTCGGTGTACGAATTCTGGGACAGCATCGATCCCCTGGCTTTCCCGAGCCGGCATGGCGGGCGCGCCGAGGAGGCTTTCGATCTCGTCATCCCGTCACTGCCGGGTTATGCCTTCTCCGGGAAGCCGGCCGCCCCGCTCGGACAGCGCGCCACGGCGGCCCTCTGGGACAAGCTCATGCGAGATGTCATCGGGGCCGAGACCTATATCGCGCAGGGCGGCGACTGGGGCGCGCTCGTCACGTCCTGGCTGGGCGTCAATCATTCCGCACATGACGGCCAGGGCGGCTGCCGGGCCATCCATCTGAACATGATCGGCCTGCGACCGACGCCGGCCACGCCGCAGAGCGAGGAAGAGGCCGAATGGCTGAGGGGCACCCAGGCGCGCATGGCCGCCGAGGGCAGCTATTTCCAGCAACAGGCGACCAAGCCGCAGACACTCGCGCTCGCCCTGATGGACAGCCCGATGGGACAGGCGGCCTGGATCCTCGAAAAATTCCATGGCTGGTCGGATCTTGGGGCCGAAGGAGACCTGCTGGGGGTCTATACGCCGGACCAGCTTCTCACCAATCTGATGATCTATCTGGTCAATGACGCCTTCGCGACCTCGGTCTGGTACTATAATGCCCTCTTCCGCGAGGGGGGCAATGCGCTCCGGGAGGGCCAGCGCTGCGAGACGCCCACAGGCTTTGCCAATTTCCCGCATGAAGCGCTCTACGACCCGCCGCCGCGAAGCTGGTGCGAGCGCGCCTATAATCTGGTCCACTGGAGCGATATGCCTCGCGGCGGGCATTTCGCGGCAATGGAAGTGCCCGGCCTGTTCGTCGAGGACCTGCGCGCCTTTGCCCGCAACCTGTGACACGGCGCGCGCCCGGCCCCCATCCTCGCAAGGGGTTCGACCTGGCGGCGCATGAAGGCTATGTCTGGCCGGGCGGCACGTCGCCCAGATTCGAAAGGTTGCCATGACACGACTTGTTCTGATCACCGGGGCCTCGGCCGGAATCGGCGAGGAGTTCGCCCGTCAGTATGCCGCGCGCGGCTGGGATGTTGCGATGACCGCCCGTCGGGCCGACAGGCTCAGCGCGCTCGCGCGCGAACTGGAAGACCGCCACAAGATCAACACGCTGAGCATTGCGCACGATCTTGCCACGGACGGCGCGGTCGATGCCATCCTGGCGGAGATTGCGGCCGCGGGCCGGCATGTCGACGGGCTTGTCAACAATGCCGGCTACGGCCTTCCGGGCACTTTCTTCAACACGAGCTGGCCGGACCAGGCGGCTTTCCTCCAGGTGCTGCTCACCGCGCCGCTGGAGCTGGCCCACAAGCTGTTGCCCGGCATGGCCGATCGCGGCTATGGGCGCATCATCAATGTCGCCTCTCTCGCCGGGTTCACGCCGGGGGCGAACGGACACACGCTCTACGGGCCGGTCAAGGCGGCGCTGATCAAGTTTTCAGAGAGCATCCAGGCCGAAGCCGAGGCCGCCGGGCGCAATATCAACTGCACCGCGCTGTGTCCGGGTTTCACCTATAGCGAGTTCCACGACGTCAATGGCACCCGGGCGCAGACCGAAGAAATGCCCAAATGGCTCTGGATGCAGGCCGAGCCGGTCGTCGAAGCAGGGATCGAGGCGGTCGAGCGTGGCCGGCCCGTGGTGGTCCCCGGCGGCGTGAACAAGGGGCTGGCGACCCTGACCAAGCTGATGCCCGACCCGATCGCCCGCGGCCTGATGCGCCAGCAGTCAAGCCGCTTTCGCAAGACCGAGGTCTAGTCAGCGCGCCGCGCGGTCTGCAACACCTTTTCAGACCATCGCGTTTGCAAACCGGATGCCTCCGATGAAACGCTTTTTCGAATTCCTCTCCCGCCTGCGCGAGCCGGCCCTCTTCGTCGTCATCGCCGGCGGATTGTGGGGTTTGCGCGAATTCGGGCTGATCCCCGAGCGATGGCGCCCGCATGCCGATATAGGTGCGCAATTCCTCGTGATTGCGGCGATCGGCTGGGCACTGACAAGCCTGCTGGACCTGACCCTGAAACGCCATATCGAGCGGCTGGAACTGAAGAACAAGACGCTCGGCGTGCGCCGGGATATCACGCGCATCGATGTGTTCCGCCGCATCGCGGTGATGATCGGCGCGCTGGCCACGCTCGCCGCGGCGCTGACCGTCGTGCCGTGGGCGCGCCAGATCGGCGTGTCCCTGTTCGCCTCGGCCGGGATCGCCGGCATCGCTGTCGGCATCGCCGCAAGGCCGGTGCTGGCCAATCTCATCGCCGGGCTTCAGATCGCCTTCACCCAGCCGGTCAAGCTTGATGATGTGGTCGTCGTCGAGGGCGAATGGGGCTGGGTCGAGGAGATCAGCCTGTTCTTCGTGGTGGTGCGCACCTGGGATCTGCGCCGCCTCGTCGTGCCGCTGTCCCATATTATCGAGAAACCCTTCGAGAACTGGTCACGTCGCTCGACCCGGATCAATGGCGCGGTCTATTTCGCCCTGGACTATGAAGCGCCGGTCGAGGAGATGCGCGAAAAACTGCAGGAAATCTGCAAGGCCAGCCGCGCCTGGGACGGCAATTTCGCCACCATACTCGTGACCGATGCCAGGGAAACCCACATCATCGTGCGCGCGCTCGCGTCAGCGGGCGATGCCGACAATGCCTGGATATTGCGCTGCGAGATCCGCGAGCAGATGATCAGCTGGCTGCGTTCGGACTATCCCGAGGCCCTGCCCCGGCTTCGTGCTGACGCCGTGCTGGAAGAGACCGGCCCGGACTCGCATCCGAAAACCCAGCGCGGGCCGGGAGCGCATGCCCGCGATGCCGGCGCCGTACGCGAAACCGGCGAGGTCAGTCCGAACCGGTGATCTGCAACCAGAGCCAATCGGCTGCCTCGCGGACACGCTGGCGCTCCAAATCGACCCGGCCATTGGCCGCGCGCATGAGATCGGACGAAATCGCATGGCGCAGCGGTTCCAGCGCTTCCAGCAGGGCCCGGTCTTTCGCCGCCTCGGCGCTGACCAGGATAAAGGCGTCATAGGGCGGCAATGCGCCAGCCGGCTCATCCAGCAGCACAAGATCATAAGCATCGATCCGCCCGTCTGTGGTGTAGGCGGTGATCACGTCCACCTCGCCGCTGGCAATCGCCTCATACATGAAGGTTGAATCCATGCCGCGCGTCTTCAGCCCCGACAGGCCGTAAATGTCACGCGTGCGGGTCCATTCCGGCCGGCCGAAGAATTCCGGGTCGCTGGCCACTGTCAGGGGCTTGTCCGACAGGTCCCCAACGGTTTCGAGCCCGTATTCCCGCGCGGTTTCCCGGGTGACGGCATAGGCATAGGCATTTTCGAAGCCGAGCGGGGCATAGGCGAGAATGCCATGGTTTTCCCAAAGCCAGGCCGAGGTTTCGGAATACATCACCGCGCGTGGCGGGACATCCTCGCGCTTCATGATCGTGGCCCAGATCGTGCCGGTATAATCGACCGACATGTCGATCTCCCCGGATATCAGCGCATTGAAGGCCACCGCCGAACCCAGCCCCTCACGCACATCGATCCGTGCGCCCCGGGCCTCGAGGGGACGGGAAATCAGGTCGGCCAGGATATATTGCTCGGTGAAGGCCTTTGCCGCGAGAGTGACGGTGCGCCCTGACAAGGGCTCGACCTCGCCGACGAAGCTCCTGTCCTGCGGACCGGCAGCCCTGGGGCCGGAAAGCTGGGTGAGAAGCGGCGCGAGGATCAGGCCAAGGCCCCCGATTCCGGCAATTGCCAGCCGCCGCGCGCGCCGCGCCGCCGAGAGTTCGAACAGCCGGATCACCTGATCTAGCGCGAGGGCCAGCGCTGCCGAGACCAGGCAGCCGAAAAGCACAGCGCCCCAGTTTCGCGTCTGCAGGCCCTGGAAGATGTAGTTTCCGAGACTTTCCGCGCCGACGGGCGTGGACAGTGTGGCCGCCCCGACCACCCAGACGCTGGCGGTGCGCAGTCCGGCCACGATCACCGGCGCGGCCAGTGGCAGATCCACCTGCATCAGGCGCTGGCGGGCCGTCATGCCGACGCCGAGCGCCGCCTCGCGCAGGTCCGCATCGACACCCTGCAAGCCGACAATCGTGTTGCGCAGGATTGGCAGTACCGAGTAAAGCGCCAGCGCGGCATAGGCCGGCCAGAAACCGATACGCCCGCCCATGACCGGCACCATCAGGGCCAGCAGCGCTATGCCCGGAATCGTCTGCACGACGCTGGCAAAGCCGAGCACCGGCCCGGCGAGCCGCGCATCGCCTGCCGCACGGATGCCCAGCGGGACCGAGACGAGAAGTCCGCTCAGGATCGCGGCAAAGGACAGGGTCAGGTGTCCGGCATAATGACCGGGAAAGACGGCCCATTCCTCGGCAAACATCATGGACTCGCAAACGCGGCCGAGACGCTTTCCGCCGTCCGGCGCGGCGCTTCCAGAAGGGCCTCGACCGCGGCGTCGGCCGGGCGCGCGATCAGCTCGCGGGCCGTGCCGGCCTGGATGACGCGGCCGGCCTGCATCACCGCGATACGGTCGGCAAATCGCAAGGCTTCGGAAAAGTCATGGGTGACCATCACAGCGGCAAAGCCCAGCTCGGCCCGCAGATGCGCGACATCCTCGATGAGCTGGTCCTTGGTCAGCGGGTCGAGCGCGGAGAAGGGCTCGTCCATCAACACGATTTCCGGCTCGCCCGCGAGGGCGCGCGCCAGGCCGACCCGCTGGGCCTGCCCGCCGGAAAGCGCCTCCGGCCGGCGTGTGCCGAATGCCTGCGCCGGCAGGCCGACGAGTTCGAGAAGACGCCGCGTGCGCCGGGCGATCCTGTCATCCTCCCAGCCGAGCAGGCGCGGCGTGACCGCCACATTCGCCGCCACGCTCATATGCGGAAACAGGCCCGCGCTCTGGATGACATAGCCGATCCGCCGGCGCCATTCATGGGCCGGCAGCTGGTGGGCCTCCTCGCCGCCAAGACGCACCTCGCCCGCATCGGGCTCGATCAGGCGGTTGAGGAGTTTGAGTGTCGTGGTCTTGCCACATCCCGACGCGCCGATCAGGGCAAGGGTTTCCCCGGCTTCGAGCGAGAAGGACACGCCGCAAACGGCGGTGACATCACCGAAACGCTTTGTCAGGTCGCGGGCGGACAGGAGCATGGGCGCAGTTTGCCTTTGCCCGTCAGGCGCCGGTCAGGTCCTCTGAAAGGACCGTCATCTGGAACTGGTAGCTGGTCTCGCCCTCATCGACATCCTTGTAGATGACTGCAATGAACTCCGCGCCGAGATAGACCTCGACACTATCATCGGTCTTGTCGCGGGCAACCAGGCGGATGCCCGGATTGAGTTTTTCCTTGAGATAGGCTTCGAGGCGCAGCGTCTCTTCGCGCTCCATGGGATCTCCTTTCCAATCGGCTCGCGCGGACCCTAATGGGTTCGAACGCACGGGGAAACCGTCCGCATTACGCTTTCGCGGCATACGCGACGAGACGGGCCCCGGGACGGCCGAGCTCTGAGGGAAGGCGTCATGCGTCGCGCCGGCGGCCGGCCACCGCAAACTTGACGCGGGTGTCAGTTTGCGTCCTAGCCTTGCCGCACCATGCGCCAGATTTCGACAGACGGACCGGTGGCGTTTCGCACCGAGGGGCTGACCAAGGTGTATGGGTCCGAACCGGCGGCGGTGCATGCGCTGCGCGGGGTGGACCTGGAAATCCCGAAGGGCGAACTCGTCGTGCTTCTGGGCCCGTCGGGCAGCGGCAAGTCGACCCTTCTGAACATCATTGGCGGGCTCGACCGGGCAAGCGGCGGGCACGCCTGGTATCACGGGCTGGAGCTGACCGCGCTCAGTGACGCGCAGCTCACGCAGTATCGCCGCCGGCATGTCGGCTTCGTCTTCCAGTTCTACAATCTGATGGCGAGCCTGACGGCGCGCGAGAATGTCGAACTCGTCACGGAGATCGCGCCAGACCCGATGCCGGCCGACGCGGCGCTCGAGCTGGTCGGCCTCGGCGCGCGGGCGGGGCATTTCCCATCGGAAATGTCCGGCGGGGAGCAGCAGCGTGTCGCCATCGCCCGCGCGGTGGCCAAGCAGCCGACGGCACTGTTCTGTGACGAGCCGACGGGCGCGCTGGATTCGACCACGGGCCGCGCGGTCCTGCGTGTCTTGTGCGATGTCAATGCGCGCCTCGGCGCGACGGTGCTGATCATCACCCATAATGCGGCGACGGCCGGCATGGCGGACCGGGTGATCCATTTCGCCGATGGCCGCATCCGGGAAGTGGTGGAAAACCGCGAAAGGAAGGCGCCCGAGGAGATCGCCTGGTGAGCCCGCTCGACAGGAAGCTCATGCGCGATCTGTGGCGCATGAAAGGCCAGGCCATCGCGATCGCGCTGGTCATCGCGCTCGGTGTGCTGATGCAGGTGATGATGGACGGGCTGGTCAATTCGCTCGATGAGACGCGCCAGGCCTATTATGAGCGCTACCGCCTCGCTGATGTGTTCGCGCCGGTCAAACGCGCCCCCGAACAGGTCAGCCGGGAACTGGCAGGGGTGCCGGGCGTCGCGTCTGTCGAAACCCGGGTGAATGGCGGGGCGCTTGTCGACCTGCCGGGCCGGGCCGCACCGGTCCGCGCGCAGGCCGTGTCGCTGCCCGATTTCGGCGCGCCGCGGCTGAATGATGTTTATCTTGCCGAAGGCCGGCGGATCGACCCGGCGCGCCATGACGAGATCCTTCTGCTTCAGGGCTTTGCCCGCGCCCATGATCTCGGCCCGGGCGATACGCTGTCGGCGACGATGAACGGCGCGCGGCGCCGCTTCGAGATTGTCGGCCTCGCCGAGGCGCCGGAATTCGTCTATACGCCCGCGCCCGGCGAACTGGCGCCCGATGACAGCCGCTTCGCGGTCATCTGGATGAGCGAGACCGCGCTCCAGGCCGCCTTCGACCTCGACGGGGCGTTCAATGAGGCGCTCGTTTCATTGACACGCCAGGCGCGGGTCGAGGCCGTTCTGGATGCCGTCGACAGGATCCTGGCGCCCTATGGCAGCACCGGCGCCTATGGCCTAGATGACCAGATGTCGAACCGGTTCCTGAGCGAGGAAATCTCCGGCCTGCGCGTGACCAGCGCATCGGTGCCGCCGGTGTTTCTCGCCGTGTCGGCTTTCCTGCTTTACATCGTGATTTCGCGCATGATCCAGCAGGAGCGCGAGGAGATCGGCCTGCTCAAGGCGTTCGGCTACAGCTCGCTGGAGGTGAGCGCGCACTATTTCAAGCTGGTCATGGTGATCGCGGTCGGCGGGGCGCTTCTGGGCTGTGCCGGCGGGGTGGCGACGGGGCGCAGCTTTGCCGGCATCTACCAGCAATATTACAAATTCCCCTTCTTCGTCTTCAAGGTCGACCCGCCGGCCTTCGCCATCGGCGTGTCGGTGAGCATCCTGTCGGCGGCCGCCGGCGGGGCGATCGTGCTGCGCCGGGTGTTCGCGCTGACGCCGGCCGTGGCGATGCGCCCGCCGGCGCCGGCCGACTACAGCCGCACGGTGCGCTTCGGCGGCTGGGTGAAGCGCCATCTCGACCAGCCGAGCCGGATGGTGCTGCGCCGGCTGATCCGCCAGCCCTGGCGCACCTTCGCGGCCGTGATCGGCATTGGCGCAGGCATGGCGGTGGCCGCCTCTTCGCTGAACCTGCTGGCCGGGTTCAACCGGGTGCTGGCCCAGAATTTCACCCTCATCGACCGCAGCGACGTGACCGTGACCTTCATCGAGCCGCTCTCGGCGCGCACCGTCTACGATCTCGGCGCGGTGGACGGGGTGATCGAGGTCGAGCCGGTCCGCGGTGTGCCCGCGGTCCTGCGCCATGACCGCCACAGCCATCGCGGGGAGCTGAGCGGCCTTGTCGCCGCGCCGCGCCTCTACCGGCCGGTGAATCGGCAGATGGATGATGTCCGCATGCGCGGTGACGGCGTGATACTGTCCACCGCGCTCGCCGATATCCTGGAGATCCGGCCCGGAGACAGGCTGGTGGTGGATGTGCGCGAGGGCCGCCAGCCCGTGCTCGACCTGCCGGTGGTCGCCATTGCCGACACGCTGATCGGTGCGCCGGCCTATATCGAACTCGAAGCGCTCAACCGCGCGCTGAAGGAGCCCGGACGCATTTCCGGGGCTTATCTGCGCATCGACAAGGCCCGCAGCGAGGCGATCTATGAGACGCTGAAGGACATGCCGGGCGTGGCCGGTGTGAGCCTGAAGGCGGAATCGCGCGCCGCCGTGGAGGAAATCATGGACGAGGGGGCCGGATCGATGCGCTTCGTGATGACCGTGGTCGCCTTCGTGATCACGTTCGGTATCGTCTATAACAGCGCGCGGATCGCCTATGCCGAGCGGGCGCGCGATCTTGCCAGCCTTCGGGTGATCGGCTTTACGCGCGCCGAGGCGGCCTTTGTCCTCCTGGGAGAGCTTGGCATCATCACTGTGCTGGCGCTGCCGGTCGGAGTCGCCATGGGCTGGGGGGTCGCGCAGCTGCTCGCCGCAGGCTTTTCCACCGAACTCTACCAGATCCCCGGGGCTTTCGTGCCCTCCGCCTTCGGCGGCGCAGCGCTTGCAGTGCTCGGTGCCGCAGTGTTTTCCGGCTGGCTGGTGCGCCGCGATCTCGACCGGATCGACATGGTCAGTGCGCTCAAGACACGGGAGTGACAGGCATGGACAGGATTCGCACCCGCTACTGGGTGATGGGACTGGTCGCCGTGCTTCTCGGCCTGGCCCTGATCTGGGCCTTCTGGCCACGCGCGACGCTGGTGGACATGGGCGAGGCCACGCGCGGCGATATCGCCGTCACGGTCGATGAGGAAGGGCGCACAAGGGTGCGCGACGCCTATATCGTCTCCGCGCCGATTGCCGGCCGGCTGATGCGCGTCGATGTCGAGCCGGGCGACAGCGTCACCGGCGGCGAGAGCGTGATCGCGCGACTGACCCCTGCCCCACCCTCGGCGCTGGATGTGCGCACGCGCGAACAGGCCCGCGCCGCCGTGGCTGCGGCGCAGGCAGGACTTCGCCTCGCACGCGCCGATCTCAACAAGGCCCTGGCCGACCGCGACCTGGCCGAGGCGGAGCTGGCGCGCGCGCGCGAACTGGCCGAAAGCGGCGCCGGGTCCCAGGCGCGCCTCGATGCGGCCACGCGCGGGGCGAAAGCGGCCGCCGCCGCACTCGACACCGCCCGCGCGGCGATCTCCATGCGCCAGGCCGAACTTGCCAGGGCCCGTGCGCAGCTGATCAGCTTCTCGCAGGACCCGGCCCCCATCGGCCCGGCCGGCGGAGAGAATGGAGATGGCGATGGCACCATGTCGCTGCGCGCGCCGATTTCCGGACGCATCCTGCGTGTGATGCAGGAGAGCGAAACCGTGCTTGCCGCCGGCACCGCGATCATGGAAATCGGCGACATCACGAATGACCTGGAAATCATGGTGGAGCTTCTGTCCAGCGATGCGGTCCGGGTCTCGGCCGGCGACCGTGTGATCATTGATGGCTGGGGCGGCGATGAGACGCTTTCGGGCACGGTGGCGCGGGTCGAACCCTGGGGCTTTACCAAATTCTCCGCGCTTGGCGTCGAAGAACAGCGTGTCAACGCCATCATCCGGTTCGACAGTCCATTGTCCCGGCGCTCGGCCATGGCTACCGCGTCGAGACACGGATCTTGACCTGGCAGGCCGAGGAGGCCCTGACCGTGCCTTCAAGTGCGCTTTTCCGCGACGGCGAGCGCTGGGCAGTGTTTCGGGTCGAGGGCGCGCGCGCCCGGCTCACACCGGTTACGGTCGGGCGCAACAATGGCCGGCAGGCGCAGATTCTGGACGGGATCAGCGAGGGCGACGCGCTGGTCCTGTTCCCCGGCGCGGGGCTTGAGGACGGAATGAAGGTGAAGCCGCGCTGAAGCTCCCGATCGCCGCCATTCCGCTCGCCCGCAAGCGCCGTCACGTCTCCGGCGCCAGCAGGCGCTGCAAATCGGCCAGCCGGTCGGCGTCTTTGGCCGGCTTGTCCCAGCGGATGCGATTGATCCGGGGGAATCGCATCGCAAGCCCGGATTTGTGACGCGGGCTGCGCTGCAGGCCCTCGAAGGCGACTTCCAGCACCAGTCCGGACCGCCCTCCCATCTCCACAGCACGCACAGGGCCGAACCGGTCGGTCGTATTGTCGCGCACGAACTTGTCGAGTTGTTTGAGCTCGTCGTCGGTAAATCCGAAATAGGCCTTGCCGACGGGTGTCAGCGTCTGCGCGCCAGGCCCCTGCCAGACACCGAAAGTGAAATCGGAATAGAAACTCGAGCGTTTGCCATGCCCGCGCTGGGCATACATCAACACCGCATCGACGAGGAAGGGATCGCGTTTCCACTTGAACCAGTGCCCGCGCACGCGGCCGGCCAGATAGGGGCTGTCCCAGCGTTTGAGCATGAGCCCCTCGATTTCGCGCGCCGGCGGATTGTTGCGCGCCGCCTCCAGCGCCGGCAGCTACG
>JAAANZ010000062.1 GCA_009909065.1 Alphaproteobacteria bacterium | reverse complement strand
CGATCGATCCAGATGAGGACATCTTCCTCGACACCCTCGCGGCGCAGCATTTCAGCCAGCAACGTGCTGGCGCGGGCCGGCTCGGCACAGGTCGCCACGGCGGCCTGTACCCGCGGGACGACATCGGTGTTGAAATCCTCTGCCATGCGGGGCAGCGACTCGATCAGTCCGGCCAGTTGCAGCGCCGTGAGCATGCCGGGGTTCTCCAGATTGCCCTCAAGATTGCGCAGCGATCCGATCTCGCTGCGATAATCGGCCACGAAGGGGTCGAATATCTGGTTCTTCTGCCAGTCCACCCATTCGGGTGTGCACGGTTCCGGTTCCAGGCCGGCGCAGGCGCCCAGATTCATGACAAGGCCGGCCAGTGATGCGGCCATCAGCGAACGGATCATCGTCTTTCTGCCTCCCGGGTCTGGCTGACAGACCCTTCCCCAACCGCTCGCGCACGGCAAGTCCCGCAGCTGCGATCGCCGCGACGGGGTTGGCGGGACCGCAAAAGCCGCGCAATAAGGAAGCTGCAGCGTTCACAGGGGAGCAGGACGGACATGGCCGACGCGCGAAGCATCATCCTTCACCAGTATGACACCTCACCTTTTTCCGAGAAGGTGCGCCTCGCGCTGAAGCTGAAGAACCTGGCCTGGGCGGCGGTCGATATTCCCGTCATCATGCCCAAGCCCGATCTCATGCCGCTGACGGGCGGATATCGCCGCACCCCTGTCATGCAGATCGGCGCCGACATCTATTGCGACAGCGCGATGATCCTGGCGGAGCTCGAAAGACGCTTTCCCATGCCCCAGCTCGACCTGCCGGGCCATGAAGGGCTTTCCGGCATGGTCGGCAGTTGGGCCGATCGTGTCTGGTTCCAGGTTTCGGTCGGCGTGATATTCGGCGCGCTCGGCGACCAGGTGCCTGCCGACTTCAAGGCCGACCGCGAAAAGCTGTCCGGGCGCCCCTTCGATACGGAGGCCATGAAAGCCGCCGCGCCGATGCTGCGCGACCAGTGGCGGGCCCATCTCATGCAGATCGAGCAGCGCCTGCGGGGCGGGCGCGGGGCCGGCAGCGGCAGCTGGCTGGTCTCCGCAAAGCCCGGTTTCATCGATGTGCAGGCGCACATGAATATCTGGTTCGCCGAACAGAATGTGCCCGATTTCGTCGAGACATGCCTCGCCGGCGCACCGCTGACGCGCGACTGGTATCATCGCCTGAAGGAGTCCGAGGGCCAGGCGCCGGAGAAGATCGATGGCAAAACGGCGCTCGAGATCGCGCGTGATGCCGGTCCGCGCCTGAAAGCGGCCACGGTTGACGAGATCGAGGCCCAAGGCCTCGTCGCCGGCGAGACGGTCAGCGTGGCTCCGGACGATTACGGGCGTGACTGGGTGAGCGGCCATCTCGTCCATGCCGATGACCAGTGCATCATCCTGCAGCGTTTCGATGACACCGTGGAAAGCATCCATATCCACTTCCCGAGGGCCGGATACATGGTCCGGCGCGGCGAGTAACGGCGCGAGAGGCCCTCGGGCGGTTTGCGTCCTAATCGCAGGGCGGCCGGTCGAAGCGCAGGGCGACGAAATGCACCGGGTCCCCGTTCGAATAGTTCAGGCCATAGCGCGGCTGTGATCGGCGCACGCACAGGCCCCGGTCGCTGGCCTGCGCGGTTAGCTTGTCCAGTGCCGGCGGGCCAGCTCGGTCTTCCAGGTTTATGATGAAAGCGGCCGGATAGTGTCCCGGGCCGGCTGGCAGGTTCACCACGGTTTGCGGAGAGTGCAGGTTCTGCGTGCCGAGTGTCATCACATAGGAGGGCTCGGCATATCCGACCATGTTGACCCGCGCGGGAGCCTCGGCGCAGCCGGGTGGATTGGCGGACGGGTCGGGAACGGCGCAGACATCCTCCAGCGCATAACGTGCCTGCAGCGTGGCCTGGACCCATTCCTGTGCCGGCAGGAAAGCGATGCGCGCATGCCAGCCAAACCCGATGGCCGCCCCGATGGCCAGTGTGACGGCCAGCCCCATCCGGCGGACAAGCGCCAGTATCGCGGCGCCGACCCCGAGAGCCAGCCCGACCCCCCACCAGACCCGCGAATAGTCGAGACTGGCCTGCCAGCTTTCCATGACCTCGCCGGCGCTGGCTGTCCGGAAATCGCCGGCGGCTTCGGCCATCAGCATCTCGTCAATCCCGGGAATGCTGACCAGCGCCAGGACCGCCACGCCGACAAGGAAGAGGGCGATGGACGCGATCCGTGAAACCGGCATGCGTGCGCCGTCGATCATGCGCGTGATGGCCAGCCCGCAGATCAGGGCGAGGGCCGGATAGGCCGGCAGCACATAATGGCTCAGCCGTGTGGGCATCAGCTCGAAGAAGATCCAGGTCAGGCCGAGCCAGGCCACGAGAAACCGCATCGCCCGCCGGTCCGCGTCGGCGGGCGGCGCTGTGGACGGCCAGCGCTCCTGCCATCCGCGCGAAAAGCCGAGCGCGCCGAAGACAAGCACCAGGGCGAATGGATAGGCGACCAGCGTCTGCTCGCCGAAGATCCAGGCGACAAGCGCCGCCAGGCCGCCCAGCGCGCCGGCGATCAGCAGCGCATCGCTGCCGCGGCGCCGCCCCGCCTCGCTGTCCCCGCGCAGGAGGCTCCAGGCCTGTGCCGCACCGGCAAACAGGGCCAGGGTGGCCGGGAAGAACCATACGGGCAGGTGCGAGACCTGGTAAAGCGGCCAGCCGGCATGGCCTTCGCTGGCGCCGGTGAACTTGTCGGCAAGATCCTTGCCGACCGCACCCTGTACATACTGGCCGCCGGTGGCGACCTGGATCCAGATGAACCAGGGAATCCACAGGGCGAGAAACAGGGCCGGGCCCGGCCACCAGGCCAGCGCGCGCCACCAGCCGCCGGCATGATTGTCGCCGGCCTTGTCCCAGACCCAGACACCGGCAGCGGCGAAACCCGCCACCATGATCGAAACCGGCCCCTTGATCAGGAAACCGAGCCCCATGGCCAGCCAGAACAGGAGGGCGAGGCCTTTTGCATCCCTGTCGAGGGCGAAACCGGCCCCGACAGCGCCGGTTCCCGCGCGCGCGTCACGCATATAGATGCGTGCGAGCGCTCCGATGCCGAGCGTTGTCAGGAAGACGAGCGTCCCGTCGGTTTTCGAGATGTGCCCCTCACTGGTCAGCAGGAGCGTCGATGCAAAAAGCGATGTGCCCACAAAGGCAGCGCGCCGGCCGACCAGGGCGATCCCGGTCCAGAAACAGGCCATGGCGCCCAGTCCGATGCCGATCCAGTTGGGCACGCGATAGGTCCAGATTTCCTTCGCTTCGGCCGAGGAAAGCAGTGCGGTGGAGCCGGCCTGCAGCCAGTGGATGCCCGCCGGCTTCTTGTTGCGCAGCTTGTCCTGGTAACGGATGCGGATATAGTCACCGGTTTCCAGCATCTGTTTCGAGGCCTGAGCGAAACGGCTTTCGTCCCGGTCGAGCGCCGGCAGGGTGAACACGCCCGGCGCCGCCGCGCCGAAGGCGATGGCGAAGACAATGATATAGGCGGTGAAGCCGCGGGAAAGTCGGTCAAGCAAGTCCATGTCGCTGGCGATCTAGCCGAAATGATCCGGCCTGTCGCCTGCCCGTTTGCGTCAACCGATCGTTTCGCCAAGGCCGCGCAGATAGGCCCAGGTGTAAAGCCCCGTATCATGGCCGTCGGAAAAGCGGATACGCACGGCGTACCGCCCGACCGGTGTGGCGTCGGTTACCGTGATATCGTCGGCCACTACCGGCGCGGGCGGGCGGGGCCCGGCGCCGTGGCCGCGCACTTCGGCTGACGGGCTTTCCTCACGCAGTTGCTTGTAAGGGATCGCCACATCGACGCCGTCATCATATTCTACCACAAGACGTGCAGCCGATTCCTGGAAACGCAGGCGCCGGGGCCAGAAGGTTTGCTCAGGTGTGCTCATGCGTCCGGCACGTCGAGTTCGCGCGCTTCACCTTCCAGCAGGACCGGAAGCCCGTCACGGATCGGATAAGCGAGACCCGCCTTTTTCGAGATGAGTTCGCCGGCGGTGCGATCATATTCCAGAGGCGCCCGTGTGAGCGGGCAGACGAGGACTTCCAGGAGCCGGGGATCGACGCCCGATGCGCGCTGCGGGCTCTGCTCATCTTCGGTTTCGGGTGTCTTGCCTGTCTCGCTCATTGCATCGGCCCTCCCTGCGAGCCCGGCACATCCATTTCCAGCAGCGCGATCAGCGTGTCGGCGCGGTCACGCAAGCCATCGGCTTCCAGAAGGGCCTGCTTTTCCGGGACCGAAAAGGGACAGCCCGCGCACAGCGCATGGACCAGCGTTTCGACCGGCGCATCCTCGACCGCCGACCAGTCGGCACTCATCTCGTTGCGCTCGACATATTCACTGAGCGCGCCGATCAGCCGGTCACGGCTCGGCAGGTCCGTGATATCGGGCGCGCCGAGATCGCCGGCAAAGGGCAGCCATCCGGCATGAGCCTGCCGGTAGGGGGTCGTGACATCCTCGATCTCGTCAACCTCGAAACGGCAGATCCCGGTCAGCACGATCAGGTAACGCCCGTCATCGGTCTCCGAATAGGAGGTGATCCGACCGGCGCAGCCGACGCTGGCGAGATCGGGCCGGTCTTTCGGCCCGCCGGTCGTCTGAACCATGCCCAGCAGCCGGTCCCCGCTCATCGCATCATCCACCATGTTGAGATAGCGCGGTTCGAAAATGTTTAGCGACAGGGTCCAGCGCGGGAACAGCATGGCGCCGGGCAGCGGGAACAGGGCCAGCCTGTCCGGCAGGTCCGTGATCTGGCGATAGCTCTCTGCGGTCATGGTGCAGCCTTTCCGATGGCGCTTATTGCTGTGTTCAACAAGATGGCGCTTCGGGCCGCGGCGTCGAGCCCCGTGCGCATCGCGCCAGGGTTTCAGGCAAACATAAGCGAGGAGAGACGGCGTCGCCCTTCGATCGTGGCCGGGTCCTTGGGGCCGGCGGCCTCGAAGACGGTCAGCAGTTTCTCCTTCGCCTTTCCCTCGCCCCAGTTCATGTCCGCCTCGAGGATGGTCAGCAACTGGTCGACCGCTGGGCCGTGCCGGCCGGCGGCGGCATAATTCTCGGCCAGTTCATAGCGGGCGGCATGATCTGCCGGGTCGGCCTCGATGCGCCGGGCGGCCTCGGCAAACTCATTTTCATCGGGGCCGTCGGCCATCAGGTCGAGTGCGGTGCGAACGCTCTTGTATTCGGGCTCGTCGCGCTTGTCGGCGGGCGTCATTTCGAGGGTTTCACGGGCGCGCTCGCGGTCGCCATTCTGCAGGTAGCAGCGGGCCAGCCCGGCGATCGCACGCACGTTTTCCGGCTCGGCATTGATGACGGCGGCATAGATCTGCGCGGCGCCGCCAATGTCCCCGGTCTGCATGGCCTGGTCGGCCCCGTCCATGGCCTCGGCGATTTGCTGGCCCTCATCGGTTCCCGACATGATCTTGTCGATGAATTCACGGATCTGGCCTTCGGGCAGCGCGCCCATGAAGCCATCCACGGGCCGGCCCTGGTCGAAGGCGAAAACGGCCGGGATCGAGCGCACGCCGAGCTGGCCCGCGATCTGCGGGTTTTCGTCGATATTCACCTTGACCAGCTTCACCTTGCCGGCCTTTTCTCCGACGACTTTCTCGATAAGCGGACCAAGGGTCTTGCACGGCCCGCACCAAGGCGCCCAGAAATCGACGAGGACCGGTGTTTCCTTCGATGGCTCGATCACATCATTGGCAAAATCCTGGTCCGTGCTGTCCTTGACATGCGCACCCGCGCCGGGGGCGCCACCCATGCTGATCTCCATGAGGGGCCTCGCTCCTTGCTGTTCACTTCCGCGCAGATGGGGCGATTGCCCGCGCGGTGCAAGCGGGGCGAGGAAAGGCGCAGTGGCCGGTCAGGAGAGAGGTTCTTCTGCCGGAGCCTTCGCGACGCGAAACAGATCCCCCGGCGGGTTCCTTAGCCGGCGGCGAACCGGCTGCGGATGGTGGAGCCAGGCGGAATCGAACCGCCGACCTCGTCATTGCGAACGACGCGCTCTCCCAACTGAGCTATGGCCCCGTTGTCCGGATCTTCGGGAACGTGTCGTGTATCCCTGCTTCGCCGCGCGCGCAAGAGAGCCGTGCAGGGCTTTTTCGCCCTGCACGGTGCTTTGTGGCCCGGGCTGGGCGATCAGTAAGTGTCGAAACGGATCCGCGTGCCGACGGAGAACAGGTTCTGCTGGTTCTCGATGTCGAGCGATCCCGGGAAGAGGTCGTTATTGACCTCGATA
Organism: Alphaproteobacteria bacterium; assembly: GCA_009909065.1. GTDB lineage: Bacteria > Pseudomonadota > Alphaproteobacteria > Caulobacterales > Hyphomonadaceae > UBA5336. The sequence goes on along the minus strand of JAAANZ010000062.1, from coordinate 32,549 downwards.
TCGTCGCTCTGGCGATAGGCGTATTCGCCATAGACGTCCCAGCGCTCGGTCACGCGCCAGGTTGCGCCGGCCTTGAGCTGCCAGGCGAACTTGGTCTCGCCGCCATCGATGATGCCGACGCCGGACGGGCTGTATTCGACATCCACATCCATGAAGCCGAGACCGGCGCCCAGATAGGGCTGGAACTGACCGGCCGTGTTGAAGTCGTAATAGCCGTTCGCGAACAGGCCGACACTGGAAATGTCGCCTTCGCCGGCGCCCACGACTTCACCGACGCTTGCGCCGAGCTGCTCCTGCGCGCCGGTCAGCACGGCGGCATCGACGCCGTCGAGCCCGGCTCCGCCGAGCGTGACACCGCCATGGCTGTCGACATCGCTATTGGTATAGGTCAGTTCGAGACCGCCGCGCCAGCCATCGCCACGGCGCAGGCCGACTTCACCGGCGAGGCCGTAGCCGCCATCGAATTCGGTTTCCCAGCCATAGGACGTGCCCTCGGCAATCTCGGTGCCAAACGGAACGGTCGGCGATCCATTGCCCGTGGTGAAGGCCCCTGTGCTGCCGGAATTGGAACTGTCATTCTGCTGCTGCCAGGACACCGAAGCGCCGGCATACCAGTCCTGGGCCGCCGCCGTCAGTGGCAGGGCTGTTCCGGCCAGCAGGGCAAGAACGACGCCTTTGAGAGACTTTGCAACCATTATTCCTTCTCCAGTTTGCCGCCCCCGCTCGAGGGATTTGCGGTTTTGATCCAACGCCCCGCAGCCGGACTTAGTTGCAGCTGCGAAGCCGGCCATTCACAAGCGCGTGATCGGCCGATTTCCGGCGCTCGCAGAGGGTGGTGACAGACCGCGCCAACTGCCCTAACGCTTGGCGCAGCCACCGATCCGACCGGAGATCCGCCATGAAACGATTTCTTCTCGCCTCATCCGCCATCGCGCTTGCCGCCTGTGGCTCGTCGGCACCGGTGAGCGATAACGACCCGTCTTCTGAAACCAGTCGCGAGGCCCCGGCCGAAACCGGAACGAACAAGCTCGGCGATCTCGTGCCCTGGAATGCCGGGCGCGAAGGTGTCGAGACGACCTCGAGCGGGCTGCAATATCTCGTCGTGTCCGAAGGCCCTGACGACGCGCCCAGCCCGACTGCGCGCGATACGGTGCAGGTCATGTATGAAGGCCGCATCGCCGATACGGGCAAGAAATTCGACAGCTCCTATGATCGTTCCAGCCCGGCGCGTTTTCCGGTTGACGGCGTGATCGCAGGCTGGACCGAGGGGCTGCAGCTGATGAGCGAAGGCGATGAATTCGTCTTCTTCATCCCCAGCGATCTCGGCTATGGCCAGAATCCACGCCCCGGCGGTGTCATCCAGCCGGGCGATGATCTTGTCTTTCATGTCGCGCTCCAGCAGGTCGAGAAGGCCCCACCCCCGAAAAAGGTGGATGCGCCCGCCTGGGACAAATACACGCCCTGGGACAGTTCTCTGGACGCGGTGCAAACCACGGAGTCGGGCCTTGAATATGTCGTCCTGGAGGAGGCCGAGGGAGACAATCCCTCGCCGAGCGGCGGCGACACGGTGGTGGTCTTCTATGAAGGCCGGCTCGACGAGACCGGCGAGGTGTTCGACAGCGCGTTCAAGCGCGGCGAGCCGGCGCTGTTCCAGGCCAATCGTGTCATTCGCGGCTGGAGCGAGGCGCTGGGCATGATGCAGCGCGGCGATCGCTGGTTGATTCACCTGCCGTCCGAGCTCGCCTATGGTGAGGAAGGCACGCCCGACGGGCCGATCCCGCCAGATGCCGATCTCAATTTCGAGGTCGAGCTGATGGATGTCCTGAAGAGCCAGTAGGTGCGCCTTGCGCATCCGCGCCGTCCTGAACACCGCGCCGCGCCCCGTCAGAGGAGGCTCCGCGATGCACCGATTGTTTGCCGGATTGCCGGTTCCCGACGAGATCGGCGATGAGCTTGTCGACCTCCAGAAAGACCTTGCCGGCGCCAGCTGGCGCCCGGTCGAGAATTTCCATATCACCCTGCGTTTCTTTGGTGAGATCGAGTTCGTGACAGCGCGCGAACTCGACCATGAACTCGCCGGGATCGAGGCGCGCCAGATGCAGTTGAAGCTTTCCGGTGTCGGCTGGTTCGGCCGGCGCGAGCCGCATGCGGTCTGGGCGCGTGTTGTGCAGGACGAGGCACTTGCCGGGCTGGCCGGGCGCTGCGAACGGGCCGCCCGGCGGATCGGCCTGCCGGCTGAGAAGCGCAGCTTCATTCCGCATGTCACGCTCGCCTACTGCCATGGCACGCCGCTCGCCGATGCCATGGCCTGGTCCGAGCGCTTCCAGACCTTCGAAGCCGGCCCCTTCTGGGCCGACCGTTTCCACCTCTATGAAAGCCATATTACGGGCCGCGGCCCGTCGCGCTATGTCGCGGAAGCCGAATATCCGCTGGTCTGAGACCTGCCGGTTTTTCAGACCGCGCCGGTCAGGGTCACGTCATCGCCCCTGACCTGAGCGCGGACTCCATAGATGTCTTCCAGCAGCGCGGGCGTCAGCGTTTCGCCCGGCGGGCCGTCAGCCAGGATGCGGGCGTCTTTCATCCAGATGAGGCGCGAGGCGTAGCGCGCGGCGAGCGCGACATCATGCATGATGACAAGCGCCCCGCCGCCATCGCTGACAAACCGGCGGACAAGATCGAGGATCCGGAACTGGTGGCGCGGGTCGAGCGCTGCGGTGGGTTCGTCGGCGACCAGGAGCGGCGCCTTGGCTGCAAAGGCGCGCGCACAGTGAACACGCGCCAGCTCCCCGCCTGACAGCGTGTCGGCGCGCCGCTGCGAAAGATGGGTGAGATCGCAGGCCGACAGGGCATGGTCGAGGGCTTCGGCATCGGCGTGCGACAATCGGCCGGCAGCCGCGCCATGACTGAACCGGCCGAGCGCGACAATGTCCCGGACCCGGCTCGGCCAGGCGAGCGGGCGCACCTGCGGCAGATAGGCGATCTGGCGCGCCCGCTGGCCGGGGCTGAGCCGTGCGGTGTCCTCGCCGTCCAGCCGCGCCGTGCCGAATGCCGGCCGGGCCAGGCCGAGAGCGGCGCGCACCAGGCTGGTCTTGCCGGCGCCGTTGGGGCCGAGCAGCGCGACGAATTCGCCCGGCTTCAGAACGAAATTCGCGCGATCGACAAGGCTCTTGCCATGCGCCGTCACGCTCAGGTCCTTCACGCAAAGCTCAGTCATGCAGGGCTCGCCTTTGCATCGCGATCCAGATGAAGGCCGGCGCTCCGATCAGGGCCGCGACCACGCCGAGCTTCAGCTCGCTTGCTGTCGGCGCAAGCCGCACTCCGATATCGGCGAGGACGAGTATCAGCCCGGCCAGCAAGGCCGAGGGCAACAGCGCGCGCGCCGGGTCATGACCGACCAGGGGCCGGATGAGATGCGGCGCGACGATCCCGACAAAGCCTATCGCGCCCGCCAGGGCCACGGACGCGCCCGTCGCCAGTCCGGCGCCGAGCACCGTCCAGATACGCTGGGCCCTCAGGTCGAGGCCCAGGCCGCTGGCCGCCTCCTCGCCGAGTGTCAGGGCGCTGAGGCCGCGCCGTGTCGTCATCAGAATCACGGCGCCGACAGCGAGGAAGGGCAGGGCGAGCGCGATATCCGCGAAACTGCGATTGGCCACGGAGCCGAGCATCCAGTTGACCATGTCCGAAAGGGAGAACGGATTGGGAGCGAGGTTCATGAGAAGGCTCATCGCCGCGCCGGCAAAACTCGACAAGCCGACCCCGATCAGGATGAGTGTGACCACCGAACGGGTGCGTATGGCGGCGATTGTCAGGAGGCCCGTGGCCACAAGGGCCCCGAGAATGGCCGCCAGCGGCAGGACCCAGGGGCTGAGGGCGACCAACCCGTAATAGATCGCAAAACTGGCCGCCAGCGAGGCCGAGGCCGATACGCCCAGCACGCCCGGCTCGGCAAGCGGGTTGCGCAAGAGCCCCTGCAGGGCCGCCCCGCTGATGCCGAGCGCAGCGCCGACGAGAAAGGCAGCCAGTGCGCGCGGCAGCCGGATCACCCAGACCACCAGCCGGTCGCCGGCCTCACCACTGCCCAGGAAGGCCGCCAGGATGCGCCCGGCGGGCAGGGGGGTCGAGCCGATGAGGCAGGCGGCGAACACGCCGGCAAGGCTGGCCACCGCCAGTGCGGGCGTCAGCCAGCGCCCGGCGCTCATTCGGGGCGCTCCGCCATCGCCTCGATCGCATCGCCCGCGAACCAGGCCCCGCAGGCGGTCGAGGCGCCGTCGATCCGCGTGACCGGCGTCTCGCGCAGGCGGCGGGCCAGGAGGGGATGGCGCGCCGCGCTCCAGGGGCCGGCGCCGCCATCGAAATCGGCGAAGACGAAGCGGTCCGGCGTCTCATAAGCCAGCCGCTCCAGAGGGATCGGGCGCCAGCCGGGCTTGCGCTGGAAATTCTCCAGCCCGGCCGCGACCAGCATTTCATGGACAAGGGAGCCGGGCCCCGATGTCACCCCGCCCGGAGTGGCATAAAGCGCCGTCTCACCGGCCGGGCCCGGGCTGAGCCCGGCCAGGCGCGCGTGATACGCCGCGGCAAGTGCCTCGCCCCGCGGGGCCTGTCCCAGCCCCTCGGCCATGTGGCGGATCGTTCCGGCCACCGTGCCGGGCCCATCGCCGGCGATCTTCGATGTCCAGCCCACTTCGAGAACCGGTATCCCGGCGCGGGCGAACAGGGCCGGCGCCCTCGGTCCGCCGCCATAGGCGCGCACCACGAGGTCGGGTTTCAGCGCCAGAACATCCTCGGCCGACGGGGACACGCTCGGCAGGCCCTCTGCCGCGTGGCGCATATAGGAGAAATCGCCTTGCGCGCCGGGCGAGAGGGCCAGGATCTGCTCGCGATCGGCGAGTTTGAGGACATACTGGTCGGCGCAGTAATCAAGGCTGACGATCCGCATGGGCCGCTGCGTTTCGTTCAGCGCGGTCATTTCGGCGCGCGAACAGGCCGAAAGGAGCAGGGCGCAGATGAGGATCGCCAGCCGTGTCATCAGCGCAGCCTCAGCCCCACGAAGAGGCCCGCGCCCGGGCCGCGAAAGCCGAACACATCGGTGACCTCTTCATCCAGAAGGTTTTCCCCGCGCAGCGTGAGGGCGACCTTCTCGCTCAGCGGCCATTCCGCGCTGGCGCTGGCCAGCGCATAGCTGTCCAGCGTCACGCGCGCGGCCGGCACCGCGCCGAAATCGAAATCATCCTGCTCGCCGACATAATCGAGTGCCAGGCCCGCGCGCGCCCCGTTCCACGCGTCAGGGCGATAATCGACCGACAGGCTGGCGGTTTCGGAGGGCACGCGGATTTCATCGGCGCCGTCATCGGCGGTGGAGTCGATGAATGTCGCCTGGCCGGCCAGGCTGAGACCCGCGCCGGCCTGCCAGCGCGCGCCGATCTCAAGCCCGCTGCGCTCGCTTTCGCCCTCGCGGTTGAGCGCCGTGGAGGTGAAATCGGGATTGAAGGCGGTAAAGATCTCGTCTTCCAGTTCAGCCTCGAACCAGGTCGCCGACAGGTCGAGCGGGCCGGCCTTGCCGTCCCAGCCGATTTCCCAGCTGGTGGACTGTTCCGGCTCTAGCTCCGGGTTGCCGACAAAGCTGCCCGGGAAGAAGCCGAAAAGCTCGGTGAAGGTCGGGTTCTTGACGCCCGTGCCGATCGAGGCGCGAAGCCGGTGGTCGCGGTGGACCTGCACTGCGCCGGACAGCCGGCCTGTCGTGGCCGCCTCGAACCGACCGTCATTGTCGTCATGACGCAGGTTTGCCGCGAGCCGGAGCCTTCCGAAATCCACCCGCGCCTCGCCGGCCAGGCCGAGCGTCTCGAAGCACTCATCCTGATTGGTGGCCCCGCCAAACTGCGTGTCGCGGGCGCTGTAATCCTCGATCTCATAATCGATGAGGCCGGCCAGCCGGAGGCTTGCCTTGCCCGCTTCGAAGCGGCGTGAGGGGCTGTAGGAGACTTTCGTCCGCTCGCCTTCGGCGGCGTCGGTAAAATCGCCATCGGCGAAATTGTCACGCGCCACGGCATTGAAGCTTGCGCGAAACTGGTGGTCGAAGCCGCCCGCCGGCCCGCCGAACGCGCCGCCGAGCGTCCAGTGTTCAGCCTCCGTGACACGATCGCCGTCATCGAGCCGGCCGTCGAAATCAAGGTCGGGGTCGGTCTCGACATCGCTGCGCCCATAGCGCGCCAGGCCCGAGACCTGCCAGCCGCCATCCGGTCCGTGCGTGCCTGTCGCCAGGAAGTTGTAGCTTTCCGAGCCGTCTTCTTCACCGCCCGAACCGGACGTGTCGACGCCTTGCGTGGAAAAGCCGCCTGCCGAGACGGTCAGTGCGGAGCGCCCGGCATCGAAGCCATAGCCGAGATCACCGCGCAGCGTGTCGCGTGAGCCCAATTCGGCCCGCCCGATCAGGCCCGTCTCGCCCCCGGTGACGATATTGATGACCCCGCCGATCGCATCCGAGCCGTAAAGCCCGGACTGTTCGCCGCGCAGCACTTCGACCCGCTGGGGGCGAAGCCCGGAAAACAGGCCGAAATCGCTTTCGCCCGTGACCGGGTCGGAGACCTCGATCCCGTCAATGAGCAGCAGCGTGTGATTGGCCTCGGCCCCGCGCAGGCGGACCTGAGTGAGCCCGCCCAGCGCGCCGGAGCGCGAGACCGTCAGGCCGGGAACGGCCCGCAACTCGTCGGCCAGATAGGGGGCTGCGCGCAGTTCGAGATCCTCGCTGTCGAGTATCGTGACAGCCGCTGTCACATCCGACAGTGGCACGGGCCGCAGCCCGGTCACGGTCACCGTGTCGAGCCGCTCGGCGTTTTCACCGGTTTGGGCCATGGACATATCGGCCAGCACCAGCGTGGCCGCCGTCAGTATCAGCGATTGTTTCGACATCGCGTTTTCCTCCGCGCCCGGCCGGGCGGCGCATTCGAACGAAACCCGGGGCGCGCCCCGGCCAGCCGGCGCGCCGCTAAGGTGTCGTCTCGAAGGATGCGCGAAGCGCTCCCGCTCTCATGGCCTGGTCCCGGACCGAAGAGCGAACGACGCGATGGCAGGTCTCCTGGCTCACCGATCCTTGCCTCCGGCCGCCTTCCCGGGGCAATTGCCCCAGTGGCATGATTGGCCATCAGCTCCCGGCTGACAGTTGCGGGGACAGCGCCGGATTCCCACCGGCTTCCCTCTTAGCCGCCTGTTACAGCGGAACCATCTGCATCCTTGTGTGTTGCAGCTGCGAGCGCTTGTCAATTCCCGAGCCGGGCGCGGCTCAGCCCTTGCCGGACGTCTTCATCGGCGCAAGCCGGATGCCGAGTTCCTTCAGCTGCCTGTCATCGACCGGCGAGGGCGCGCCCATCATCAGGTCGCGGGCCTGCTGGTTCATCGGGAACAGGGTGACATCGCGCAGATTGTCGACATCGGCGAGCAGCATGACGATCCGGTCGAGGCCGGGCGCAATGCCGCCATGCGGCGGGGCGCCATAGCGGAAGGCATTGAGCATGCCGCCGAATTCCGCCTCGACCACATCGGCGCCATAGCCGGCCATGTCGAAGGCTTTCAGCATCACGTCCGGGCGATGGTTCCGGATCGCGCCGGAGGAGAGCTCGACCCCGTTGCAGACAATGTCATACTGGAAGGCCTTGAGCGCGAGTATCTCCTCCTCGGTCTGCGCCGCCTCCAGCGCCTCGAGCCCGCCCTGGGGCATGGAAAACGGGTTGTGCGAGAAGTCGATTGTCTTGTTGTCCTCGTCCCATTCATACATCGGGAAATCGACGATCCAGCAGAAGCGGAACACGCCCGGCTCGATCAGGCCAAGCTCCTCGCCGATCCGGTCGCGCGCCGCGCCCTGGAGCCTTTCGGCCTCGGCTTTCTTGCCGGCGGCGAAGAACACGCCGTCGCCGGCTTTCACGCCTGCGCGCTCGGCGAGCGCCTGAAGGGCGGCCGGTTCGAAGAATTTCGCGATCGGGCCGGTGGCGGTCAGCGCGCCCTCCTCCTCGACAAAGCGCATATAGCCAAGGCCCGGCGCCTGCATCTCCTTCTTCGCCCAGGCATCCATCTTGTCGAAGAAGCTGCGCGGCTGCTCGCCGGAACCGGGCGCGGGAATCGCGCGCACGATGCCGCCGCCCTCGGTGATCTTCCTGAAAACGCCGAGCGTGACATCCTCGCGCTGGACGATGTCTGACACATCGGCGCAGATGATCGGGTTGCGCAAATCGGGCTTGTCGGAGCCGTATTTCGCCATCGCCTCGGCATAGGGGATGTGCGGGAAGGGCCCTTCGGGCACGGTGCGGCCCATGCCCTGCCAGTCGGCAAATTCCTCGAAGACCCCGCGCATGACCGGCTCGATGGCATCGAACACATCTTGCTGGGTGACAAAGGCCATTTCGACATCGAGCTGGTAGAACTCGCCCGGCGAGCGGTCGGCGCGCGCATCCTCGTCGCGAAAGCATGGCGCGATCTGGAAATAGCGGTCGAAGCCCGACACCATGAGCAGCTGCTTGAATTGCTGCGGGGCCTGGGGAAGGGCGTAGAATTCGCCCGGATGCAGGCGCGAGGGCACCAGGAAGTCGCGCGCGCCTTCCGGGCTGGAGGCGGTCAGGATCGGGGTCTGGAACTCGGTAAAGCCCTGTTCGACCATGCGCCGGCGGATCGACGAGATCACTTGCGAGCGCAGGACAATATTGCGGTGCAGGCTTTCGCGGCGCAGGTCGAGATAGCGATGGCGCAGGCGGATCTCTTCGGGATAGTCCGGTTCGCCGAACACCGGCAGGGGCAGCTCGGAGGCTTCCGACTGGACCGTGGCCTGGGTGACACGCACTTCGATATGCCCGGTTGCAAGACTGTCATTCACCAGTTCGTCATCGCGGGCGATGACTTCGCCCTCGACCGTTATCACACTTTCCGCGCGCAGCCGCTCGACGGTTGCGAAAGCCGGAAAGTCCGGATCGAAGACACACTGGGTGATCCCGTAATGGTCGCGCAGGTCGATGAACATGACACCGCCATGGTCGCGGCGGCGGTGCAGCCAGCCGGAGAGTTTGACACTTTCGCCGACATCGGACTTGCGCAGGGCGCCGCAGTCATGGGTGCGATAGGCATGCATGGGAGAAACGCTTTCGGGATGATCGTCTGTGAAGCTCTGGGCGCCTGCGATACGCGCGGGCGGGCCCTGGCGCAAGACCGCCGGGCGCGCGAACTGCCAGCGCCTCCGGCTGCGCCTTGCAAAAGGGTCGATTTCCGTTGGCGATTCGGCTAAGCCGGCGGCAATGCCAAGTGACAGCCTGATCCCCATCACATCCCAGGATGAGCTCGGCGCCTTCTGCGAGGCGCTTTCGCACAGCGATTTCATCTGTGTGGATACGGAGTTTCACCGCGAGACGACCTTCTGGCCGCGCCTGTGCCTGATCCAGGCTTCGGCGCCGGGGGTCGAGGGGCTGATCGATCCGCTGGCCGAGGATCTCGATATCGGCCCGTTTCTGCAGCTCATCGCCGAGGAAAACCGGGTCAAGGTGTTCCATGCCGCCCGACAGGATATCGAGATTTTCAACCGCCTCATCGGCCATCCGCCCGGGCCGGTCTTCGACACCCAGATTGCCGCCATGGCGCTGGGGCTCGGCGATTCGATCTCCTATGACAATCTCGTCCAGCGCGTTCTCAGCCGCCAGATCGACAAGTCCTCGCAGTTTACCGACTGGATGCGCCGGCCCCTCAGCGAGAAACAGCTGGCTTACGCGCTGGGCGATGTCACGCATCTGCGCGACGCCTTCATCTGGATGCGCGACGAACTGCAGAAGCTTGACCGCATGGGATGGGTCAAGGCCGAGATGGCGGACCTGGAAGATCCTGCCCTTTATGATACCGATCCGGCCAATGCCTGGCAGCGGCTGAAGCTGCGCCGCAACAAGCCCGATTATGCCGCCGTGATGGTCGCCGTGGCCGAATGGCGCGAGGAGAAGGCCCAGTTGCTGGACCGCCCGCGCCGGCGCATCCTCAAGGATGACGCGATTTACGAGATCGCCGAGCAGCGCCCGACCAAAGAGAAGGATTTCGAGCGCCTGCGGGCCGTGCCCAACGGCTTCATCCGCTCGAAACAGGCCGATGGGCTGATCGAGGCGGTCAGGGTTGCACTGGACGATCCCGGGGCGATCGCGCCCGACCTGCCACGCCACAGGCAGAATGCGCAGACCCCGCCGGGCGCGCCCGAAATGCTGAAAGTCCTGCTCAAACACGTCTCAGAGGAGGCGAATGTGGTCCCGCGTCTCATCGCGAATGCCGCTGATATCGAGCGGATCGCACGCGGTGATCGCGACGAGGACATTGCCGCCATGACCGGCTGGCGGCGCGAGATTTTCGGCGACAAGGCGCTCAGGCTTCTGTCGGGAAAGCTGGCGCTGTCCTTCGAGGACGGAAAGGTGCGCCTGTTCGAGATGTGAACGCGAACGCCCCCTCAGATCTCCCCTTTCACGCGGCGCATGACACCGGAAAAGTCGAGGCCGTCATGGCCATCGGCGGACAGCTGTTCGTAGATCGCTCGGGCATGCTCGCCAAGCTCGGCCGGCGCGCCGGCTTCCCCGGCCGAAGCCAGCGCAAGACGCAGATCCTTGAGCATCATGGCGACGGCAAAGCCTGGCTGATACTCCCGGTTCGAAGGCGCCGCCGGCACGGGGCCGGGCGCCGGGCAATAGCTGGTCATCGACCAGCACTGGCCCGATGCGGTCGAGGAAATGTCGAAAAAGGTCTGCGCGTCGAGACCGAGACTCTCGGCCAGGTTGAACGCCTCGCAGGTACCGATCATCGAGATGGCGAGCAGCATGTTGTTGGCGATCTTGGCCACCTGGCCATTGCCGCTGGCGCCGGCATGGAAGACATTCTTTCCCATGGCCTCCAGAATGGGTCTTGCGCGCGCGAAGGCGTCCGCCTCGCCGCCGACCATGAAGGTCAGCGTGCCGGCCTCGGCGGCGGCGACACCGCCGGAGACGGGTGCATCGAGATAGGCAAAGCCGGCCTCTTGCGCTTTGCGGGCCGCTTCGCGGGCATGGTTTACCGATATGGTCGAGGCATCGATGAACAGGCAGCCGCCGGGCGCATGCGCGGCAATGCCGGCTTCCCCGAAATAGGCGGTATGAACATGCTCGCCGGCCGGCAGCATGGTGACCACGGCCTGTGCGCCGGCAACGGCCTGCCCGGCCGAGCCGGCCGGGTGTGCGCCGGCCTCGGCAGCGCGCTGCACCGCCTCGGCAGACAGGTCGAAAGCTGCGACCTCATGGCCGGCCTTCACGAGGTTGGCGCACATGCCCGAACCCATGTTGCCGAGGCCGATAAATGCGAGTTTGGTCATGTGCTTACCCCATTGTCGGGATGACAAAGGCCTGGTCACCGATATCGTCTTCGGGCCAGCGCTGCGTCACGGTCTTGATCTTGGTCCAGAAGCGCACGCCTTCCGGCCCGTGCTGGTTGGTGTCGCCGAAGGCCGAGCGCTTCCAGCCACCGAATGTGTGATAGGAGACCGGCACCGGGATCGGCACATTGATGCCGACCATGCCGACATTGACCTGTGCGGCAAACTCGCGCGCGGCGCGCCCATTCTGCGTGAAGATCGCCACGCCATTGCCATACTGGTGGCTTGAGGGCAGGGCCGCGGCCTCTTCCAGCGTGTCGGCGCGCACCACTTGCAGGACGGGGCCGAAAATCTCGTCGCGATAGCTGCGCATGTCGGGCCGGACCCGGTCGAACAGGGACGGGCCGATGAAGAAGCCGTTCTCGTGTCCCTGCAGGGTGTGACCGCGCCCGTCCATGACAAGTTCGGCGCCCTCATCGACCCCCATCTGGATATAGTCCTCGATCCGCGAGCGGTGCGCAGCGGAAACGACGGGGCCATAATGGGCCTCGGGATCGGTCGAGGTGCCGACCTTCAGGCCCCGCGCCGCCTCGCTCATCCGCGCGACGAATTCGTCGCCGGTCTTTTCGCCGACGGTCACCGCCACGGGCAGCGCCATGCAGCGCTCGCCGGCCGAGCCATAGGCCGCCCCGACAATATCCTTCACCGCCTGGTCCATGTCCGCATCGGGCAGGATGATGCCATGGTTCTTCGCCCCGCCCATGGCCTGGACGCGCTTGGCGTGCGCGGTGCCCTTGGAATAGACATAATGGGCGATGTCGGAGGAGCCGACAAAGCTCACCGCGCGGATTTCGGGGTGTTCGAGGATTGCATCGACGGCCACCTTGTCCCCATTGACGACATTGAGGACGCCTTCCGGCGCGCCGGCCTCCAGCATCAGTTCGCCAAGACGCATGGGCACTGACGGGTCTTTCTCACTGGGCTTGAGGATGAATGTGTTGCCGCAGGCGATCGCGACAGCGGCCATCCAGCAGGGGATCATGGCCGGGAAGTTGAACGGGGTGATGCCGGCGCACACGCCCAGTGGCTGGCGCATCGAGAAGACGTCGATGCCCGGCCCGGCGCCCTCGGTATATTCGCCCTTCATCAGGTGCGGGATGCCGCAGGCGAACTCGACCACATCAATGCCGCGCTGCACATCGCCGCGCGAATCCGCGACCACCTTGCCATGCTCGGATGACAGGAGCTCGGCCAGCTCGTCGAGGTTCGCCTCCAGGAGGCGCTTGAATTCGAACATGACCCGCGCGCGGCGCTGGGGATTTGTCGCCGCCCAGGCGGGGAAGGCTTTCGCCGCGGCCTCGGCGGCGGCCGCGAGCTCGGATTCGGCGGCGAGTGCGACCTGCGCCTGCACATTGCCGGTGTTCGGATCGAAAATATCCGCGAACCGCCCGGAAGCGCCTTTCACAACGCCCCCATCGATGAAGTGATGTACCTCGCGCATGCGCGTCCTCCTGATATCCCGGCAATCGGCCGGTTCGTGCGTTTTCAGGCCAAGGCGTATACCCGCCGGCGCAAGCGGGCAAGGCGCGGGCGCCGGCGCATATTGGCTCATGCATCGGTCCTGATATATCAAGGCACATGGCGCGTTTGCTCATCGTCTATCACACCCGCACGGGCGGGACCCGGCAGATGGTCGAAGCGGCGGAACAGGCTGCGCGCGAGGAGACCGAGACCCGGGTCAGGTCTGCCGAAGCGGCCGGCCCGGATGAGCTGCTGGCCGCAGATGGCTATCTCTTTGCAATGCCCGAAAACCTCGCGGCGATCTCGGGGCTGATGAAGGAATTCTTCGATCGCTGCTATTACCCCGTGCTCGGAAAGATCGAGGGGCGGCCCTACGCGCTGATGATCTGTGCCGGCTCGGATGGCGAGAATGCCGCCCGTCAGGCCGCGCGTATCGCGCAGGGCTGGCGGCTGAAACCGGCCCGCGACCCGCTCATCGTGTGCACTCATGCGCAGACGCGCGAACAGATCCTTGCAGACAAGACCCTTCCCGAAGACGCGCTTGAAGACTGCCGCGAATTGGGCGCGGCCCTCGCGGCGGGCCTGGCCATGGGGATTTTCTGATCCGAGGCCGGCTTGACATCGGCGCGCTCTGCGCGAGCCTGCGCGATAGATGATGGCCGCGGGCGCGCGGCCACGGGCAGAAGGAGACCCGGCCATGACGAATAAGCCTCACCCCTCCCGGCGGGACATGATGGCCGCCGGCGCCGCGCTGGCCGGGCTTGCCGGGGCCGGCACCGCTGCGGCTGAGGACGGGGATGGCAAAACGCCGGCCGATCTTTCCGGACAGTCCATTCTCATCACCGGCTGCTCGTCAGGCTTCGGACGCCTCGGGGCGGAACACTATGCCCGGCGCGGGGCAAAGGTCCTTGCCAGCATGCGCAACCTGCCACGCCCGGAGGCGGAAGAATTGCGCGAGGTGGCCCGGCGCGACGGGCTCGATATCGAACTGATCGAAATCGACGTGACATCAGACCAGCAGGTCAGCGCCGGTGTTCAACGGGCCTCGGAACTGGCCGGCGGCGCGATCGATGTGCTGATCAACAATGCCGGCATTGCCCTGTCCGGCCCCGTGGAGCTGCAGGACATGGCCGCCATGCAGAAGATGTTCGAGACCAATGTTTTCGGCTGCCATCGCATGGCGCGCGCAGTCCTGCCCGGCATGCGAGAGGCCGGCAAGGGGCTGATCTTCAATGTCAGCTCACAGCTCGGACGGGTGATGATCCCCGGTCTCGGCGCCTATTCGGGCACCAAGTTCGCACTCGAGGCGCTGAGCGAACAGCTGGCTTATGAACTGGCCCCGCGCGGCGTCGAGGTGACCGTGATCCAGCCGGGCGGTTACCCGACCGAAATCTGGGAAAACGGCAAACGCTACACCGCCGAGCTTCTCGCAAGACTGCCGGACGATCTGAAGGCGGGATACCCGAACTTTGTCGAGCGGATGTCGGAACAGGGCAACCCCGAACAGTCGACGGACCCGATGGACGTGCCGCGCGCGATTGCCAGTATCATCGCCCTGCCGGCCGGCACGCGTCCGCTGCGCCGCGCCGTCCATCCGCGTTACAAGCCCCAGCTCGCCATCAATGAGGCCTCGCGCGAGGCCCAGCTCGAATGGCTCGGCGGCTCGGGCTACGGGCCGATGATCAAGGCGGTGCACAATCTCCGCTAAGCCGGCTTGTGGCGGCCGGAAGGTGTGTGCCACGGCTGTGTCGGTCGCGGATTTGCGGGCGAGGCGTTTCGAGAGGATTGCAGGATGAGCACAGAGGATGTCTGGGAACGTGAAAAGGGATTCTGGCTGAATGGGCCGGAGTTTTGCGAGACTCACATGATCGCGGACGCGCAGATGGTGTTTCCGGACCCTGTCGGGATCCTGAAGGGCGGGGAAATCCTTGACGGGCTCAGGGCCGCCCCGCGCTGGGACGCGGTCGAGATGGAGGACACGGCCGAGCTGACAGTCGGCGACACGCTCGTCCTCGCCTATCGCGCGACGGGAACACGCCAGGCAGGCCATCCCTATGTGGCCCTGTGTTCAAGCACCTATGTGTTCCGTGACCCGGCCTGGAAGCTGGTCTCCCATCAGCAGACTCCCGTCGCCTGACATCCGGGGCTTTCCTCGCCGCGTGCCCGGCCACGGCGCCGAAATGATTCCCGGCCGGTCGAGGCGCAGGGGCCTCCTTTCCGTCACGGCGCGCCCCTCATGCCGCTTCGAATTGCACGCGGTTGCGGCCGGCATGCTTGGCCTCATAAAGGGCGTTATCCGCGCGGGAGAGCGCCCTGGAGACCGTATCTCCGCTGCGGATGAGTGCGAGACCGAGGCTGACCGTGGTCGCGATGACCGTGCCGCCGGAACGGAAAAGTTGTGTGGCCACCGCGCGGCGCAGGTCCTCGACGGCCGCCTCGATCGCCGCCAGGCAATCGCCCTCGACGACCAGCGCGAATTCCTCCCCGCCGAGCCGGGCCAGGATCGCGCCCGGGGGCAGGCTGGCTGCCATGGTCGCCGCGACATGGGCGAGCGCGGCATCCCCGGCCTCATGGCCGTGACGGTCATTCACCTGCTTGAAATGGTCAATATCGACAAGCGCGATGCCCAGCGGGCCGGCCGCAGGGTCATGTGCGGCCAGTTTTTCGCCCGCATCGCGCATGAAGGCGCGCCGGTTGGCAAGGCCCGTGAGCGCGTCCATGTGCGCGGCTGCATCGAGGCGTCGGGTCAGCCGGTGAATGCGCGCGCTCTGGTGCGTGGCATAAGCCATGATCGGGGGGACGATCAGGAAAGGCGCATAAAAAGAGGTCAGGAGCGCGCGTGCGCGTTGCTCATCTGCAAGATGGCCGGTCGACAGAAAGGTGACACACAAGGCCAGTATGACCGCTCCCACCAGCGAAACGCTCGCCTGCAGCCCCATGCGCCGCCAGAATTGCCGGTCGGATTCCGACACCTTGTCTTGCCTCCCTGAGATTATCAGGCCAGGTTGCCGTAAGGTAATGAAGGAAGTCTGGAAGCCGGTTGGCGATTTCAGTGAAATTGAAATCCTTGCTGACCCGGTCAGCCGGAGGCGGGACTGTCTGGCGATAATGATCCCAGATTGCGCATCATGAACAGCGGGACCGAGCCATCCGGCGTGACCGCCCAGTCAAGCGGCTGGTCGTGCGCCTCGGCCGGTAGCGCGTCGAGCATCTGGGGACCATAGGCGAGGGCGCAGGCAAAGGCGCGCCCGTTTTCGCGAAGTCTCGAAATCGCGCGGTCATAATGGCCCTTGCCATAACCCAGCCGGTTGCCGGCCCGGTCGAAGGCGAGCAGCGGCGTCAGGATGAGCGTCGGATGGCCTATCGGCGCCTCGGCCGGCGGCTCCTTCAGCGAGAAGGGGCCCTGTTCGAGCGGTTCGCCAAACCCCCAGCGGCGATAGCTGATGGTTCCGCCTGCATCGACGCGCGGCAGGCAGAGCTCCGCGCCGGCGCCGGCCAGTCGGCGCATCAGCGGTTCGGGGTCGATCTCGCTGCCGATGGCGACATAGCCCGCCACCTCCGGGCCATAGCGTTCGAGCAGTTTCATCGGAAAGGCTTCGGCGAGGCGCTCTGCGGCATCGGGATCACGCGCGGCGGCTTCCTCACGAAGAACACGCATCTCGGCGCGAAGGGCACTCTTGCCGGATTGATCGCTCATGGAAGCCTCCTGAAGCGGTATTTTTCGGCCCGGCGCTGACCTGTCCTTGCCTGCCCTCGCTGCTGCCCTCGAAACACCGGACATGCGCCCTTGCTGGGACCCTGGCTTGTCCGCGGGACCTGTCAGCCTTTATCCGAACTTGCGGCCAGGATCGCAAGAACCGCCTGCGCCGGGGGTATGTTCACTCCCGTCGACCTAGCGAACTAGGTGGGTGCCAGTTGAGCCGGGACCACGGTCCCGGCCAGCTTGCCAGCTCCCTGACGATGAGTAAGGTCGCCGGAGTTGAATGGTCCGCCCGCACGCGGCAGCCCTTGCGAGGACCAGACATAATACGCCGCCGCCGCCTTGATAAGGTCATTCGATGAGATCGAAGGCGAGAAGCAGCGTTCTTTGTGAATTGTTGAAATTGTCGTCTGAAAGCAGGTAGATGCGCGTGCCGCCATTGCCCTGCGGCGCGGCCGCGACGGCCTCGAAATTGTCGACCGTGAGCTCAGTGTCGAGGCGGGCGAGTGTCTCGCCCGCCTCCGGAGCGAAGCCCCGGCCGATCGGTGTGCGGGTCAGTTTGATCGTGTTGCCGCTCTGGCGGTCATAATGGCGATGCACGGTGAAAAGATCCTCGCCGAGATAGTCCAGACCGGTGGCGCGAAGCGGCGCCTGGGCCGCCAGTCGCCGGTCAAGCGCAAGTTGCGCAGCGCCGGCCCCGCCCCCGGTCACGGCCCCGAGGGGCACGCCGGCATCCGGTGTCTCGGCCGCGGCGACCAGCTGGCCCTCCGGGCTGAGCGCCAGGCCTTCAAGGCCGCCATTCGGCTCCATGCGCCGGTCCATGCCGGAGGGTCTTTCAGCAACGTCCACCAGCCGGGCGCCGCGCGCATTCGCGCCGCAGCCTTCCAGGTCAAAGGCAAGAATGCGGTGTTCGCGCTCGAAACTGACCAGGGCCAGCCCCTCGCGCAGGGCCAGTCCTTCGCCATCCTGGCGGCGCTTGCCGGCGATCTCTTCGCCGGTCTCGTCCAGCATCGGTGCGTGATTTCCAGTGCCGGCAGGCGCGCCGTTTTCCATCGCGATCCAGACGAAATCGCCCTGATCCGAAACGGCCAGCAGGTTGCCCGAGCGCATGACGGCAAGCCCGGACAGCCCACCGAAACCGTTCCATTCGCTCGTGAGGTGCCAGCCGCCGGCATAGGTCACACCATCGAGGTGCTCATCCTGAAGCGCCGGCGGGCCGAGCGCGACAGGCTTGGCCGTGATATCGATACCGGTGGCACGCGCAAAGCTCGCGCCCTCGGGGCAGGAGCGGGCGCGCAGGTCAGCGGCCGCGTCATCGAATCGCCAGAGCGTGTCCGGTTTGCCGGCATCATCGCCGGGGGCGGCCGGAGGCCGCGGCGTGTCCGGGCCGCCACAGGCAGTCAGAAGGTAGGCGAAGGCGAACACGGCAAGGTGAGGGCGCAGCATGGCGGATCTCCGGTCAGAACACGCTCCGGTGAGGCCTAGTCGCTTTGTATGACAGCCACATTACGTGGCCAGCGCGGCAATGTCGGCGCGCAGTTGCGCAATTCCGGCCCCCTTGATCGCCGATGTGGGGCGCACGACGGGGTGAGCCGCCGGCCGGGTCTTCAGCCGGGTTTCGATGGTATCGACCAGCCCGTTGAGGGCGCTTGGCTTGATCTTGTCGGTCTTGGTCATGACGATTTGGTAGTTCACCGCCGTGATGTCGAGCATGTCCATGACGTCGGTATCGGCGGCCATCAGCCCGCGCCGGCTGTCGACCAGCAGGAAGACGCGCCGAAGATTCGATCGCCCGCGCAGATAGGTGCGCGTCAGCTCCATCCAGCGTTCGGCCTGGGCGCGCGAGACTTTCGCATAGCCGAAGCCCGGCAGGTCGACAAGATAGAGCCGGCCTTCGCCGAGATCGAAATAATTCAGCTCGCGCGTCTTTCCCGGCTCGCCGGAGGTGCGCGCCAGGGTCTTCCGGCCTGTCAGCGCGTTGACCAGTGAAGACTTGCCGACATTGGAACGCCCGGCAAAGGCCACTTCCGGACGGTCAGCCTCGGGCAACTGGTTGAGCCCTGCGACACCGAGAAGGAAATCGACCGGCCCGGCAAAGAGCTTGCGCCCGGTTTCCAGGGCTTGTGCGGTATCGTCCGCCTCGCTCATTCGGCCGGGGAGTCTCCACGTTTACCGCGCAGCCAGGCAATAAGCTTGTCGAGCTGGGTCTCGACCCCGTTCCGGCGCATGATGAAATATTGCTGCATCAACGACAGGATATTGTTCCAGACCCAGTAGAGCACGAGACCGGCGGCGAACCCGCCGAACACAAAGGTCAGGATCACCGGAAGCGCCATCATCACCATGCGCTGGGTAGGGTCCGGCGGCGGCGGCGAGAGCGATTGCAGCGCGGCCATGGTCACGCCATAGAGGATCGGCAGGACGCCGATGCCGATGATGATTCCCAGGATCGGGATGGCTTTCACATCGGCCGCCGCCCAGGGTAGCAGGCCGAATAGATTGCCGATGGCCGTCGGGTCGGGCGCCGAGAGATCCCTGAGATAGCCAAAAGGCTCATGGCGCATTTCCAGGGTCACGAACAGCGTCTTGTAGAGGGCGTAGAAGATCGGGATCGTCGCCAGGATGGGCAGGCAGCCGGCGATGGGATTGGCCTTCTCGCGCTGATAGAGCTTCATCACCTCCTGCTGGCGCTGCTTCGGGTCGTCCTTGTATTTCTCCTGGATCTCCTTCATCGGCTCGGCGAGGAGTTTCATCTTCGCCATCGACTTGTAGCTCTGATTGTAGAGCGGGATCAGCGGCAGCTTGACGAGCACGGTAAAGGCGAGGATCGCCCAGCCGAAGCTGCCGATCATGCCCTCCAGCCATAACAGGACCTGGAAGAAAGGCTTCGTCAGGAACCAGAACATGCCCCAGTCGATGGCATCGGTGAACCGCGGCAGGCCGAGTTCGTCCTCATAGCTGCGCAGCACTTCCAGCCGCTTGGCGCCGGCAAAGACGCGATGCTCGATCTGCGCTTCGCCGCCCGCCGGAATGGCCACGGCCGTGCCTTGCGTGAGGAGTTCATAAAGCGGTTCGTCGCCGCGTTCGCGCAGGTTGAACTCCGTCTCGAAGCCTTCGCCCTGTCGCGGCACGAGCGCCGTCATCCAGTATTTGTCGGTAAACCCCATCCAGCCGGCGCTCTCGGCGATCGTGTCGCCCTTGATACCCTTTTCATTCGAAAGCGGCTTGTATTTGCGCAGTTTCAGGTCCCGGTCGAGCACGCCGATCAGGCCGAGATGCACGATCGCGCTCAACCCCGACGCGCCGGGATCGGTCGTGTCGAGGAATTCGCGGAACTCGCCATGGCGACGCACCACGCCGAACGGCGTGAGGCGGCGCGTCTCGCCGGAATTGTTCACGATCCGGTCGGTATAGGTGAACATGTAATTGTCGTCGAGCGAGAGGGTGCGCTCGAAGGTCAGGCCGCCGCGTTCGGCAATGAGCGTGACCGGATTGCCCGGCGACAGGGGGGCGCTGCCCTTCTGGCGCCATTGCGTATTCACGCCGATGACGGGCCGGCCCTGCTCGGGCAGCCAGCCATAGGTGGCATAATAGCCATTGGCACTGTTTTCCGGGCGCAGCAGGCGAAGCTCGTCATCGCGCTCGACCGTCATGAAATGACGCTTCAGCTTGAGATCGTCGAGGCGCGCTCCGGTGAGATTGACCGAGCCATCGACGCCGGGGCCGTCAAAAACGACGCGCTCGGAGGTCTGGAGTGCCTCCTCGACCGTTTCGGCGACGGCCGGAGCGGCAGGCTCGGCCACGCGGCCCGGGGCCGTGCCCGGCGTCTCGGCCTGTTCTGTGGCCTGTTGCCGGGCGGCCTCGCGGCGCGCCTGCTCCTGCGGGCCGACAACGAATGTCTGATAGGCGAACAGGAAGCCCATCATCAGGATCATTGCGAGAATCAGGTTTCTCGTCTGGTCGGGACCGGGCTGGTTCGGCGGCATCAGGATCGCTCTGGCGGAAGGAATTCAGGACTGCCCGGAGCTTTCATCCAGACAGGCGCCGAGGCTTATCAGGGCGCTTTTCATGTCGTCAAGCAAACGCGTCCAGTCGACAGTCGCCGTGCCCATGCGCGCGATGAAGACATAGTCGCAGCCGGGCCGTCCATAATGCGCCAGCAATTCACGGGATGCCGCCCGCAGGCGCCGCTTGGCGCGGTTGCGAATGACCGCATTGCCGATGCGTTTCGTGGCCGTGAAGCCCTCGCCGATCCAGTCGCCAGCCGGCGCGCGGTGCGCACGCACCTGGACGACGAGGCTCTTGCGGCGCTCGCTCATACCCTCGCGCACATACAGGAACTGCGTGCGCCGCTTCAGCCGGCGGATTTCAGGCGCCGCGTTCAGGCCGAAAGGCGCTTGCGGCCCCGGGCGCGGCGGCGGGCCAGCACCTTGCGGCCATTCTTCGTGGACATGCGCGAGCGAAAGCCGTGCGTGCGTGCGCGCTTCAGACGGCTGGGCTGAAATGTGCGTTTCATCGGGCTTTCGCCTTCCTGTCTGGATTATCCGTTTCGGAAAGCGCGAGCTGTTACAGGAAATCCGGGCCCAGCGTCAAGGCTTTCAGGCCGTTCACGCCGCTTTGATGGCTGGCGCCCCGGGCGTGATGTGAAGCTTTCGGCCTATCGGGCTATATGGAACGCCATGAAGACAGGAGATCATTCATGGCGTTGAGAGAATTATTCGCGTTCGCCGGCCTGTGCCTGGCCCTTGCGAGCCCGGCCCCGGCGCAGGCTTCGGGCCCGGACGAAGCGGCGGCCCCGGACACGGCCCGCCATGCGGCCTGGAGCGCCCTGCTGAAGGAATATGTCGCGCCCGGCCCGGACGGGGTCAACCGGTTCGACTATGCGGCCCTGAAGGCGGACAGTGAGGACCGCGCCGCCCTCGAGCGCTACATCGCCGGCTATGAAAGCCTGGACTTCGACAAGCTTGGCCGAGACGCGGCATTTGCCGCCTGGGCCAATCTCTACAACGCGGTGACCGTGCGCCACATCCTGGAGCGCTATCCGCTCGGCTCGATCCGCGATGGCTATCTCTTCGGTGGGCCGTGGAAAGATGTCACCGTGATCGCCGATGGCGAGGAAATCTCCCTCGACGCGATCGAGCATGACGTGCTGCGCGTGAAATGGGACGATCCGCGCGTGCATTATGCCGTCAACTGTGCGTCAATCGGGTGTCCCGACCTTCTGAACAGGGCCTGGACGGGCGAGACGCTGGACACCGATCTCGACGCCGCCGCGCGCGCCTATGTCAATCATCCGCGCGGTGTGACGGTGCGCGAAAACGGGACGCTGAAGGTTTCGCGCATCTATAAATGGTTCCGCGAGGATTTCGGCGGTTCCGACGACGGTGTGATCGCGCATCTGCGCCAGTATGCCGACGCGGATCTGAGGCCGGCGCTTGCGGGCGATGTGCGAATTCGCGGCCACCAGTATGACTGGTCGCTCAATGATGTGGAGGGCTGAAAATGGCCGACGGAGACAATCAAACCGAGACACCGGCCGCGCGAAAGGGCTGGCTGCGCCGGCTGGCGGCCCCGCTCGTCATACTGGCGGCGCTGGTCGCCTTCTTTGCCAGCGGGCTGAACCAGTATTTCTCGCTGTCGGCGCTCGAGGAGCATCGCGATACGCTGCGCGCCTTTGTCGGGGACAATCTCCTGCTTGCGCTCGGGGCCTTCGTCCTGGTCTATGCGGCAGCCGTGTCGATCAGCTTCCCCGGCGCCTCGATCCTGACAATCTTCGGCGGCTTTCTGTTCGGGCTCTGGCTCGGCACGGCGGCGGTGGTCATCGGCGCGACAAGCGGGGCGACTCTCATCTTCCTGGCCACGCGCACCGCGCTCGGCGATCTGCTGAAATCCAGGGCCAGCGGCTTTGTCAGAAAGCTGGAAAAAGGCTTTCGCGAGGATGCCTTCTCCTATCTCTTCACGCTGCGACTTATCCCGGCCGTGCCTTTCTGGGTGCTCAATATCGTGCCCGGCGTGCTGGGCGTGAAGCTGCGTGACTATGTCCTGGCGACCTTCCTGGGCATCATTCCGGCAACCTTCGTCTATGTCTCGATCGGCAATGGCATCGACGCGGTGTTCGAGTCCGGCGAGCGTCCGACCCTCTCCGGGGTGTTGCTGAAGCCGGAAATCATCCTGCCGATTGCCGGCCTTGTCGGGCTCGCCCTGATCCCGGTCGCCTACAAGAAAATCTTCCGCAAGGATGCGGCCAAGCTCGAAGGAGCGACCCGATGAACGAGGCTGATACACGCTATGCTTCGCGCAATGAGCGCACACCGATCGAGGACGGACAGTCACCCGCTGACGTGGCGACAGAGCCGGCCCCCCATTCCGCCGGGACCGCCCCGGCGCGAACCCTCAAGGCCGATCTTGTCGTGATCGGCGCGGGATCGGCCGGGCTTTCGGCGGCGGCTGGCGCGGCCATGCTGGGCCTCAATGTCGTTCTCTATGAAAAGAGCGAGATGGGCGGGGATTGCCTGAACTCAGGCTGCGTGCCGTCCAAGGCGCTGCTCTATGCCGCCAAACAGGCCGAAGCCATCCGCGAGGCGGGCGATTACGGCATCGCCGCAGGCACGCCGCAGACCGACTGGGCGGGCGTGAAGGCGCATATACGCCGCGCCATCGACACGATCGCCCCGGTCGACAGCCAGGAGCGGTTCGAAGGCCTTGGCGTGACCGTCATCCGCGAACATGCCAAGTTCGCCGATCCGAAAACCGTCATCTCGCCGACAACGCGCACCACCGCCCGGCGCATCATCATTGCCACCGGCAGCCGGGCCTTCATCCCGCCGGTCGAGGGGCTCGCCAAAGCGCCCTACCTGACCAATGAGACGATTTTCGATATCGACCGGCTTCCCGAGCATCTGATCATTCTCGGCGGCGGCCCGATCGGCATGGAAATGGCCCAGGCCTTCAACCGGCTGGGCGCGAAAGTCACCTTGATCGAGATGGGCCGTGTGCTGGCCCGCGCCGATGCCGGCCATGCCGAAATCGCCGCCAACAAGCTGCGCGGGGAGGGCGTGGACCTGCGCGAGGGTCACAAGGCGAGCCGGGTCACGCATGAGGGCGACAGCATCACCGTCCACACAGAGTCCCGGGCGGGAGAGGATAGCGTCACGGGCAGTCACCTGCTCGTGGCTGTCGGCCGCCGACCTGTTCTGGGCGGGCTCGACCTGGAGGCCGGGAATGTCGATCATGACCGCTCGGGCATCACTGTGCGCGATACGCTGCGCTCGGTTTCGAACAGCCGGGTCTGGTCGCTGGGCGACGCGGCCGGGGAAGGCCAGTTTACCCATCTGGCCGGCTGGCATGCCTCGGTCTTCGTGCGGCGCGCCCTGTTCAAGTCTCCCGGTGCGAAGGGCTCCAGCCTTCCGCTGCCAGCGGTGACCTATACCAGCCCGGAAGTCGCCCAGATCGGGCTTACCGAAGCCGAGGCGCGCGAGAGACATGGCGACAGCGTTTCGGCCTCGCATTTCGCGTTCGATGAGAATGACCGTGCGATTGCCGAGGGCCATACGCTCGGCGAAGTCAAGCTGGTGATTCTCAAGGGCAAGCTGCTCGGCGCGTCCATCATCGGCGAAGGCGCGGGAGACATCATCCAGATGATCGCCCTGGCCATGTCGAACGGGTTGAAAGTCAAGGACCTGACCAATTTCATCTCGCCCTATCCGACCCGTTCGGAGGTCGTGAAACGCGCCGCCTCGGCCCATTTTTCCGATACGGTGTTCGGGCCGGGGGCGAAACGGCTGGTCGGACTTCTCCAGCGCATTCCCTGACCGCAACGCAGATTGCGGAAGTGAGAGGGCCGCCCCGCACGGGTCGGGACGGCCCTTCCTGTTTCCGGCTTCGACCGGGCCCTAACCCTGTTTCAGCTCGTCGAACGGCACGTCCTTGTCGACGCGCACATCCTGGGGCAGTTCCAGGACGCGTTCGGCGATGATGTTCTTCAGGATCTCATCAGTGCCCCCGGCGATACGAAGCCCCGGCGCCCACATGAAGCTCTGCTGGAACAGGCCGTCGGCGGGCATGCGCTCCTCATCGGTCATCAGGCCGTAATGGCCCTGCATCTCGATCGCCGAGTTGCAGATATCCTGAAGCTGGTTAGCGGTGATGATCTTGCCGATGGAATTCTCCGGGCCGGGCGTCTCGCCGCGCGAAAGCGCCGTCTGCGTGCGGAACTTGGTCAGCTTGTAGCCCTGTGCGGCGATATACCAGTCCGCGAGGGTCTGGCGGAAATCGCTGTCGGAAAGGGTGCCGGCCTCGCGGGCATAGTCCATGATTTCCGACCAGTCGGGGCCCGGTGAGCCGCCAACGGCCAGACGCTCGTTCATCAGCGTGACAATGGCGACTTTCCAGCCCTGGCCAACTTCGCCCAGCCGGTCGCTGTCGGGAATGCGCACATCACTGAAATAGACTTCGTTGAACTCCCGGCCGCCGGAAGCCTGATGGATCGGGCGGGCCTCGACGCCGGCCTGCTTCATGTCCACGATGAACATGGTCAGGCCCTTGTGTTTGGGCGCCTTGGGATCGGTGCGGGTGAGCAGGATCCCGTAATCGGAATAATGGGCGCCCGACGTCCAGACTTTCTGGCCGTTGATCACCCACTCATCGCCATCCTTGACCGCGCGGGTCTTGACGCCTGCGACGTCCGAACCGGCGGCCGGCTCGGAAAAGAGCTGGCACCAGATTTCCTCGCCGCGCAGAGCCTTCTTCACATAGCGCTGCTTGTGTTCATCGGAGCCGAAGGCGATCACGGTCGGGATGCACATGCCAAGGCCGATAGCGAACGGGCCGGTGGGCGCGTCGAATTTGGCTTCTTCCTGCCCCCAGATGACATTTTGCATGGCGGTGCCGCCGCGCCCGCCCCATTCTTTCGGCCAGGTGATCTGGGCGAACTTGTTGTCCGCCTTCAGCGCCTGCCAGTCCTTGGCGCGCCTGAGAAAATCCTCTCCGCGCTCGCGGCGCACGCCGCTCGACGTCTTTGGTTCGAGATGCTTTTCCAGGAAAGCGCGGGCCTCGGCCCGGAATTCGGCTTCTTCAGGGGTGTCATTGAAGTCCATTTTGCGTCTCCTTCAGGCTGCATTCTTCATTTCCAGCGCGCGCACGAGTTTCTCTTTCCAGTGCTTCGGCGAACCGATCTGGACGGCGAGCAGCTTGGCGCGGCGATAGAACAGGTGGCAATCGACCTCCCAGGTGAAGCCCATCCCGCCATGGGTCTGGATGTTCTCCTTGGAGGCGAACCAGAAGGCCTCACTGGAAGCGATGCGCGCGGCCGCGGCGGCTTCCGGTAGCTCGGCGGCGTCGGTCGAGACCGCCCAGGCGCCGTAATAGCAGTTTGAGCGGGCCACCTCGTTCTTGACGTACATTTCGGCGAGCTTGTGCTTGATCGCCTGGTTGCCGCCGATCGGGCGACCGAAAGCATGGCGTTCCTTGGCATAATCCGTGGCCATTTCCTGGGCGCGCGAGGCGCCGCCCAGCTGTTCGAAGGCGAACAGGACAGCAGCGCGGTCGAGCACCTCCTCGAGCAGGCGCGCCCCGTCACCGGCGTTGCCAAGGCGTTCGGCTTTCGCGCCGTCGAACCGGATCTCGGCATGGCTGCGCGTGGGCTCGAGTGTCTTGACGGGCTGGCGCGTGACACTGTCCTGGCCGAGATCGACAAGGACGAGGCTCGCGCCGGTGCCTTCCTTCGCGAGGACAACCGCGTGAGTGGCGATATCGCCATCGGTGACGGGCAGCTTCGTACCCGAGAGGGTGGCGCCATCAAATGTCACGGAGAGTTTTGCCGGGTCGGGCTCGCCCGGGCCTTCGGACAGGGCCAGGCAGCCGATCACCTCGCCGGACGCGACCTTCGCCAGCAGGGTCGATTTCTGCGCGTCGGACCCGGCCAGTTTCAGGGCCTCGGCAAAGAGATAGACGCTCGAGGAGAACGGCACCGGCGCCAGCGTCCGGCCCATCTCCTCGGCGATGACGCAAAGCTCGAGCATGCCGAGGCCAAGCCCGCCGTGTTCTTCCGGGATCGCCGTGCCGAGCCAGCCCATTTCGACAATCTTGTTCCAGACGCCCTCATGATGGCTCCTGGCCTCGTCGTCGAGCACTTCACGCACGTGCTGGGATGTGCACTGGGCCTCGAGGAATTTGCGCGCCTCGCTGCGCAGGAATTTCTGGTCCTCGGAAAAATCGAAATTCATGCCCGTTCCGCTCCCGTCGTTTCTTTGGATCTGGCGAGAGTTTAGCGCGGTTGACGCGAACGGAAAGGTGTCACGCTGGGGAAGGAGGGATGGACGTCATTTCGCGGCGCGGCCGGGTCAGTTCAGCCAGATGATTCCGCTGTTCAAATATCCCGCGAAGCTCACCCAGAGGAGGTAGGGAAACTGGAGCGCCGCGCCGAGTTTCGAATGACGCCAGAAGGCGAGGATCATGGCGAGGATCATGATCCAGAGTGCGACCAGAACGATCAGCGAAACTTCCGGCATCCGGAACCCGAAGAACAGCCATGACCAGCCGATGTTCGGGATGAGCTGGGCGAAAAACAGGCCGAGCGAGCCCGAGGCGCGCGACCAGCTGCCCGCGGCATGCGCCACGAGGCTGGCGCCGATCGCCATAAGCGCGAACAGGGCGGGCCAGACAATCGCAAAGGCGATGTCCGGCGGCGTGCCGCGCGGCTTGTCCAGGGCGGCATACCATGTATCCTGGGAGCCACCGGATACGACGGCGCCCAGTGCGGCCGCGCAGACCACCGCGAGAAGGATCAACAGATAGGTCAGAACCGATAGGCGGGGAGCGGTGTCGGTGACGGTCATCCGGTCCTCCATACCAGCTTCGCGATTCGGGGTCGACAAGGCTTTGTGTATTAACCCGCGTTGCAACTGGAGGCCGTGATGAGCGAACTGAAAGTCAGAAAAGTCGGCAGCTCCCTGGGTGTGATGCTCCGCCGCTGAGGAGCTGGCGAGGCATCATATCCAGGAAGGTGACCGTTTGATCCTCAGTCAGACCCCAACCGGGCTCAAGCTCGATCTTTACGATTCATAGGTTGCTGAACAGGTTGAAGCTGGGCGCACAATTGCTCGCCGGTATCGCAACACATTGCAAGAACTCGCCAAGTGACCGAATTCCACTGGCTGCGACTGGAGTTGCTTTTCATCCTCCACGAAGAAGGACTGGCCGAGCATGGGGGGCTTGATGGCGTCCGCGACCGTGGCCTCTTGGAAAGTGCGCTACAGGCTCCCGGGATCAAGGCTTATTATGAGGATGCCGACGTGTATGCCTGCGCCGCATCCTATGCTTTCGCAATCGTCAGGAATCATCCCTTCTTCGATGGGAAAAAGCGTGCGGCGTTTCTCGCCTGCGCGACGTTCCTGCGCCACGTTCCTTGCCATAAACGGGATTGAGTTGAGGGCGTCCGAGGCCGAAGCGACCCTGAAGATGCGGGCGCTCGCCGCTTCGGAAATGAGCGAAGCGGCCTTTGCCGACTGGCTCCGCCAATCCTGCCGCCCGACGTGACCGCAGCTGGCATCGTGTCCGGCTATGGCCATTTCACCACGGGCGGCATCGAGGACAGGATCGAGTTCACGTTTCCGCCGGTCTTCAGGCCGAATGTCGTCCCGCGGTCATAGAGCAGGTTGAACTCGACATAGCGTCCGCGCCGGACAAGCTGCTCCTCGCGCTCTCCCGCGCTCCAGGCCTCCATCATGCGCCGTCGGGCGATCTTCGGATAGATGTCGGCAAACACCTCGCCGACCGACCGGGTGAAGGCGAAATCGGCCTCCCAGTCGCCGGAATTCAGCCGGTCATAGAAAATTCCGCCGGTCCCGCGCGGCTCATCGCGGTGAGGCAGGTAAAAATAATCGTCGCACTGTCGGCGGAAGGTTTCATAGTCGGCCGGCTTATGGCCCTTGCAGGCGCGTTCCATCGCGGCATGGAAGTCAGCCGAATCGGGATAATCCGGCCGGCGCTGGAAATCCAGCAGCGGGGTGAGGTCGGCGCCGCCACCGAACCAGCTCTGCGAGGTGACGAGCATGCGCGTGTTCAAGTGGACGGCCGGCACGCGCGGACTGGCCATGTGCGCGATCAGCGATATCCCCGACGCCCAGAAGCGCCCGCCACTGTCCTCGGCCCCGGGGATTTGCGCCCTGAAAGCCTCCGAGAAATCGCCATAGACTTCGGAAACATGCACGCCGACCTTTTCGAAGAACCGGCCTTTCATGATCGCCATGGTACCGCCGCCAAGATCCTCCGATCCGTCGCCGCGGCGCCAGTCGGTGCGCTCGAACCGGCCCGCGGGCCCGTGATAGAGCGGCGCACCGGCCTCGTCCTCGAGCGTTTCGAAACGCGAAATGATATCGTCCTGCAAGGCGGCGAACCAGGCTTTGGCCCGGGCCTTGCGCGCATCGGGGGTTGTCTCTTCGAAGGGGGCCGGTGTGTCCATCTGTGTGTCGTCTCCAATGGGCCTGACATGAGTCAGGCGAGTTCTAGGCCGCCGGGGGGGGTGCGCGAAAGGGTCCGCTTGTCAGACCTGGCGTTGCAAGCTAACGCCGGAGCTTAACCTGGCGAGCGGGGCGGCTTTGCGGCGTTCAGCCGCAATACGTCGCCTCACGCGTCGTGTAATGAATTGGCAGACTTGAAAAGGCACGAGGGATAAAGCCGTGACTGACACGCCCGTGACCGATGCGCATGATGACATCGATGAAGATCGCCGCAATTTCATCCATATCGTGACCGGCATGGCGGCGGCCGGAGGTGTGGCCGTGATAGCCTGGCCACTGATCGACCAGATGAACCCGGCCGCCGACACCAAGGCGGCCTCGAGCCTCGATGTGGACATTTCCAAGGTCCCCGAGGGCGGTGAGATCCGCGTTCTGATCGGCGGGCAGCCCTTTTTCATCCGCCACCGCACCCAGGCCGAGATCGCGTCCGCGCGCAATGCAAACACGCAATCGCTGCGTGATCCGCAGACCGACGAAGAGCGTCTCGTGCCCACGCCCGATGGCGCCTACAATCCCGCGATCCTGGTTACCTCCGGGGTCTGCACGCATCTCGGTTGCGTGCCTGTCGGGCCGGCTCAGGGCAATGTCGGCGATTATGGCGGCTGGTACTGCGCCTGCCATGGCTCGCACTATGATACGTCCGGTCGCATACGAAAGGGGCCGGCCCCGTCTAATCTACCAGTCCCCGACTACCGTTACGTGTCGGACACGGTCATCAATATTTCACTCTAAAGGAGGCGGAAGCGAGCCATGAGCGGACATGAATCCACATATGAGCCGAAGACCGGCTTCGAGAAATGGCTGGATACGCGCCTTCCCCTGCCGCGTCTGGTCCATGACAGTTTCGTCGACTTCCCGACGCCCAAGAACCTCAATTACTGGTACACGTTCGGCGGGATCCTGTCGATTTTCCTGGTGATCCAGATCGTCACCGGCATCGTGCTGGCCATGCATTACACCGCCGATGTCGATCACGCCTTTGCCTCGGTCGAACGCATCATGCGGGACGTGCCGTATGGCTGGCTGTTGCGTTATGTGCACGCCAATGGCGCATCCTTCTTCTTCCTCGCGGTCTATGTCCACATGTTCCGCGGTCTTTATTACGGGTCCTACAAGGCGCCGCGCGAGGTGCTCTGGATCCTCGGCTGCATCATCTTCCTCCTGATGGTGGCCACGGCCTTCCTCGGCTACATGCTGCCCTGGGGGCAGATGTCGCTGCACGGGGCCAACGTGATCGTGAACCTTTTCGGGGCGATCCCGCTGGTCGGCGAGGGCATCAAGACCTGGCTTCTGGGCGGGCCGTCCATCGGTAATGCGACGCTGCAGCGCTTCTTCTCGCTGCATTATCTGCTGCCTTTCGTGATCGCCGGGGTCGTGATCCTTCATGTCTGGGCGCTGCACGTGCCGGGCAACAACAATCCGACCGGCGTCGAGGTGAAGGACACCCGCAAGGACACCGTCCCCTTCCATCCGTATTATACGGTCAAGGACGGTTTCGCGATCGTGGTCTTCCTGCTGATCTTCGCCGCCTTCGTCTTCTACATGCCGAACGTGCTCGGCCATGCCGACAATTATGTCGAGGCCGATCCGCTGGTGACGCCGGCCCATATCGTTCCGGAATGGTATCTGCTGCCCTTCTACGCGATCCTGCGGGCCATCACGTTCGATATTGGTCCGATCGACGCCAAGCTTCTCGGCGTGATCGCCATGTTCGCGGCCATTGCGGTGTTGTTCGTGGTGCCCTGGCTCGACACCAGCCGTGTGAAGTCGATGCGTTATCGCCCGGTCGCGCGCCAGTTCTTCTTCGGCTTCGTGGCGGCCTGTCTCCTGCTGGGCTGGGTCGGCGCCTCCAACCCGGATGATCCGATCATTCCGCTGGGCAGCGACAAGCTCGTGGTGGAATACAGCGACGAGAACGGCCTTGCCGCCGCGCGGACCTTCGAGGTCTATGATGAGGCCGCCGCCTTCCGTGACGGACTGGGCGAAGAGGCGGGGGCGTCCATGGCGGTGCAAAAGGCGCCGGCCTTTACCTTCCTGCATCTCGGCCAGATCCTGACCCTGTACTATTTCGCCTATTTCCTCGTCATCCTGCCGCTGCTCGGCCTGCGTGAGCGTCCGGACGAGGAGCCCGACTCGATCCACAAATCCGTGCTTGCGCGCGAGCCGTCGGCCGGCACGCCGATTGCCCAGCCTGCCGAATAGGAGTGATCATGACACGTTCGAAACTGATCCTTGCGGCACTGGCCGGCCTTGTCATTGCCGGCAGTGCCAGTGCGGCCGGCGGGGCCAAGCACCCGCATGGTCCAGAGGGCGGCTTTCCCTTCGAAGGCCCGTTCGGCCGCTTTGAAGACGAGTCCGTCCAGCGCGGCTACCAGGTCTATCGCGAGGTCTGCGCATCCTGTCATTCCATGAAGCTTATGCACTATCGCAATCTCGGCGAGCCGGGCGGGCCGTTCTATGATCCCGAATACCCGAACGCGAATGACAATCCGCTCGTGAAGGCCTTCGCCGCGCAGGACGAGATACTCTCGAGCCAGCCGAATGATGTGGGCGATTACGAGTATCGCCCGGCGCGTCCGTCCGATCCGTTCAAGTCGCCCTATCCCAATGACGCAGCGGCGCGAGCGGCAAATGGCGGCGCGCTGCCGCCGGACCTGTCTGTGATCACCAAGGCCCGCCATGGCGGCGCGGACTATATCTATGATCTCATGCTTGGCTATCCCGACCCGGGTGAGATCAGCGACGATGGCGAGATCGAATTTCGCGAAGACTATCATGGCACGCTGACCCAGGCGCCTGGCCAGTATTACAATCCGTATATGGAGGGCGATACTATCCCGGCCTGGGAAGGCGATCCGCGCCACGCCCCGCCCGGAGGCTTCCTGGCCATGGCCCCGCAGCTCATGGACGGGCGCGTGACCTATATGGATGGCACCGAGGCGACAAAGGAGCAGATGGCCTATGATGTGGCGCAGTTCCTCGCCTGGGCCGGCGAGCCCAAGCAGACCAACCGCAAATCGGCTGGCCTTGCCGTCATGGCCTATCTCCTGATCTTTGCCGGGCTGCTCTGGTTCTCCTACAAGCGCATCTGGCGCAATGTCAGCCACTGACCCGCGCATGATCGCGTCCGGACAGGCCGTCCCTCGCAAGCGAGCGGACGGCCATCCCGGGACCGTCAGGCAGTAACGCCGTGACGCGCGAGCGGTCAGGAGAGGCGATCATCCTGGAGACGCTGGAACGGGCCGGCAAGGCCTGTGAAGACCCGGCGCCCCTCATTTATTCGCGCCTGTTTCAAGCCCATCCGGAGTTCGAGAGACTGTTCGCGCTCGACACGGATGGCGGCGTGCGCGGCTCGATGTTGCAAACCGCCATTGACTGCCTCGTCGATATGGCGGCCCACGGCCCGACCGCGCCCGCAATCCTCGCCTCCGAGAGACTGAACCACTACAGTTACGGCGTGACCGCC
>JAAANZ010000042.1 GCA_009909065.1 Alphaproteobacteria bacterium | reverse complement strand
AGAACCTTTTCGCGGTTGCCGGAATGCAGGATGGCATCCTGCGACCAGACCACGTTGAAGCTCTCATCGGGCTCATCAATGTCCTCGAAGGCGCCATGGACGACCCTGACCTGCCCGTCCAGGCCCTGCGCGGCCGTCAGTTCGCGATTGCGGGCGTTCTCAACCTCCGACAGGTTGAGGCAGGTGACCTGTGCGCCGAATTCTGCGGCCAGCACGCGGGCGGCCCCGCCATAGCCCGCGCCGAGGTCGAGGACACGCGCGCCGGCCTGTCCGAGTGCGCCAAGGCGCCCGGCCATGTCCAGAACGGTGCGCCGGCCCGCCTCGCCGATCGTGTCGCCGGGCTCGTAAAGGCCGACATGGATATCCTCGCCGCCCCAGATCTCCCGGTAGAAAGTGTCGGCATCATGGGAGTCGTAATAATCTTCCGCCGTGCGGGTCGCGGTGTCGTATGCCTCAGCCATGATGTTCCTTCTCCGCGACATGGATGAAGAAATCGGGATCATAGTCTGCATAGGTCTCCTGGAAGTCGCCATAGGTATCGATCCGCTGGAAACCGGCCTCCATCATCAGGGATCGCGTGTATTCCTTGCGCAGCGGGAACATGTTCAGGTGATAAACCGCCCCGTCCGGGAACGTGTATTTGAACCGGGCAAGGCTGTCGTCGACATATTCCGGCTCGGCCGAAACCCTGTCGCCGCAATAGTAATATTTGTGTTTGCTGTCGAAGCCGACATCCATGATCGCGTCATAATTCCTCTGGTCGAGGATGAGGATGCCGTCATGCTTGAGCGCGGCGTAGAATTCCGCGAGCGCACGGCGCCGGTCGGCTTCGTCATGCAGGTGAGTGAATGAATTGCCGAGGCAGACAATCGCGTCGAACTTGCCGTTGATGTCGCGGTTCAGCCAGCGCCAGTCGGCCTGGACCGTCTTCAGGATGATGTCCTGTTCGCGGCCATTCTCGAACGCCTTGGCGACCATTTCCGCCGAGCCGTCGGCCGTGACCACGTCGAAACCGGCTTTCATCAGCTGGACCGAGTGAAACCCCGTCCCGGCGGCCACGTCCAGCACGCGGGTCTTGCCGCGTCCTTTCAGCAGGTCGATGAAGAATTGTCCCTCGCTCTGGGCGCGACCCTGCCAGTCGATCAGGGAATCCCATTTCTCGACAAAGCCCTGAACATATTCGGCCTGGTAAAGATCGGTCTCGCGAAGTTTCAGCGGGTCGTCGCCGTAATCCTGACGCGTGGGGGTGCCCGCATCGGCACTGCGGGCTCGCATCTGCTCGCTCATGGGTCGTCTCTCCAATCCGGTTACAGGCACTCGGCAGGATGGGTGCGGGGCGAAGCTGTGAAACGGCTGTGCGCCCTTGCACCGAGAGTGCCTTCAACGCGGGCCCGACCCTACACAGAAACTTCGACAGTAAAAGCAAATTTTTATCATTTTGAAGAGCGCCGCAGCGAGTCGACGGACAAGCAACTGAAATTATTGAAAAATTTTGGGTTAAAGCTTTTGCGACAACCGGCCTCGAAACATCGAGCTTCGAATGATCCCGTACGGTCATTGCAGGCGCGCGCCGTCAAGATCGGCCACATCGCGTCCCGAGACACTGGCAAAGGCGCCGGATAGTTCGCGATAGAAGGCGATGCGCTGCTCGGCCGCCTTGCTGACGGTGCGATGGCGGTCGGCCCCGGCGAGCGCTTCGCCGCGCTCGCCTTCAAGGGCGAATTGCATGATCTGCGAGAAGATTTCCGAGGGCAGTTTGCCGCCCGTGACCCGCGCCATGGGGCTGTCATCATCATTGCCGATCCAGACACCGCCCACCAGGGCGGAGGTGTAGCCGATGAACCATCCATCCCGCCATTCCTGGCTGGTGCCGGTCTTTCCGGCCACGCTCCAGCCGGGCACGGCGGCGGCTTCGCCCGTGCCGCTCTCGACGACGCGGAGCATCATCGCATTCATGTCGCGCGCGACGGAGGCTTCGAGCACGCGGACCGGATCGGCGGGCGGGCGCTCATAGATCAGGTTTCCGCGCGCATCCTCGATCCGGGCGATGATCCAGGGGTCAAGGCGCACCCCCTCCTTCATGAAGGCTCCGAAAGCGCGGGTCATGTCCCAGAGCGTGACCTCCTGGCTGCCCAGCGCGATCGAGGGCAGCGGCTGCATCTCCGCCTCGATGCCGAGCGCCCGGCCCATGGCGATCACGGCCTGTTCGCCCACTTCCTGTGTCAGGCGCACCGAGACCGTGTTCAGCGAGCGGGCATAGGCTTCCGACAGCGTGACCGGGCCGAGATAGCCCCCGGCATAGTTTTCCGGCTGCCATTCGCCGATCTTCAGCGGTTCGTCGGTGCGCACATCATAAGGATCGGCCCCGCGCGCAATCGCGGCGGCGTAGACGATCGCCTTGAAGGCCGAGCCCGGCTGGCGGCGGGCCTGGGTCACGCGGTTGAATTCCGATTGTGTGTAGTCGACCCCGCCGACCAGCGCGGCCACCCGCCCGTCCGGGCGAATCAGCACGGCGGCCGCCTGGCTGGCATCGAGCTCGGCGCCCTTTCCCGCGATCTGGCGGGCCAGAGCGGCCTGCACCCGCGACTGCAACTGCGGATCGATGCTCACGGTGACGATGAGATCGGGTGGCGCGTCGGGCAGGTGGGTGCGGATCTGTTCGGCCGCGAAATCGAGCACATATCCGAAATCGGGGTCCTGCGGCGTGCGTTCGACCAGGTTCACCTCTTCCCGGCGCGCGGCGGCGGCCTGCGCGGGGCTCAGATAGCCGGCGCTGACCATTTCGCCGAGCACATAGGCCTGGCGCTTACGGGCGGCCTGCATATTGTCTGTCAGCGCGAGGCGTGAGGGCGCCTTGGGCAGGGACGCCAGCAGCGCCGCCTGCGCCACGCTCAACTCGCCCGGTGCCAGGCCGAAATAGTGCCGGCTGGCGGCATCCAGGCCGTGAAAGCCGGAGCCGAAATAGGCGCGATTGAGATACAGTTCCAGGATCTGGTCCTTGTCCAGGCGTTCTTCGAGGCGCCGGGCGAGGCGCACTTCCTGGGCCTTGCGCTTGAGCGTGCGCTCGGGCGAGAGGACGAGATTCTTCACCAGTTGCTGGGTCAGCGTCGAGGCGCCCGAGACGGTGCGACCGGAGCGCCAGTTCGACCAGGCCGCGCGCAGGATCGCCCATGTGTCGGCGCCATCATGCTCATAAAAGCGCTTGTCCTCGGCGGCGATGAAGGCCTGCGGGACATGCGGGGGCAGCTGCGACAGTTCCACCAGCCGGCCATAGCGCGGGCCGCGAATATCGAGCACCGTGCCATCCATGGCGCGAAACTCGATGGCCGGCTCGCGCCCGATCACCTGCATTTCGGCGCGCGCGGGCAGGTTCGGCATGTCGTGGAAGGCCTGGTGCCAGAGCCAGGCGCCCGCGCCGAACGCCGCGCTGACCAGCACCGCCAGTGCGATCAGCGCGTATTTCAGGACGGGGCGCTTCCGGCGCGGCCGGGGCGGGCGCGGGGATGGCCCCTGGCGATTCCCGAATGTCGTGCGCTTGCTGGCCATGCCGCCTCTATAAACCGGTTCGCCTGAACGCAAAGCAGCCGGAACGGTCCTTGCCGGATCGTCATGAAATGCGAATGCGGCGCCGGTGAGGCGTCAGAGCGCTCGCGCGAAGCTCAGCTCATGTCCGTCAGGGTCGGTCAGGTGGAAATAGCGCTCGCCCCAGGGCGCATCGCGGGGGGCGGCTTCCGGCGTGAGCCCGGCGGCGGTGACCCGCGCATGCATCGCGTCGACATCGCTGACATGGAAGATCACCCGGCCCCAGAAATTCACGTCACGGGCGCGTTCATCCGCGATCAGGTTCAGGGCCTGGCCGGAGGGTATGCGGAAGGTGGTGAACGCGCTCGCGCGCCCGCCGAATTCGCAGGCAAAGCCGAGCGTTTCATAAAAGGCCACTGCGCGGTCCATGTCGGCGGTGGCGAGGGTGAGGGCGTTCATCTCTTCGATCATCATGGCGGCGAGGATAGGGCGCG
The DNA here is from genome assembly GCA_009909065.1 of Alphaproteobacteria bacterium. Lineage (GTDB taxonomy): Bacteria > Pseudomonadota > Alphaproteobacteria > Caulobacterales > Hyphomonadaceae > UBA5336. The sequence continues at coordinate 7,686 of JAAANZ010000042.1, read as the reverse complement.
CCGCGCCTGTGGGCCAGCCCCGCAATCTCGCATGTTGCGCCGCGCGAAAAGCTTGGCCATACAGCGGCCCATGCTGGACCCACGTTTCGACCCGAGTGAAGCCGAAGCCCGCCTTTATGAGGCCTGGGAAGCGGCGGGCTGTTTCAGGCCTTCCATGGACACCGCCGCCGAGCCCTATTGTATCGTCATCCCGCCGCCGAATGTCACGGGCGTGTTGCATATGGGTCACGCACTCAATCACACGCTGCAGGATGTTCTGATCCGGTTCGAGCGGATGCGCGGCAAGAATGTCCTCTGGCAGCCGGGCACCGACCATGCCGGCATCGCCACGCAGATGGTGGTCGAGCGCGAACTGGCGAATAACGGCAAGAAGCGCACGGACATGAGCCGCGAGGACTTCGTGGCGAAGGTCTGGGAGTGGAAGGAAAAGTCCGGCGGCCAGATCCTGGAGCAGGACAAGCGGCTGGGTGTGTCATGTGACTGGTCGCGGACCCGTTTCACCATGGATGAGGGGCTCAGCGCGGCGGTGCGCAAGGTCTTTGTCCAGCTTTACAATGAGGGCCTCATCTATCGCGACAAGCGGCTGGTGAACTGGGACCCGCATTTCCAGACCGCGATTTCCGACCTTGAAGTCGAGAACCGCGAAGCCGACGGCCATATGTGGCACTTCAAGTATCCGCTCGCCGATGGCGTGACCTATACTTATGTCGAGAAGGATGCGGACGGGAATGTCACGCTGGAGGAGACGCGCGACTATATCTCCATTGCCACGACCCGGCCCGAGACCATGCTCGGCGATGGCGCGGTGGCGGTGCATCCCGATGATGCGCGCTACGCCCCGATTGTCGGCAAGCTGTGCGAGATTCCCGTGGGGCCGAAAGAGCATCGCCGGCGGATCCCGATCATCACGGACGAGTATCCCGATCCGGCGTTCGGCTCCGGCGCGGTGAAGATCACAGGCGCGCATGATTTCAACGACTACCAGGTCGCGAAACGCGGCGGCATTCCGATGTATGCGCTTATGGATGAGGGCGGGGCGATGCGGGCCGATGGCCCGCCCTACGCCGAGGTGGCTGCGGTTGCACAGCGGATTGCCGAGGGCGGGGAAGACTGGGACGCGGCGAAGATCCAGGCGATGAACCTCGTACCGGATGAGTATCGCGGGCTCGACCGGTTCGAGGCGCGCGCGCGGGTTGTGGCGGATATCACGGCAGAGGGGCTGGCGGTGACGGTCCCCGGCGAGGACGGGGAGATGGTCCCCTATGTCGAGAACAAGACCATCATGCAGCCCTTTGGTGATCGCTCCGGCGTTGTCATCGAGCCGAGGCTGACGGATCAGTGGTTCGTCGATGCCGGCACGCTGTCGAAAGAGGCGCGCGCGGCCGTGGAGGACGGGCGCACCGATTTCGTGCCGGAAAACTGGTCAAAGACCTATTTCAACTGGCTCGACAATATCGAGCCCTGGTGCATCTCGCGGCAATTGTGGTGGGGGCACCGGATTCCGGCCTGGTATGGCTACGAGGTGGATGAGTTGGGCAGAGTGCCTGCCGATCATAAAGGTATACTCATTCCGTTCGTCGGTTCGTCTGAGGAAGAGGTGCTTGCCGCGGCGACGGAGTACTACGGCGACAAAGTTCGAATCGATGGTCTGGTCGACGACACTGATCAGATAGCGCCTGGATACACACGAGATGCGGGTGGGACGCTGACGGCCATCGAACTTGTGAGAGATTTGGACGTCCTCGACACCTGGTTCTCCTCCGCGCTCTGGCCGTTCTCGACGCTGGGCTGGCCCGACGAGACCGAGGAGCTGAAGACCTTCTACCCCGGCGCGGTGCTCGTCACGGCCTTCGACATCATCTTCTTCTGGGTCGCGCGGATGATGATGATGGGGCTGAAATTCGGCCCCGCGGGCGCGGACGGCACACCGCAAGTGCCGTTCCGCGATGTCTATATCCACGCCCTCGTCCTCGACGAGAAGGGCCAGAAGATGAGCAAGTCCAAGGGCAATGCCATGGGGTTGATCGAGCTCATCGATGAATATGGCGCCGACGCGCTGCGCTTCACGCTCGCCGCCATGGCCGCGCAGGGGCGCAATATCCGCCTGTCGAAACAGCGCGTGGAGGGCTATCGCAATTTCTCCACCAAGCTGTGGAATGCCGCGCGCTTCTGCCAGATGAATGAATGCGCCAACTGGGAGCCCGATCTCGACCCGGTCAGCCTCAACGCGGCGGTGAATCGCTGGATTGTCCATGAGACCGCGCGCACCTTCGCCGAGGCCACGCGCGCCCTGGAGGAGTATCGTTTCGACGGCGCGGCCGGCGCGGCCTATCGCTTTGTCTGGAACATCTTCTGCGACTGGTATCTGGAACTCATCAAGCCGGTGCTCAATGGCGAGGACGAGACGGCCAAGGCCGAGACGCGGCGCGTGGCCGGCTGGGTGCTCGACCAGATCCTGAAACTGCTCCACCCCTTCATGCCCTTCGTGACCGAGGAATTGTGGGACAAGCTTTCCGAACACGGGCCTGAACGCGAGCGTTTCCTGATGCTCGAGGCCTGGCCGGATTTCGGCGAGGATTTCGCCGCGCAGAATGCCGCCGAAGAGATCGACTGGGTGATCGCGCTGGTGACCGAGATCCGCTCCATGCGGGCGGATCTGGGCGTGCCGCCCGCGGCGAGAGTGCCGGCCGGCCTCGTCAATGCCGGCAAAGCCAGTGAGAAACGCCTCAAGCGCCATGGCGAGGTGATCGCCTCCATGGCGCGGCTGGACGGTATCCGCATGGAACGCGACCTGCCCGGCGATGCGGTGGCCGGCGTGATCGGCGAGGCGACGCTGGCCCTCTCGATCGCTGACCATATCGATATCGCCGAGGCGCACAAGCGCCTGGAAAAGGAGATCGGGTCGCTGGAAAAGGATATTGCGGGCCTGGAGAAGAAGCTCGGCAATGCCAATTTCATCGCGCGGGCCCCGGCTGAAGTGGTCGAGGAGAACCGTGAACGCCTCACCGACGGCAAGCGGCGCCTGGAAAAACTGCAGGCCGCGCTCAAAGGGCTTGAAAACCTCGCCTGAGGCTTGCCCGGCGCGCCGGCGCCATGGAATCTCACCCTCATGAACCTGCCCGCCACGAACCCCGCCTGGAGATGACAGATGAGACTGCCCGCCCTGCTTGCCGGCCTGCTCGGCCTTACCCTGGCCGCCTGCGCGAGCCAGCCCGCGCCAGAGCCTGAACCGGTGCGCCCGGAATGGCGCCTGGCGATACATGGCGGAGCCGGCGTCATCACCCCGGAAAACATGAGCGCGGAAGGCGAGGCGGCTTATCGCGAAGCCCTGCAGCGCGCCCTCGGCGCGGGCGCGGAAGTGCTGCGCCGCGGGGGAAGCGCCGTCGACGCGGTGCAGGCCTCGGTGGTCGTTATGGAGGACGACCCTTTGTTCAATGCCGGCAAGGGCGCGGTGATGACGGCGGCGCGCCGTCACGAGCTCGATGCCTCGATCATGTCCGGGGCCAGGCGCAATGCCGGCGCCGTGGCCGGCGTGACCTCCGTGCGCAATCCGATTTCGGCGGCCCGCGTGGTCATGGACGAATCCGAACATGTCATGTTTTCCGGGCGGGGCGCCGATGAGTTTGCCCGCACGCATGGCGTGGCCACGGTCGCCAACAGCTATTTCACGACACAGCGCCGGCGCGAGGCGCTGGAGCGTGTCCTGCGCGAGCGCACCCGCGACGATGCCGACCGCCATGGCACGGTCGGTGCGGTGGCGCTTGACCGCAATGGCCATCTCGCGGCCGCGACCTCGACAGGGGGCATGACGGCCAAGGCGGCCGGGCGTATCGGCGACAGCCCGCTGATCGGCGCGGCCACCTATGCCGAGGATGATGTCTGCGCCGTGTCGGCCACCGGTCATGGCGAGTATTTCATCCGGGTCGGGGTGGCCAAGACGATCTGTGAGCGGGTGAAACATCTCGGCGAGGGGATCGAGGCGGCGTCCGCGGCCGCGCTGGACGAGGTCGCCGCGCTGGGCGGCGATGGCGGTGTCGTGGTCATGGACGGCTATGGGCGCGTCGGATTCGTGTTCAATTCCAGCGGAATGTATCGCGGCGAGATTGATGCCAGCGGCGCGCGCACGGCAATTTTTGGCAAGCCCCCTGCGGCCGGGCCGAACAGCGAATAAGGTTCAGAACGCGGCTGGCTCGGTAAAATGCAGCGCCGCGCCATGCTCGGGATGCGCAAAGCCGAGTGCGCAGGCATGCAGCTGCAGGCGCGGGGCGGCGTTGCGGCTCTCGGCCTCGCCATAGAGGCTGTCACCGAGAATGGGATGGCCGATCGCGGCGAGATGCACCCGCAACTGGTGGGTGCGGCCCGTGACCGGCGACAGTTCCAGCCGGCTTTCGTTCCGGCCGGCGCAGAGCCGTTCGAAACGTGTCCGGCTCGGCTTGCCCGTGGCCGGATCGACTTTCTGGCGCGGCCGGTGGGGCCAGTCGGCGGCCAGCGGCAGGTCGATCTCGCCGGCCGGGTCCGGCACATGCCCGGCGACCCGCGCGACATAGACCTTGTGCACGCCCCGCCCGGCGAAGGCCATGCTCAGCCGGCGATGCGCCCGGGCTGTGCGCGCCAGCACGATCAGGCCCGATGTCTCCATGTCCAGGCGGTGCACCGCGCGCGCGCCGGGAAACTGTTCGCCGATGCGCGCCTGCAGGCAGTCGGCCTTCTCCGGCCCGCGTCCCGGCACCGAGAGCAGGCCGGCGGGCTTCGAGACCACGAGGATGTGACAGTCGCCATAAAGCTGCCGGACCGGCCCGCAGGGCGCGCGATAGCTGCCGCTCACCTCTCCGCCACCTTCGCCGGGCGGGCCGGGCCGGCCGGCAGGCGCAGGGCGAAACAGGTTCCGCCAGGCCCGGTCGAGACCAGTTCGAGATCCCCGCCCATGGCCCGCGACAGGTCGCGCGCAATGGCAAGGCCGAGCCCTGTGCCGCCGCGTTTGCCGGATTCGGAAAACGGGCGGAACAGATTCTCGCGCAACGCCTCGGGCAGGCCGGGCCCGTCATCCTCGATGGTGACGCGGCCATCCTGCAAGCCGATACGGATCTTTCCCTTGCCCTCCATGGCCTCGGCGGCATTGCGCACGAGGTTGGCGACGATGCGGTGCAGATGGTCCGGGTCGGCCTTGACGCGCGCGGTCTCGGCGATCGTGTTGCACACGCCGGTATCACCATATGGGCCGAGCGCCTCTTCGGCCGCTTCGCCCACGATGGCCGCCAGCGCCAGCTCCTGCAATTGCGGGGCGGGAGTTTTCGTCTTGCCGTATTGCAGGGTCTGGGTGGCAAGGTTTATGGCGCGCTGCAGCGCCCGCTCCAGCCGGGGGGCGGCACGCTGGACGCGCGTGTCCTGCGATCGTGACAAACCGTCGGAGACAAGCTGGGCAGCGGCGAGCGATCCGCGCAGGTCGTGATTGATCCGGGCGACAGCCTCGCCGAGTTCGGCCAGCCGCTCGCGCTGGCGAAAACTGTCGGAGACGGCGCGTTCCATGTCCGCCAGCGCATTCTGGGCGCGCCCGATCTCGTCGCGGCGGGATGTGGCCTCCAGGCGCCGCGACCAGCTCCCCGGATCGTCGCGGAAGCGTTCCACCGAGCGCGTCACACGCCGCACAGGGCGCACCACGAGGAAGACGAGGAGCAGGTAGACAAGGCCGCCCGCGGTCAGGGAGATAAGCAGCGACAGGCCGAGAATGCGCCAGCCGAAGCCGGCGAGGGCCGCCTTCAGGGGCGCTTCGGGCACAAGCACCTCGATCACGCGGCCCGGCTTGGCCCCTTCATCGATGATCAGCAGGGTTCGCCCCTCCGGCGCGGTCAGGGTCGAAAGCGCGCGGCCGAGCTTCATCGCCTCATCGCCTTCGCGCAGGTCTATCGCCACGATGGGGCGCGCGATCGGCTCGACCGGCGCAAGGATCTGCACGCGCATGCCATCGGCGATTTCGGTGACGGCCAGCAGTTCCGCGCTGACCAGAAGGGATCCGGACAATTCTTCGGAAACCTCGCGCATTGGTGCGGCTTCGAGCGCCAGCGCCGCGATCCGGGCGGCCTGCGCGCGCTCTTCCAGCCAGGCGGAGCGGAAACTGGCCGCGCTCGGCACGAAGATCAGCGCCTCGACCAGCAGGATGATGGTAATGGTCAGCAGGAACAGCCGGAATGACAGGCTGTGATACCAGCGCGGGCCTTCAGAAGAATCGGTCTGCGTGTCGGTATCCATCCTGGCGACAGCCTTAGGGCGGAACCTGCTCCAAGCCAAGCGGCCCCTGCGTCAAAGGGGCGATGCCTTCAGGCCGGAAGCGCCGCACCCCAGCTGACAAAGCCCGCGATTTTCGGGGAATTGGGCAGATACATGGTCTGCGCGCCGGCTGTGCACAGGCCGCTCTTCTCGAACATGGCGGTGATGTCTCGCGTCAGGTGGCATCCCCCGGCCAGGCGTTTCCAGACCGGTTCGATCCGCCGCTGCCATTTCGCCACACCCTCATCCGGGGCCAGCCCGTGCTCGGAAAAGAGCACGCGCCCGCCGGGCCTGAGCAGGCGGCGCGTTTCGGCCAGCGCGCCCTGCCAGTCGGGAATCGTGCACAGGACGAAAGTGATGATCACTGTGTCGACGCTCTGATCCTCCAGGGGGACGGCTTCGGCGCCCGCCTCCAGGAACTCGACCCGGTCCCCGAGCGGGCCGGGGGCCAGCGCCTTGCGGGCCCGCGAGATCATCCCGGCCGAGGGTTCGAGCGCGAAGAGCCGCTCGACCTTCGAGGGATCGTAATGATCGAAATTCGCACCGGAGCCGCAGCCGAGTTCGAGCACGCGCCCTTCGGCCAGCGGCACGATCTTTTCGCGCTGCTTGCGGATCGGTTTGGTCGAACAGGCCGCCGAGACAAGCGGCGGCACAACATATTTATCCCAGAGGCCCATGCCCGGAGACTAGTCGGCATTCTCCGGCGCGGCAATCGGATTTGCCGGCTCGCCAACCCGCGCGCGGGTCGCGGCATTGGCCGAGCGGGCAATCAGGGCGTCCTGTGTGATGAAGATGCGATAGGACAGGCCATCGCCCATGGGATTGTAGACGGCCGAACCATAGGAGGCGTCCTGAATCCCGAACCGCCCGCCATGCTCGCGGGCCAGTTCGCGCACATCCAGGCCCGGATTGGGTGACAGGGCGATGCCATTGGTTTCATCGGCGCGCGAGATATCGGTGTAGCGGCCATACAGCCGGTCGAGCTTGTAGACACTGTCATAGCCGAGCATGTTCGACAGCGGCTTGAACTTGATCACGCGGGCATTGAGATCCCATTCATTGCCTTGCAGCGTGAATTCTTCCGCCTTGCCGCCCGGATAGAGCAGAGTGGCGGTATATGTGTCCGGCGCGCCGGTGGATTCGAAAGTGATCGTGGCCACCTCGCGCTCATGGGTCAGGCGATTATAGGTCTGCAGGTTCAGGCCGGCAAAGGCGATGATGCCGGCAAGGCCGAGAAAGCCGACCCCGAAAAGCAGGCGGGCCCCGCCGGTGGCCACATGCATTTTCGCAATCCGTGCGAAACCGGCAAACAGCACCATCAGTCCGATCACACCGGCAATCGCCGGCAGTATCCACCAGATCAGCATTGCTCTGTCCTCAACCCCTTTCCTGGGCGCGGTGTGTCTCGCGCATCCTTGCGGT
>JAAANZ010000066.1 GCA_009909065.1 Alphaproteobacteria bacterium | reverse complement strand
CTGACGAGCCGCCCGAGCTGGCGATCAGCGTGGCCTCGCCCTCCAGCGTGCGCGGCGCCTCTGAAACGGAGCGGGCGTTTTCCTTCAGCCGCCGCCAGCCGGGCGAGGTATAGGCCGAGCGCTCGCCGAGATCCTCGACCGTTCCGGAAAAGCCGGTCTCGGCGCCGGGCTGGGTGGCATAGCCGGTATCCGACATGGCCTCGACATGCTCATGCGGCAGTTCGTCGATGAATCGCGAGGGTAGCACCGCCTGCCAGCGGCCGAAAATCTGGCGGTTCGCCACGAAACTGATCCGGCAGCTTTCGCGCGCTCGGGTGATGCCGACATAGGCCAGGCGGCGTTCCTCTTCGAGGCCCTTCATGCCGCTCTCGTCAATGGAACGCTTGGAAGGAAAGACTTCCTCTTCCCAGCCGGGCAGAAAGACGAGCGGCCATTCCAGCCCCTTGGCGCCATGCAGGGTGAGGATCTGCACCTCGTCGCCGGAGGCCTGGCTGCCGACATCCATGATGAGTTCGACATGTTCGAGAAAGGCCGGAAGGCTGTCGAACTCGCCCATGGCGCGGATGAGCTCTTTGAGGTTGTCGAGCCGGGTCTGGCTCTGCGGGCTGCGATCCTTCTGGAGCATGTCGGTATAACCGCTCTCCTCCAGGATCACCTCGGCAAGTTCGGTATGCGCCATGCCCCCCGTCAGCCGGTCACGCCACATGTTCAGCTGGTCGAGGAAGTGGTTGAGCCCGCGTTTCGCCGCGCCCTTGATCTCGTCGGTCTGCAGGACCATCGGGGTGATCGTGGCGAGCGAGCGGCCATCCTCGCGAGCATAGAGCTGCAATTTCTGAAGACTGGCGGCCCCGACGCCGCGCTTGGGCTGGTTGACCACTCTTTCGAAGGCGAGATCGTCATCGGCGCTGCGCACAAGGCGCAGATAGGCCAGCGCATCTCGTATCTCGGCGCGTTCGAAGAAGCGCGGGCCGCCGATGACGCGATAGGGAATGCCCAGCATGATGAAGCGTTCCTCGAAGGCACGCATCTGCCAGGAGGCGCGCACCAGCACGGCGACATCCTCATGACTGCGGCCCTTTGCGGCCCAGGCCTCGATCTCGTCGCCGACCCAGCGCGCTTCGGCCTCGCCGTCCCAGAGGCCGCGCACATGCAATTTCTCGGCATCGGGATCGTCAGCGGTTTCGTCGCCGACATGAAGGCTCTTGCCGAGCCGGCCCTTGTTGTGGTCGATCACGGCGCTGGCGGCGGCCAGGATCGGGGCTGTGGAACGGTAATTGCGCTCCAGCCGGATCACCGACGCGCCGGAAAAATCCTTTTCGAAGCGCAGGATATTGTCCACCTCGGCGCCGCGCCATCCATAGATTGACTGATCGTCATCGCCGACACAGCAGATATTGCCGGTGCCCTGCGCGAGCAGGCGCAGCCAGAGATACTGAGCGACATTCGTGTCCTGGTATTCGTCCACGAGGATATAGCGAAACTTGCGGTGCAGTTCGGCCAGAAGGTCGGGATTGTCCTGGAAGATCGCGATATTGTGGATGAGCAGGTCGCCGAAATCGCAGGCATTGAGAACTTTCAGCCGGGCCTGGTAGATCTCGTAGCACTTGATCCCGCGGCCATCGGCGAACTGGTAGGCCTCCTCTTCGGGAACCTTGTCAGGTGTCAGCGCGCGGTTCTTCCAGCCATCGATGAGCGAGGCGAGATAGCGCGGCGTCCAGCGTTTGGCATCGATATTCTCAGCCTGGATGACCTGTTTGCAAAGCCGGATCGCATCATCGGAGTCGATGATCGTGAAGGAGGGTTTGAGGCCTGCCAGCTCGGCATGCTGGCGCAGGATGCGCGCGCTGATCGAATGGAAGGTTCCAAGCCAGCGCAGCCCCTCGCCGGCATCGCCGATCAGAGACAGGGCCCGTTCACGCATTTCGCGCGCCGCCTTGTTGGTAAAGGTGACGGTGAGGGTCTGGCTCGGCCAGGCCTTTGCGGTGGAAATGATATGGGCCAGACGCGCGGTCAGCACGCGTGTCTTTCCCGTGCCCGCTCCGGCAAGAACGAGAAGCGGGCCTTCGGTGGTCAGCACCGCTTCGCGCTGTTCGGGATTGAGGCCACCCAGATAGGCGGCGTCACCGGCCGGGCCCGAGGGCGGGCGGACCGCGGCGATCTGGCTGATGGCGGGGCGATTCGCGGAACTGCTCATGGATGCGAATATAGCAGGAACGCGAAGCGGTGTTAGGGGTCGGGTGCGCGTATTGCCGAGCGCCGGCTCGCGCCGGAGCGGAGCACCGCGCTGGTCAGTAAAGCACTTTCAGCGCCTCGGCGTCATAATCGGCCAGTTCGCCCTCGCGGCCCTCTTTCACCTTTGTGGCCCATTCGAAATCCTGCAACAGGGCCCGGCCGACGGCGACCAGGTCGAACTCGCCGCGATCCAGACGTTCGATGAGATCGGATAGGGGCCGCGTCTTCGCCCCTTCGCCGCGCAGGGCATTTATGAAATCGCTGGACAGGCCGACGGAACCGACCGTGATGGTTGGCAGGCCCGTGAGCTTCTTGGCCCATCCGGCGAGATTGAGGCCGTCCTGCCCGTCGATCTCCGGAAATTCCGGCTCCCAGAAGCGGCGCTGGGAACAATGAATGATGTCCACACCGGCCTCGACAAAGACATTCAGGAAAGCTTCGAGTTCGCTGGGTGTCGGCGCAAGACGCGCCTCGAAATCCTGCTGCTTCCATTGGGACCAGCGCAGGATGATGGGGAAATCCTCGCCGACGGCGGCGCGGCACTCGCCGATCACCTCACCGGCAAAGCGGGCGCGCTGAACAAGGTCGCCGCCCCAGCGGTCGGAGCGCACATTCATCACGTCCCAGAAGAATTGATCGATGAGATAGCCATGCGCGCCATGGATCTCGACACAGTCGAAGCCGAGCTCCCGGGCCTTGCCGGCGGCGCGGGCATAGGCCGCGATCATGTCGGCGATCTCCTCTTCGCTCGGTTCGGGCTGGACCTGCTTTCCCTTATGCGTGACGCCGGCCGGGCTGTCGGAGACCGCCTCCGGATGCGGCCCTGTGCCGGGCTTTCGCATCATGCCGACATGCCAGAGCTGCGGGCCGATCCGGCCGCCCTCTTCATGAACGGCGTCGGCAACACGCTTCCAGCCGGCAAGCGCTTCGCGCTCATGAAAATTGGGCACGTTCGGATCGGAGGACGCCCCCGGCCGGTCAGTCGTCGTGCCCTCGGTGAGGATCAGGCCGACATCGGCGCCTGCGCGCCGGGCATAATAGCCGGCCACATCCTCGCCCGGCACGCCCCCCGCGGAAAAGCGGCGCGTCATCGGCGCCATTACAATGCGGTTGGGCAGGGTCAAGGACTTGCAGCGGAAAGGCTGGAAAAGGGGCGCGGCATCGGCCATTCGCGAGAATCCTCCGGTTGATTATGTTCATCGGCCTCTTGCGCACGGGACCCAGGGGAAAGCAACGGGTTCATGCCCGGTTCAAACCCTTCCCGTTTCAATGTGTTCCGGGCTAGGGTTATCCGGGAGGAGGACCTGCCATGACCTGTCGCGTCGGATTCCTCACGGTCGGGCTTGCCGGCGCACTGGCCGCCTGCCAGTCGCCGGGCCTGAGCTACGAGGCCCGCCTGCCGGCCGGGAATGTCGCCGCCTCGACCTATCGTTCGGTCGCCGTTGACGGATTCCGCGGGCCCGAGGGCGGTTGGTATTCATCCCGTTTCGAGCAGATGCTGATCAATGCCCGCCTTGATGGTCAGCCCTGGTTCAGCGTCAGCGGCCCGGGCGCCCCGCCGGGCGCGGTGAGCGGTGTCTATTCCGGCTGGATCAGCATCGACGAGGTCGATGTCCATGACTACACGAAAGATGACACGAAATGCGTTGAGTGGGATGGGCTGTTTGATTGCGAGACGCGGATCGATATCGAGAAAATCTGCTATGAGACCGAAATCGAGGTCAGCGTCACGCCGCGTCTCGTCGATACGGCCACGGGCGAGCGGGTCTATTCGCGCACATATCATGGCGAGGCCGAACAGAGCGAGTGTTTCGATCACAGGGTGATCGGCGAGGACCGAAAGTCCCACCGGCTGGAGCGGGGCCATTATCCGGGCATGAGGTTTGGCCGGGACGGCGATTTCATCACACCGGAGCTCGTGCGCGAAGCGCTGGACGAGACCTTTCCCGCGATCCGCAGCGATATCGCCCCGCGCAACGGCTCGGCCCGCGCACCGCTGATGGCCGAGGCCGTCGATCCTGAAGCGGGCGCCGATCCGGCCTTCGCCCAGGCGGTCGAAGCGGCGCGTTCGGGCAATGTGTTCAGTTCCTGCAGCCTCTGGGAAGGGCTGCATGCGTCTTATCCGGATGCGCCGGCCGTCACGCACAATCTGGGCGCCTGTGCCGAGGCGAGTGGTAATTATGAGCGGGCGCAAAGCCTCTATGCCCGCGCTGTCGAGACAGCCCGCAGCCCCTTCTTCTCGGGCAAGGACCTCGGTCCGCTGATCGAGTCACTCGAACGCATCTCCGAACGCCGCCAGGGAGAAACCGTGATCGACGCGCTCACCGCGCCCGGACCGGAAGACACGCGCGCCCCCTCACCCGGCGGCTGAACGGAAAATCACGTTTCACCGCAAACTGTTACCCCTGTGTCCGGAATGGACAATCTGTCACTGGCGACCCCTGCAGGACTCGAACCTGCAACCGTCGGATTAGAAGTCCGGTGCTCTATCCGGTTGAGCTAAGGGGCCGTGTCGGTGTCGTTGCGATTAGCCCTGGCAAGACGCGCTGTCCATGGCCCCTTTCGTGCAGGTCAGTGCGTCCAGGGCTGCTTGCGGTCGGCCGCGAAATTCTGCGCGTAGGATTTCACCAGGCGGCGCGGCTCGCGCGGTTCTTCCACCCGGAAAGTAAGATTGTGGCGCCGGGCATAAGCGATCGCCTGCTCGCGCGTATCGAAATGCAGCTGAACCTGCGAATTCGTATCGTCGATACTGGTCCAGCCCATGAGGGGATCGGACGAGCGCTTGCCTGCGTTGAGGAATTCCAGCACCCATTTCTGGGTCTTGGCCCGGCCGGCCTGCATGGCTGTGCGCGCCGGCCTGTAGATCTTCGCGTCCATTTTCCGCCTCCGGGTTTCTCGGGTGACACAGGGCAATGGTCGGAGCGATAGGATTCGAACCTACGACCCTCTGGTCCCAAACCAGATGCGCTACCAGACTGCGCCACGCTCCGTTGATGTGTCACATAGTCCGCTCCGGGGTCAGTGCACAAGCCCCGCGAGACGCAAAGCCTGCCAAGTCTCAGCGCCCGCTCTCACGCCCCGGTCGCCGGCGCAGCAGCCGAAACACCGCCTCGGCCCGCGCCGCCTTGTGCGAACCGGTCACGAGATCGGCATGGACATGCACCAGCTCGTCATGGACCGCATCGATGCCGGGGCGCGCTTCCAGCCAGGCGCCCGCCCGGACAATATCGAGGAAGCTGAGGGTGAGTTTCAGCGTCACCGACATGCGCCGGGTTTCATGCCAGACCGCCCAGGCCAGTGCGCCATCGGCAAAGGCCGAGGCCATGCCGCCATGAAGGAAGCCCATGGAATTGCAGTGCCTGTCCAGAACAAGCAGGCCCGAACGCATATCGCCCTTCGCGCTGGCGCGATAGGTCGGGCCGTTATGCGTGGTGAACGGACCGCGCGATTTCGACAATTCGAATCCCGCGGGAATGACGTGTGGCGTCTGGTCGTCACTTGTCTCCGGCATTGCCGAACAACTCGTGAATGACCGTATCGCCGGGCGAAATGCCCCGTTCGTCAGACTGACCGCCATTGATTTCAAGGACAGCCGCTACCGGCATGTCCGGCCCCAGTCGGCGCAGCGAGCCGGGCACGGCCTCCTTGGCAATGGCGATGATCGTGCCATCCTCGTGAATGAACAGCAGGTCCAGCGGGATCAGCGTATCCTTCATCCAGAAGGCCGGTTCCTGCGGCGTGCCCATATCGAACAGCATGCCGGCATCGCGCGCCAGTGAAGCCCGCCCCATCATGCCGATCCGGCGCTCTTCAGGATCGTCGGCCAGCTCGACCTCGAAATCATGGCGGGCCTCGCCGGACAGGATGACCAGCGGGCCGGTTTCCAGCGGCGGCTGCGGCCCTTCACCGAAACCGGGGAGGTGACACATCGCGATCGCGACAAACAGGGCAGACAAGAAACGGATCATGACGCCAGTCTCTAGCGCCAGCCCCGCCCTGCGGCAATGGCCTTGATCAGGCTTCGCCGTCGCTTTCCGGATTCACGAAGGCGACATGCGCCCCCTTCGAGCCGCGCGTGATGGCCACATTCAGGATCTCGCCGGGCTCGACCGCCTCCATTCCCGCCGGCCTCAGCACGGTGGCGTGAATGAAGATGTCCTCCTTCTCACCGACCCGGTTGACGAAGCCATAGCCACGCTGGCGGTTGAACCATTTCACGGTGACCCGTTCGACGGAGGGAACGTTACCCGTCTCTCGCGCCAGGACGGCGCGCGGTCGGTCCATCTCGATGATGTTGACGACCTGCCAGCCACGTTCGCGGCGAACCGTGTCGCAAACGATCCTGGCATTCTCATCGGCCAGGTGTTCGCCATACTGCTTCAGGCAGCTGACATGCATCATGATGTCTTCGTCGATCGTGACACCGGTGGCCGACTCGCTGATAACGAAACCGTACCCCTTGGCCGGGTCGAACCATTTGACATGGCCGATCACCCGGACCGTCTCCGGCTCAGCCTGGTCGAACGACGCGTTTTCATTGGCAGGTTGAGTCATCAGTCCGTCTTTCCCCAGAAACGGCGAAATTAGTCACTGAAAGCCGGATTGTCACGCCGGCCACGCAGGCAGGACGGTAAATTCTTGGAAAGGTGTGGCCGGTCCGCCATCCTCGCCATCAGCATTGCCCGGAGTGACCCAGCTTATCGCGGGCAGTTTCAGGCAGTTATGGATTTCGTCCGTGCGAAACCCGAGAGACATGGGCCGGCGGAAACCATTCAGCGCCGCCACGTCATACAGCTCGTCAACGATACCCTCGATCTGCAACTGGTGCTCGATATCGCCCGATTTCAGATTGATGACGCTGAGCCCGCAGACCGGCGCGGCCCCCTCCGTGTCGAGGCGCGCCTGCAAGGGCAGGCCGTCAAAGACATGATTGTCACGCGGAAGCGATGTGCCGACCACAGCATGATCCCCGATCATCGCGAGCCCGCGCAGAAAACCGCGACAGAAGGCAACCGGCTCGAACCGGCCGGATGCGAGATCGACATGGCCGAATTCTCCGGTCCCGGCATTGAGGAGCCAGAGCGTGCCGCCATACCAGCGCGGTGAATGCGGCATGGACAGGCCGCTGCAGGCAATCTCACCACTCTCCACATCCATGACGATACCGCCGCCCTGGCGCTGATCGCGCCAGGCCTCGGCAAGATTGCTGCGCGCAACAGCGCTGGCAAAGGCGGGCCGACCCTCGCGCATGGCGAGGCCGTTCAGATGACAGCGATCCTCCCCGGACAGCCGATCGATGAATGGCGGTGTCCAGACTGGGCGGAAGGAATAATGCCGGTCAAGCCGGGCAAGGCAATTGAACCGCGTGACGACAAAAATGGGCTCACCATCGGCATCGAGGCCGATATCATGAATGTCCACATCGCCAGTGGTGCGACCTTCCAGCGGGACGAAGACACCGTCATGGCCGGCCTGGTCCTGTCCCGGCTCCAGGAAATTCGCGAACCGCCAGAGCTGGTAGAGCGAGCCGAGCCAGTGCGTGTCGCCCGAATGGGCCAGGCCCATGGCGCGCGCGAATGTGCGCTCGAAGACCGAGAGCTGGCCGTCAGGCCCGGTTCCCAGGAAGAAGAGTTTGCCGGCCTGGTAGGTCGTGAAGGCCAGGCTCGCCCCGCTGCCGGCGAGCCAATGCGCAAAACGGCGGCTCGGGACCAGACGAAGGCGTGGAGCGGATTGATCGGGCATGGGGCAGCCCTGCACGCAATGACCGCCAACCACTCCATGCCGGGGTTAAACGAGGATAAAGCGACCCTGTGCCTGCCCCTACCGGTCGGCTTCGGGAACCCATTTCGTGCGCATGGTGACGAGTTCTTCGGCCACGGTGGGGTGGACCGCGCAGGTGCGGTCGAAATCCGGCTTGGTGGCGCCGAGCTTGACCGCGATGCCGACCGCCTGGATCATTTCGGCCGCTTCCGGGCCGACAATATGCACGCCCAGCACGCGTTCATCCTCAGCGCGCACGACCATTTTCATCAGCGTGCGTGTGGCGTCGCCCGAAAGCATGTTCTTCATCGGCCGGAACTGCGTCTTGTAGATGTCGACCTGGCCATACTGTTCGCGCGCCTCGGCTTCGGTCAGGCCCACCGTGCCGACTTCAGGCTGGACGAAGACGCCGGAAGCGACATCCTCATGCTCGAAATGCCAGGGCGTGTCGCCGAACTCGGTATCGGCAAAGCCATGCCCCTCGCGGATCGCCACGGGTGTCAGCTGCATCCGGTCGGTCACATCGCCGACGGCCCAGATATTGTGGGCACTGGTTTTCGACCATTCATCGACAATGATCCCGCCTGCGTCATTGAGCGCAATGCCGGCCTTCTCGCAGCCAAGCCCTGAGGTGTTCGCGCGGCGGCCGACGGCCATCATGACCACATCGGCATCGAGCTTGGTTCCGTCGCGCAGGGTCAGGTGGAGCGGGTATTCCGGGTCTGCGGTCTCCTCGATCGCCTCGAAGACCGTATGGGTGATGACCCGCACACCGGCCTCTTTCAGCCCCTCATGCACGGCGGTGCGCACATCCCAGTCAAACCCGTTCAGCACCGTCTCGCCGCGATAGACAAGGCAGGTGTCCACGCCGAGCCCGGCAAAGACATGTGCAAACTCGCAGGCGATATACCCGCCGCCGGCAATCACGAGATGGCGTGGCAATTCCTCGAGATTGAATAGCTCATTCGAGGTGATGGTGTGCTCGACGCCCGGAAGCTCGCCGGGCGAGGGCCGCCAGGGCGCCGAACCCGTCGCCACGAGGATCTTCTCGCCGGTGACTTCCCGTCCGGAAGGCGTCAGGCGCAGCGTATGCGAATCGACGAATTCAGCCCGCTCCTCGATCACTTCCACGCCGGCATTGTTGAGATTGCGCATATAGATGCCCGACAGCCGGTCGACCTCGGCATGCATGGCCGAACTGAAGTGCGACCAATCAAAGGACACATTCTCCGCGTGCCAGCCATAGCCGGCGGCTTGCTTTATCTGCTTTCCGTAATCGCTGGCATAGACCATGAACTTCTTGGGCACGCAGCCACGGATCACGCAGGTGCCCCCGGTGCGATACTCCTCGAAGATGGCCACGCGCGCTCCGGCCAGGGCGGCAAGACGCGCGGCCCGCACACCGCCGCTGCCGGCTCCGATGACGAGCAGGTCGAAGTCAAAATCGTGTGCCATGAAATGTGTCCTTCAATGATGCGTGCGCCGCATATGTGCCGCGCGTGGCCCGACTTCAAACCCCGCTTCCACGCACCGGGTTATCGGTTCGGATGGCAGCGGACCGGCTTCAACCCTTCATCGGCGGCGGGCAGTCGGGCCCGCGGGGTTTGCGCCGCCCGGCCGGTGCCTTGAGCGTGAGGATTTTCGCCTCGTTGAGGCGGAACTCGATTTCATCGACGCTCAGCGCGCGGTTTATGCAGGAGATGGGCTCGCCATTATCGGCGGAAATGATTGCCGACAGGCCCGTCACCCCGCCATACCAGTCCCAGAGATAAGCGGCCTGGTGACGGTCGGCCAGACGGATCGCGTCGGCAAACACGCGCAGCTTCTTCTCGTCGCCGGCCCGCTTCGTATCGGTCATGTCCAGTTCGACCAGCTCGATCTGGCCGTCCGGGAACCGGGCAATGGCCTCATCAATGCGCGGATCGACAATCCGGCAATTCGGGCACCAGTCCGCAGTGAAATTGATCACCTTTATCACCGGCTCATCCGCCGGCGCAGGCGCCCCGCCCTCCTGCGCGCCGGCCGGGAAAGCCGTCAGGCCAGTCCATAGGAGGATCAGTGCAAGCATCTTCATGATCGGGCCTCATCAGTATTGCCGGGCTTCCTTATCCGACAAAAGCTGAACACGAACCAAATCAAGCGGTCGTGATCGATGCCGGCGGGGTTTGTATGAAGCTTGCGTCACGATCGCTGGGGCGAGGGAGGGACGCAGTGCCAGCCATGAAATACCGGCCGGAAATTGACGGGCTGAGGGCCCTCGCCTTGGTGCCGGTCGTCCTGTTTCATGCCGGCTATGCCTGTTTTGCGGGGGGCTATGTCGGCGTCGATGTGTTTTTCGTGATCTCCGGCTACCTTATCACCTCCATTCTGGACAGGGAGATGTCGGCCGGCACATTCTCGCTTGCGGACTCTTACGAACGCCGCGCCCGGCGCATCCTGCCCGCACTCTGGCTGGTCTGCCTGGCCTGCATTCCCTTCGCCTGGGGCCTGATGACGCCCGAGCACCTGGCCGAGTTCGCACAGAGCCTCGTCGCGGTGGCCCTGTTCGTGTCGAATGTCCTGTTCTGGCAGCAATCGGGCTATTTCGACACAGCCGCGGAACTCACCCCGCTCCTGCAAACATGGAGCCTGGCCGTAGAGGAACCATTCTATATCGTCTATCTGCAGGCCCTGCTGGTGATCCTGCCGCGCTCGCGGCGGCTAACCATCGTCTTCCTCGCGCTTGCCTGTCTTGCCAGCCTGCTGCTCGCGATTTGGGGAGCGCGCCACGCCCCGCATGCAAACTATTTCCTCCTGCCCTCGCGCGGGTTCGAGCTTGGCGCCGGAGCCCTCCTGGCCCTGACCCTCGGCACACACCGGCCCGGCGGTCCCCGGTTGCGCGCGGCCGCCTCGCTCGCCGGCCTCCTGCTGATCCTCGCCGGTGTCGTGCTGCTCGACAGCCAGACGCCCTTCCCCGGCCTCGCCGCCCTGCTTCCCGTCGCGGGCACTGGGGCCATCATTGCCTTTTCCAGCCCGTGCGACCCGGTCGGACGGCTTCTTTCCCTCAGGCCGGTCGTCCTGGTCGGTCTTGTCTCCTACAGTTTCTATCTCTGGCACCAGCCGGTTTTCGTTTTCGCCCGCCTCTGGCAATATTAAGGTGGTCCCGCGCCGCATTACCCGCTGCTCATCGCCCTGGCCTTCGCGCTGTCATGGATCAGCTGGCGTTTCCTGGAAGCGCCCTTCCGCGACCGGCAGGCCATGCCCGCCCGGCGCCTCGTCATGATTATCGTGCCCGTCTGCGCGGGCGGGGCGGCTCTGGGCCTTGTCGCCATGCGCGCGGACGGCTTTGCCGACATGCGCACCGGCGCGGCCCAGGCGGCGCGCCTCGAAACCGCGATCCCCTCACCGAAGCGCACGGCGTGTCACACGGCCGGACGCGATTATATCCGCCCGCAAGCCGCATGCCGCTATTTCACCGAACCAGCCCGCTGGGCGACCTTCGGTGACAGTCACACGGTCGAATTGTCGTGGGCACTTGCGCGCGCGCTGCAAGCCTTCGACACCGGGCTTCGCCATTACAGCTTTTCAAACTGCGCCCCGCGTTTCCGCCAGACCGATTTGCGCGGCTCCTGCGCAGAATGGCCAAGAGACGGTGGACACGGTCGTCGTCAGTTACCGCATCCTCAACTATCTGCATGGCGATCACCGCCACGACTATCCCGCCCTGCCCGACCGGCGCAGCCCGTCCGCGCGCGAGGCG
>JAAANZ010000010.1 GCA_009909065.1 Alphaproteobacteria bacterium | reverse complement strand
GTGTCGCAAGTCGTGGCTTCACTAGCGTCTCAGGCGAAGTTGTTTGCATGTCGCCGGCCTGGCCTTTATGTTGCACCGCAATAGACGGGATCAGGCCAGCAGGAATCAGTGCATGCTCTATACGCTTGTCGAAATGAATCGTGCCGCCATGGCGCCGGTGCGTCTTGCGGCCCGGACCAGCCAGATGGCGCTGGAAAATCCGCTCAACCCGCTCGGGCGAACCGATCCCGGCAAGTCCCTTGCCGCCATGGCCGACGTGTTCGAAAGCTCGACACGCTACTATGGCAAGCCCGACTGGGGCCTCGATTCCACGCGGATCAACGGCGTCGATGTGCCGGTGCATGCCGAGCTCGACTGGTCGAGCCCCTGGTGCGGGCTCTTGCATTTCCGGCGCGACCGCGAAGCGATGGCACTCGCCCGCGGCGAGGGGGCCGATCCCCAGCCGACACTGATGATCGTCGCGCCACTATCGGGCCATTATGCCACGCTCCTTCGCGGCACGGTGGAGGCCTTCCTGCCGACCCATGAGGTCTATGTCACCGACTGGGCCGATGCCCGCATGGCCCCGGTCTGGCTCGGGCGTTTCGATCTCGACGATTATATCGACCAGATCCGCGACATGCTGAGCCATCTGGGCCCGGCCACCAATGTCCTGGCGGTTTGCCAGCCCGGCCCGCCGGTGCTCGCGGCAATCTCGATGATGGCCGAGGATGACGATCCCGCCCGCCCCGCGACCATGACTTTCATGGGCTCGCCCATTGATGCGCGCCGCTCGCCGACCGTGCCGAACCTCCTGGCCGAGGAGCGCAGCTTAACATGGTTCGAGGAAAACATGATCTATACCGTGCCCGCGCCATGGCCGGGCATGTTCCGGCGGGTCTATCCCGGCTTTGTCCAGCTTTCCTCATTCATGAACATGAACTGGGAGCGCCATGTCGATGCCCAGTGGCGTTTCTTCAATCACCTCGTCGAAGGCGATGGCGATGGCGTCGAAAAGCATCGCGGTTTCTATGATGAATACCTTTCCGTGCTCGACCTGACGGAGGAATTCTATCTCCAGACGATCGAGCGGGTGTTCCAGGAGCACCATCTCCCGCGCGGTATCTTCAACCACAAGGGCCGTCTCGTGCGTCCCGGGGCCATCCGCGATGTCGCGCTGATGACCGTCGAAGGCGAAAAGGACGACATCTCCGGAATCGGCCAGACCCAGGCGGCGCATGACCTCTGCGTGAACCTGCCGGCGGATATGCAGCTCGACTATATCCAGCCCGGCGTCGGTCATTACGGCGTTTTCAACGGCTCGCGATTTCGCACCGAGATCGTCCCGCGCATCAATGAATTCATCAACCGTTTCGGGCGCATGCGAACGGCCGCCACCCGGCAGGCCCAGATCCGGCAGGTGGTTTAGGGGTGTTCCGGCTCCGCCGGGCGGACAGGGCCGGGGGCGCCGCGGCTCAGTCAGTCTCGGCGTCCAGGATTGCGGCCAGCCCTTCGCGATATGTCGGATATAGCGGGCGCCAGCCTAGGGCGGCCTTTGTGCGCGCGTTCGAGACCCGCTTGCATTCCGAGTAGAAGCTGCGTGCCATCGCCGACAGGTCGGCACTGTCAAAATCCACGGCCGGGGGCTCGCCTGCGCCGAGGAGGCCGGCGGCATGTGAAATGACGTCCTGGGGCGGTGCGGGCGCGTCATCACACAGATGATAGACCCCGGCCGGTATGTCCCGGTCGAGCAGCGCCTGCAGGCCGCCGGCGATATCCTCGACATGGATGCGCGAGAACACCTGGCCGGGCTTGATGATGCGCCGGGCGCGACCCGATCTGACCCGGTCGAGCGCTGAGCGGCCGGGCCCGTAAATGCCCGGCAGGCGGACGCTGGCGAGCCGTCCGGCTGCGTCCTGCCATTGCTGTTCGGCCCGCCAGCGGCGTGCGCCGCGGGGATTGTCAGGCGCCGGCGGGGTCCATTCAAACGCCCAGTTGCCGCCGAGATCGCCATAGACGCCCGTGGTGGACAGGTAGATCACCGCCTTGTCGCCGGCCTGGTCGCCAAAGGCCCGCGCCACCGGGCAACCCGCCTCATCGGGAGGCACCGAGACGAGCCAGACCGAATCGCCGGGAATATCCGGCGCGCTGCCGGGCCAGACATCGGCCAAGATCCCTTCCGCGCCAAGCGCGTCAGCCTTCTGCGCGCTGCGCACCGTTCCCGCGACCCGCCAGCCCTCGGCGACAAGGCGCCGCGCCAGCCGCAGCGCGCTGTAGCCGAGGCCGAATGCATAAAGACTGCCTTGCGTATCTGTCATTTGCCGCGCTCCGCTGGCATGGCTAGACCCGACCTGCAGCCTGCCCGGAGCCTGTCGCCCATGTCCAGCCTTGCCGCCGTTTTCGCAGCGCTCGCCCTGATACAGTCGGCGCCGATGACACAGGCCGGGCGCGAAATTGCCGCAGAGGAAGCCGAACGCCTGGCCGAATGCCGGGAGCTGACGCAATCGGACCCCGAGCAGGCCTATGAAATGGGTCTCGCCTGGCTCGGCAAGGGCCAATCGCCCGCCGGCGCGCCACTGCACCGCGCTCGCCCTCATCGCGCTGGAGCATTATGAGGAGGGGGCCGCCCGGCTCGAGGAACTGGCCAATGCCAGCGATGCCGGCACGATGGAAACCCGCGCGCTTTACCTCGCCCAGGCGGGCAATGCCTGGCTCGCCTCCGGCCTGCCCGAAGCGGCCGTGACGACGCTGGAAAATGCCAACCGGATCAATCCCGGCGATGCGGACCTCATCATCGATCTTGCCGCAGCGTATCTTGCCCGCGGGCAATGGCGCGAGGCGAGCGGCCTTCTGGGCGAGGCGCTCGAAACCCGGCCCGGCGATCCGGAAGCGCTCGCCCTGCGCGCGCGGGCCCTCATGGAAATGGGCCGGCTGAAGGCCGCGCTTGCCGATGTCAGGGCCGCCCGGCTCACTGCGCCCAAGGATATCGACCTTCTCGTCCTGCGCGGCGAAATCCGCGAAGCCAGACGCCTGTCGCGCTGATGGCACACGGGCAGGCTGTGACCGGCCGCGCTTGAGCCGTCTCGACGCGCCCGCCATCCTTGCACGCCTGTCAGGACAAATAGCGGTCAGGGCCTTCCATCTGCACCCGGTAGCTGCATAAATCGGCGCTTTCGCGAACCCGGAACAATCGGGGCGGGAGGACGGGGCATGCGTGAAACGCGCCTGGAAATCGCCATTGCCGGGGCCGGTATCGGCGGGCTGGCCTCAGCCGCCTTCCTGGCGCGGCTGGGTCACCGGGTCGAGTTGTTCGACCGGTTCCCGGCGCCCGCGCCGGTCGGGTCGGGCCTGATGTTGCAGGAGACCGGGCTTTGCGTGCTCGAAAGGCTGGGCCTTCGCCGCCCGGTCCAGGCGCGCGGCGCGGCCATCAACCGGCTGCATGGCACGCGAATGCCGGGCGGGCGAAGCGTTCTCGATGTGCGCTTTCACAAGCTGCGCCCCGGCCTGCAGGCCCTCGGAATCCAGCGCCACGTGGTCTTCACCCTGCTGCTCGAAGCCGCCCTGAAAGCCGGCGCGCAGCTCAATGCCGACATGCCGATTGCCACGGCCGACACGATCAGCGGTTATCTCACTTCCGCCCGGGGCCGCCGGCTGCCGGCTCGGCCCGTTCGACCTTCTGATCGACGCGCTCGGTGCGCGCTCGCCCCTGTCCAGCGATCCGCGACGGGAATTGCCCTTCGGCGCGCTGTGGGTGACGCGGCCCTGGCCGATGGATGTCTATTTCCCGGCCGATGCGTTGGAGCAGCGTTATCGCCGGGCCGACCGCATGGCGGGCGTGATGCCATCGGGCGCGGAGGAAGAGGGCGGCGCACCGACCGCGACCTATTTCTGGTCGCTCCCCCTGCGCGACCATGATCGCTGGCAGCGTTCGGCCCTGGCCGACTGGAAGCAGGAAGCCATCGCCTTATGGCCCGAGACCGAGAGCCTTCTGGCCCCGCTGGAGACGCATGAGGATCTCTCCCTCGCGCGCTATCGCCACCGCACCCATGAACAGCCCGCCAAAGGCCGGCTTGTCCATGTCGGCGACAGCTGGCATGCCGCATCTCCGCAGCTCGGCCAGGGCGCGAACATGGCGCTGCTGGACGCCTGGGCGCTGTCGCGCGCCCTTCGCGACCAGCCGCGCGATGCCGCCAGCGTGGCCGGGCGATACCTGAAGATGCGGCGCGGGCATGTGCGCCTCTACCAGGCGATGAGCCGGATGTTCACGCCGGTCTATCAATCGCATTCGCGGCTCCTGCCGCTCCTGCGCGACTGGATCGCCGCGCCGCTGATGCAATGGCCGCCCGCCCCGCGCCTCCTGGCGGGAATGGTGTCGGGCGCCTATGGCCGGCCCTTGCACACGCTCGCCCTTCTGGACGACAATTAGGCCATGTCGACAACCCGCACCTATCAGGGCGAGGCGCCTGTCCGCGTCAACAAGTGGCTTGCCCAGGAGGGCGTTTGCTCTCGCCGCGAGGCCGAGGCGCTGATCGAATCCGGCCTCGTCTCGATCAATGGCGAGAAGGTGACATCGCCCGGCCACAAGATCGCGCCCGGCGAAACGCTGACGCTCCAGGAAAAGGCCGCGCGGCGGCTGGACGCGAAACTCACCGTGCTCGTCAACAAGCCGACCGGCTATGTGTCCGCCACGCCGGAGGGCGACCAGGTTCCCGCGGTGCGCCTGCTCACCCGCAAGGCGCTGCAGGGTGAGTCGGGCGTCATGCCGTCCCGGCGCCACAAGCTCGCGCCTGTCGGCCGGCTCGACCAGGACAGTCACGGCCTCCTGATCCTGTCGGAGGATGGCGTGGTGGCCAAGGCAGTGATCGGGCCGGATTCGCGCATGGAAAAGGAATATGAGGTGCGTGTTCGCGGGGAGGTGACGCCGGCCCGGCTCGCGCGTCTGCGCCATGGCCTCAGCCTTGACGGGCGCCGGCTCAAGGCCGCCGATGTCACAGCGATGAGGGCGGTGGCTGGCTGCGCTTCGTGCTTCGCGAGGGGCGTAACCGGCAGATCCGGCGCATGTGCGACCTGGTGGGCCTCAGCGTGATCGACCTGCGGCGCGTGCGCATCGGACCGCTGGCCCTGGGCGACCTGCCAAAGGGCAAGTGGCGCGAAATCACGCCCGACGAACGCCGCGCTCTGATCGAAGCCGGCGCGCCGGCGCGCCGGCCGCAAGGCAGGGGAAAAGGCAAGCCTCGCTGACAGGCGGCGAACAACCGTGCCACGCGCCCCAGCCTTCGAGACGCGACCCGGCGGGCGCTGCTCAGGATGAGGCGTGCACGTTTTTATTCTTCCCTGAGCGCATAGCCGGCCGAGCGCACCGTGCGTATCGGATCCTCGCCGCCGGCTGTTTTCAGCGCCTTGCGCAGGCGCCCGACATGCACATCCACAGTGCGCGCCTCGACATACACATCCGATCCCCAGACACTGTCGAGCAATTGTTCGCGTGAGAAAACGCGGCCGGGATGCTGCATGAAATAGTCGAGCAGACGGAACTCCGTCGGCCCGAGATGGATGTCCTGGCCCAACCGCTCGACGGTGTGGCCCGTGCGGTCGATGGTGATGTCGCCAACGCTCACCCGGTCTTCCACCAGGCCGGGCCGGATCCGTCGCATGACGGCGCGCAGGCGGGCCATGAGCTCGGTGGTCGAGAACGGCTTGGTGACATAATCATCGGCGCCGGTATCGAGACCGCGGATACGGTCGGGCTCCTCCGAACGTGCCGTAAGCATGATGATCGGCATGTTCGCGGTCTCTGTGTGTGCGCGCGCACCCGCCGGCAGATCTCGATTCCCGGAACCTTGGGCAGCATCCAGTCGAGCAGCAGCATGTCGGGCGCGCGCTCCTCGATCATCATCATGGCCTCTTCGCCATCGCGGGCGACAGCCGCCTCATAATCCTCACGGTCGAGATTGTATTTCAGCAATTCGAGGACCGCGTCATCGTCCTCGGCAATCAGGATATAGGGTTTCATCTGTGCCATACCGATTTCGGGAACCTTCTGTTCCGCATCCTGTCATCCATTCCCCAGGAGGGGCGCCTTAGGCCGCTCATTCGAGGCCAGATAATCCCCCGTTACCTGATAATGCACGATCTCGGCAATATTGGTACAATGATCACCGACCCTTTCGAGATTCTTGGCGATGAACATGAGATGGGCGCCCGCGCCGATCATGCGCGGGTCCTCCATCATATAGGTGATGACTTCCCGGAAGAGCGAATTGTAATGCTGGTCGATATCCTCGTCGCTGTTCCAGACATGAAGTGCCATGGCGGCGTTGGCCTCGGAATAGGAATCGAGCACGTCATTGAGCTGGGCACTGACAGCGCGGCCCATCCGTTCGATACCCTTCAGCGCCCCGCCGACATCGCAGCCCGACACTTCGTCAACGCGTTTGGCGATATTCTTCGACAAATCCCCGATGCGTTCGAGATCCGAGGAGACCTTGAGCGCGGCGACCACGGCCCTGAGATCGGACGCCATTGGCTGGCGCAGGGCGAGAAGCCTGACAATGCGCTGCTCTATATCGGCTTCCATATCGTCGACAAGACCATCGCGATCGACCGTTTCGTGGGCCAGTTGCAGGTCGCTGGTGATCAGGGCGCGGCAGGCATCGGAAATCATGGATTCGGCGATACCGCCCATACGCAGGAGATCGGCGGACAATTGTTCCAGTTCCTCCGAGAAGGCGGACACGATGTGATCGGACATGGGTCTGATCCTAACCGAACCGACCGGTAATGTAATCGAGCGTGCGCTTGTCCTGCGGATTCGTGAAGATATTCTCGGTGTCGTCGAACTCGACCAGTTCGCCCAGATGGAAGAAGGCGGTCTTCTGCGAGACCCTTGCGGCCTGCTGCATGGAATGGGTCACGATGACGATGCAGAAGCGCTGGCGCAGTTCATCGATGAGTTCCTCGATCTTGGCCGTGGCAATCGGATCGAGCGCCGAGCACGGCTCGTCCATCAGAATGACTTCCGGGTGCACGGCAATGGCGCGCGCGATGCACAGACGCTGTTGCTGCCCGCCCGAAAGGCTGGTTCCCGGCTGGTCCAGCCGGTCCTTCACCTCGGCCCAGAGCCCGGCCCGTGTGAGGCTTTCCTCGACCAGTTCATCAAGCTCGCTGCGCGAGGCCGTCAGGCCGTGAATGCGCGGGCCATAAGCGATATTGTCAAAGATCGATTTCGGGAAGGGATTCGGTTTCTGGAACACCATGCCAACGCGCGATCGCAGAAGCACCGGATCGATTTTCGGACTGTTCACATCCTCGCCATCCATGAAGATCTCGCCCTCGACACGGGCAGTATCGATCGTGTCATTCATCCGGTTGATGCAGCGCAGGAAGGTTGTCTTGCCACAGCCCGACGGCCCGATGAAGGAGGTCACCGCGCGGGCGGGAATATCCATCGAGATATCGAATATGGCCTGATTGTCGCCGTAATAGACGTCGATGTTGCGACAATCCACCTTGGTCTCATTGCCCGCCACGGAACCGGCCTTGCTCATTGCTTCTGCATCAGTGCCCATCATGCCCGTCATCGCTACCATCTCCGCTCAAAGCGCCGTCTGAGAAAGACAGCTACAGCATTCATCAGGATCATGAACAAGAGCAGCACCACAATGGCGGCTGCCGTGTTCGGTTCCCAGGCCCTTTCGGCCCCGGTCGACCATTTGTAAATCAGCACCGGAAGCGCCGTTGCTTCATCGGTGGGCCCGGATGGCACTTCGGCTACAAAGGCGACCATGCCGATCAGCAAGAGCGGCGCGGTTTCGCCGAGGGCGCGGGCCATGCCGATGATCGAACCGGTCAGGATGCCGGGCGCGGCCAGCGGCAGAACATGATGGAAGACCGCCTGGGTCTGTGAGGCGCCGACGCCCAGCGCGGCCGAGCGCACCGAGGGCGGCACCGCGCGCAGCGCCGCTCGCGAGGCGATGATCACGGTCGGCAGGGTCAGGAGACCCAGAACGAGCCCGCCGACAAGCGGGGCCGAGCGCGGCAGGCCGAGAAGATTCAGGAACACCGCAGCGCCGAGCAGGCCGAACACGATGGAGGGCACCGCGGCAAGATTGTTGATATTCACCTCGATCATGTCGGTGACGCGGTTCCGGGGCGCATACTCCTCCAGATAAATCGCCGCGGCAATTCCGACGGGAACGGAGAGCAGCGCCGTCACGAGCATGGTGAACAGCGAGCCGACAATCGCGGCCACGACGCCGGCGATTTCGGGATAGGTGCTGTCAGCATTGGTCACGAGCGCCCAGTTGAGACCCTGGTCGATCCGGCCCATCTCCCGCAACGCGAGGGTCCAGGCGACCTGGCGGTCCGTCACATTGCGTTCGCTTTGCGGCGTTTCGATCAGCCGGATCTGCGGGCGGGCCCCTTCGAAGGCGGAGAGATTGCCGGTCAGGAGCGGCCCGCTGACGCGCGCGTCCTCCACCGCTTCTGCGCGCATCACTGCGGTCCCGGCGCGCACGAGGACAGAGCGCTCATCAGTGTCTCCGGGCGGGGCTGTCGCGGCGCGCCGCGCAGCAAGCTCCGAGAAATCCCCGATGAGCCGGATGCGCGACGGGCCGATCCGTTCGCCGGCGCTTATCGTTTCGCCGCGCAGGCGTATCTCGTCAGACACCTTGCCCTCGAGATAAAGGTCGAGATCATCGGAAAGCGCCGCCTGATAGGTGACCGTTTCCCCGATCCGCTCGGGGTGATGCGCCGTGGCCCGGGCCATTGGCAGGACGGCAAGCCGGGTGACAAGGCCGTTGAGCTGTGTCTTCAGGCGCTTGGAGCCTTCCGCCTCGGGGAAGGTGGCGGCAAGGTCCTCGCGCACCAGCTTGTAGAAGCCGAACACATTCTCCTCGATCACTTCCGTCGCGCCGGGCCCTTCGGGCGCGACAATTTCTTCTTCGAGGGTCAGATCGAAGGAGACCTTGTGATGGCTGAAGGCCGACAGGGCCTGGCTGCCGATGGAAACGATCAGGAGGACAAGGAAGGCCAGGGCGATCCCGATGGCGACAAGGCCATAGGCCCGAAAGCGCTGTTCGGCCCGATGGCGGCGCTTCAGGCGCGCAATCGCGGCCTCGTCGGTGAAACTGGCCGGCTTCAGGTCTGTCTCGGTCTCAGTCATACTTTTCCCGGTATTTCCGCACCACGCGCAGCGCGATGAGGTTGAAGATCAGGGTCATCACGAAGAGGACGAAGCCCAGCGCGAAGGCCGAAAGCGTCTTGGGGCTGTCGAACTCGCTGTCGCCGGTCAGCAGCGCGACGATCTGCACGGTGATCGTCGTGATCTCGGCGGTTGGGTCGGGCGTGATCTGCGGGCGCAGTCCGGCCGCCATGACCACGATCATGGTCTCCCCGATGGCGCGCGAGACAGCAAGCAGCAAGGCCGCGATGATGCCGGGCAGGGCGGCCGGCATGACCACCTGTTTCACGGTCTCAGACTTGGTCGCGCCCATGGCATAGGCCCCGTCGCGCAGGCTCTGCGGCACGGCGTTGAGCACATCATCGGACAGTGAGGACACGAAGGGGATGATCATGACGCCCATGACCAGCCCGGCGGCGAGCGCATTGGTTGGCGAGGCGGCGAAGAATTCGTCGGGGATGAAAGGCAGCCCGTTGAGCCACAGGGCCAGCCCGCGCACGGCCGGGGCCATGACCAGTATGGCGAAGAAGCCATAGACCACGGTCGGAATGCCGGCGAGCACCTCCAGTATCGGTTTGACCCATCCGCGCGTGCGGCGCGAGGCGTATTCCGACAGATAGATCGCGGCATAGAGCCCGACGGGAGCGGCCACGCAGATCGCGATCAGCGAGATCAGGAATGTTCCGAAGAAAAGCGGTATGGCGCCGAAATCGGCATTGGTCTGGGCATTCCATTCCAGTCCGAAAAGGAAGGAAAACACCGGTATGCGGGCAAAGAAGCGCAGGCTTTCGAAAAACAGGGAGACCACGATGCCGGCGGTCGTCGCGATCGCGATCGCCGCGCAGGCAAACAGCAGAAGGCGCACCGCGCCCTCGACACTCTGGCGCGCGCGGAAACCCTCGCCCAGATTGCGCCTGGCATAGGCGAAGCCGCCCGCCCCGGCGAGCAGGGCCAGACCGACCGCCCAGAACTTCACCAGGCCGCCAAGCTCGGCAAGGCGCCGGGAAACTGCAGCAAAGAGCGGATGGCCCTCGACGGCGGCCTCGTCCATCCGCGCGGCCTCGCCGGCCCGGTCGAGATACTGGCTGCGCTCGATGGCGGTCATGGCATCGAAGCCGGAAGGAAGCTCGCCCATGAGCATTTGGCGCGCCACCTGTTCGCCGAACAGCGCATAAAGCACAAGGACCAGCGCGGCCGGCACGGCCGTCCAGATCGCCAGGTAATAGCCATGGTAATTCGGCTGGGAATTCATTCGCGCACTGGCGCCCTGCTGGAGCGCCGTCGCGCGCGAGCGACCGGCCAGGAACGCGCCGCAGGCCACCGCCGCGATCACGACAAAGGCCAGCCACCCCACGGGCAGGTGTCCGAAGGTTTCCAACATAAAAGACCCCATGAACTCCCATTCCCCTCTAGGCCGTCATGCTGACAGTTCTGTGACAAGACTGAAATCTGTCCGCAACCCGGCTGCAGAAACTTGGCCGCGCTCGCGCCGGACCGGGCAAAAAAAAGCGGCCCCCTTCAAGGAGGGGGCCGCTTCATTCGGGTCTGCCCGAAGGCGCGGGACCGGGGCGGGCTTACATCATGCCGCCCATGCCCCCCATTCCGCCCATATCGGGCATGCCGCCACCGCCGGCGGCGGCGCCTTCTTCCTTCGGCGCCTCGGTGATCGCCGCTTCGGTGGTGATCATCAGGCCGGCAACCGAGGCGGCATTCTGCAGGGCGGCCCGGACCACCTTGGCCGGGTCGATGATGCCCATCTCGATCAGGTCGCCATAATCCTCGGTCTGGGCGTTGAAGCCATAGGAGGCCTTCTTCTCCGACAGGACCGAATTGACGACCACGGAGCCCTCGATTCCGGCATTCTCGACGATCTGGCGGACCGGGGCTTCCAGGGCGCGGCGGACAATGTCGATACCGGCCTGCTCGTCCTCGTTCTCGCCCTTCACCTTGAGTGACTGCACCGCGCGCAGCAGGGCGACGCCGCCGCCGGCAACAATGCCTTCTTCGACCGCGGCACGGGTGGCATTCAGCGCGTCATCGACACGATCCTTGCGCTCCTTCACCTCGACCTCGGTGGCACCGCCGACCTTGATCACGGCCACACCGCCGGCGAGCTTGGCAAGGCGCTCCTGGAGCTTTTCCTTGTCATAGTCGGATGTGGAGTCCTCGATCTGCTTGCGGATCTGGGCCACGCGCGCCTCGATATCCTTCTTGTCGCCGGCCCCGTCGACAACGGTGGTGTCGTCCTTGGTCAGGTTCACCCGCTTGGCGGTGCCGAGCATGTCCATGGTGACATTCTCGAGCTTGATGCCAACATCCTCGGAAACGACCTGGCCGCCGGTGAGGGTGGCGATGTCCTGAAGCATGGCCTTGCGGCGGTCGCCGAAGCCCGGTGCCTTCACCGCAGCGACTTTCAGACCGCCGCGCAGCTTGTTGACCACCAGCGTGGCGAGGGCTTCACCGTCGACATCCTCGGCAATGATGAGAAGCGGGCGCTGGGACTGCACGACGCTTTCCAGGATCGGCAGCATCGGCTGCAGCGAGGACAGCTTCTTCTCGTGGATGAGGATCATCGGATCATCCAGTTCGGTGATCATCTTGTCCGCATCGGTGATGAAATAGGGGCTGAGATAGCCGCGGTCGAACTGCATGCCCTCGACAACGTCGAGCTCGGTCTCGAGCGACTTGGCTTCCTCGACCGTGATCACCCCTTCATTGCCGACCTTGTCCATGGCCTGGGCGATCATGTCGCCGATGGTGCGGTCGCCATTGGCCGAAATCGAGCCGATCTGGGAAATTTCCTCGCCGGTGGAGACCTTTTTCGAGGCCTTGGCCAGGCTCTCGACGACTTCCAGCGTCGCCTTGTCGATGCCGCGCTTGAGGTCCATCGGGTTCATGCCCGCGGCCACGCGCTTCATGCCTTCCTTGACGATGGCATGGCCGAGAACCGTGGCCGTGGTGGTGCCGTCGCCGGCCACGTCATTGGCCTTGGAGGCGACTTCGCGCAGCATCTGCGCGCCCATATTCTCGAACTTGCCTTCAAGCTCGATTTCCTTGGCGACCGTCACGCCATCCTTCGTGGTGCGCGGGGCGCCGAAGGATTTCTCGATGACGACATTGCGGCCCTTGGGGCCGAGCGTGACGCGGACCGCGCGGGCCAGCGTGTCGATGCCGCGCATCATCTCGTCGCGCGCTTCGCTGCCAAAATGCACATGCTTGGCTGCCATTTCGGTATCCTTTTCGGTTTCGGGTTGTGTCGGTTGTGGAGTGTCAACGTCTTCGCAGCGCCGGGCGACAGGGCGTCAGCCGCCGCTGCGCGAACCGGCGCGCGAAGCTCAGTCGATGACTCCCAGAATGTCGGTTTCCTTCATGATCAGCAGCTCTTCACCATCAATGGTGACTTCCGAGCCCGACCACTTGCCGAACAGGACCTTGTCCCCGGCCTTCACTTCCAGCGGGATACGCTCATTGTCGTCGCCGATGGAGCCGTTGCCGACCGCAAGCACTTCACCCTGCTGGGGCTTTTCCTTGGCCGTGTCCGGGATGATGATCCCGCCAGCAGTTTTCTCGCTCTCCTCGATGCGGCGAACGAGCACCCGGTCATGGAGTGGACGGAATGCCATATGTCCCTCTTTTCCTCGTCTAGAACTGATCCGATATCTCGTCTGGCAGGCCGGGATGGAGCGCTGTTAGCACTCCATCCCGGTGACTGCTAACGATGGCTGGCAGTTAGGCGACGACCGCGGGCGCGTCAATATGCCGGTTTGCAGAATTTTGATGTCTCTGCGGGGCCTCACCGGGCCCCTCGCCTCATTTCAATGTGTTGGCGGCGCCGGCGAGCCATTCCAGCGAGGCTCGCATGTTCCCGGGTCCCATGTCCCGGAGCGCCTGCAGGGCGATCTTGGCGAGCCACCGCATCCGCCTGCTGCGGGGCGCCCCGGCGTTTCAGGTTACGGTCCGTGTGTGGTGATCACGGCGGCTTTTGTCGGCGTACTCCACGACATCACCCGGCCGCCTGAATGTGTCGAGGATAATGAGGGCTATGCTCGCCAGGTCACGCCCTGACCCCTGTCAGACCGAGCGGTTCGGGCTGGAATGGTCCCATTCCGCCAGCAGCGTGCGCAGGGCGGCGACAAAGGCCAGCGGCTGGTCGATCATGACATGATGGCGGGCATGCGGGATGGAAATATAGGGCACTTCATGGCCGAGAAGCTCCTGCATGTAATCGCCCACATCATCCAGCATGAGCGCGCTGTCCTCTCCGCGAAAGATCGCGATACGGCATCCCGTGGCGCGCAAAAGCTGCGAGGAGTCCCGGCCCGCCTCGAATCGCTGCCAGATGCGCGGGTCGAATTTCCAGGTCCAGCCGGGCCCGCCCTCCTCCTCTGACGCCTTCTTCAGGCTCCAGCGGGCGATATAGTCCATGATGAAATGGTTTTCGCATTCCTGCGGCGGGGCGAGGCGGAAACGGGCGAGCGCCGCGTTGAGATCGCGATAGACCTTGTTTTGGCGCACGCCGCGCGGCGGGCCGCCCCGCGGATGGTCGGGCGGATTGACCGGGCTGTCGACGATCACCGTCCCGGTCAGCTTCTCGCCATGATCGGCGCCGGTGAGCATGGTGACGAAACCGCCGAAACTGTGGGCGCAGATCACCGGCTTGATCGCATGTTCGAACATGCCCGCATGCTCGCAGACCGCGATTTCCTCGGCGGCGAATGTGTCCATGTCATAGGCGTCGCGCCGCTCGCTGTCGCCCATGCCGCTGAAGGTCATGGCCGCGACATTGTAGCGCTCGGCGAAATAGGGGGCGATGAAGTCCCACCAATGGGCATGCGCGCCATTGCCATGCACCAGCAGCAGGCCCGGCGCATCGCGCGGCCCCCAGCGCTGGTATCGTACGTTCGCGCCGGCCACCTCGACATTGTGGACCTCATAAGGCTGGGCCACCGCGCGCAGGAACCAGTCCGGGGCGGGGGGGCGCTCGCCATGATACTGTGCCAGCGGGCCGCCTTCCGACGGCATCTCCGCAGGCTGGTCCTTGACCAGCCGGTCCTGTGTCTCGCTCATGGCCGCCAGTCTAGGCCGGCGGCGGCCTGCGCCGCAATCGGTGACGTGGGGGCGGTGCTTTAACCCGCGCTGGCCGAGGCGCGCCGGCGCTGGCGCTGGCGGCCGCCCGGCTTGCCGCCGCCGCCGGCCTGTCCGGCGGGCTTGCCGCTTGCGCCCTGACGCTGGCCGCGCGGCTTTCCGGCGCCACCCCCGCCGCCCTGGCCACGTCCCGGGCCTTTCGGCTTGGTCACGCGCATGTTCCGGTCCGGTTCGGGCAGGGCGATGGCCTCGCAGCCCTCGGGCGCCGGCAGGACCGGGATTCGGGCGCGCGTGACCTTCTCGATCTCGCGCAGGTAATAAAGCTCGTCACCGGCCACCAGCGAGACCGCCGAGCCGGCCCGCCCGGCCCGCGCGGTGCGCCCGATCCGGTGAACATATTGCTCGGCGACATTGGGCATTTCGAAATTCAGGACATGGCTGATGCCATCGACATCGATCCCGCGCGCAGCGATGTCCGTGGCGATCAGGACGGGGCATTTTCCGGCGCGGAAGGCTTCCAGCGCCTTGACCCGCTGGTTCTGCGACTTGTTGCCATGGATGGCCTGCGCCTGGATGCCCTTGGCCAGGAGCTTGCGGACAAGCTTGTCGGCGCCGTGCTTGGTACGGGTGAAGACCAGCGCCCGCTCGATCTCTTCGCCCGACAGCACGGCTTCCAGCATGGCCAGCTTGTCGCCATTGGCCACATGGATGACGCCCTGGTCGACGCGCTCGGCTGTCGTGCTTTCCGGGGCGATGGACACGCGCACCGGGTCCGTCAGGTAGCGCTGGGCGAGGTCGCCGATGAGTTTCGGCATGGTCGCCGACAAGAGCAGCGTCTGGCGGGTATCGGGCACTCTTGCCATGATCTTCTTCAGGTCATGGATGAAGCCCATGTCCAGCATCTGGTCGGCCTCGTCGAGGATGAGGATCTCAACTCCGCCAAGCTCGATCGCGCCCTGCTGCATGAGGTCCACCAGACGGCCCGGCGTGGCGACCACGACCTCGCAGCCGCGCTCCATGTTCCGGATCTGGCGACCGATCTTGACGCCGCCGAACACGGTTTCGACACGGCAATCCATGAAGGCGCCATAGCCGGTAAAGCTCTCGGCGATCTGCAGGGCCAGCTCGCGCGTCGGTGAGAGAACCAGCACGCGCGGGGTCTTGCTGCGCCGCTTGCGGGGTTCGCTGACGAGATGGTGCAGCGTCGGCAGGGCAAAGGCGGCGGTCTTGCCGGTGCCCGTCTGCGCGATACCGAGAAGGTCGCGCCCTTCCAGGAGCGGCGGGATCGCCTGCGCCTGGATCGGTGTCGGTGTGTCATAGCCCTGCTGGCTGACGGCCTTTAGCACCTGTTTGTGCAGGCCGAGTTCGGTAAATCGGGTCAAGTCTCGAAGTCTTTCATATGCCGGCGCGCACGACATTCAAGGCGCATCGCCGGGGTCCCCGGCCGCCGTGACCGGAAACTCGATGGGAACGCCCCCGCGTGAATTGGGGTGTCGGGAAAACGGTGTCGTTAAGGGGGAAGCTCGCACCCGCCGGACAGATCCGGCCCGATGCCATTCACGCCACCCGCCCCATGCGCAATCCATTTTGCGCTGCGACACAT
The DNA here is from genome assembly GCA_009909065.1 of Alphaproteobacteria bacterium. Taxonomy (GTDB): domain Bacteria; phylum Pseudomonadota; class Alphaproteobacteria; order Caulobacterales; family Hyphomonadaceae; genus UBA5336. The sequence goes on along the minus strand of JAAANZ010000010.1, from coordinate 24,755 downwards.
GCGGCCATGCGGCAATCGCGCCGCAAGGTCAAGCCCGACGCCGCTGCCAGGCGTGACGGCCTGCATGTCAGACGGCAAAAAGCCTGTCCTGCGCTTGACGAAGCGGCCCGAAACGGGCGCTTTATCGGGCCATGATCAGATATTTCATCTCCGCGGCTGCGTCGGCGCTTGCCGCCTGCGTCCTTTCCGCCCCGATTGCCCAGGAGAAAGCTGCGCCCATGGCCAAAGATTCCGGCAAACTGACCCTCGAGCGATTGTTTGCCAGCCCGGACCTTTCCGGGCCGAAGCCGCGGGGGGTGAAATACTCGCCCGATGGTCAGCGCGTGACCTTCCTGAAACCGCGCGCCGATGACCAGTCGCGCTATGATCTCTGGCAGTTCGATGTGGCGAGTGGCGAGCCATCAATGCTGTTGGATTCCAAGCTGCTGGAACCTGAAGAGGTCGAGCTGTCCGAGGAAGAAAAGGCCCTGCGCGAGCGCAAGCGCATCGCCGGCTCGAAGGGCATTGTCGATTATGACTGGGGCACGGCGGACACGATACTGGTGCCGATTGGCGGGGATCTGTGGCTGGTCACGCTCAACGAGGCCGGGCCGCAGACGCGCCAGCTCACGCAGACCGAAGCGTTCGAATATGACGCAAAGGTCAGTCCGAAAGGGACCCATGTCAGCTTCGTACGCGATGGCGCCGTCCATGCGGTCGAGCTTGAAAGCGGCGAGGAGCGGCGGCTCACCCCGCCCGCCGAGCCGGACAAGGCCATCTCCTATGGCGTCGCCGAGTTCGTCGCGCAGGAGGAGATGAGCCGCTATACGGGCTACTGGTGGAGCCCGGACGAGCGCTACCTCGCCTATACGCGCGTCGATGAAAGCACGGTGGACGTGATCCCGCGCTTCGAGATTTCCGCTGAAGGCACGACGGTGATCGAGCAGCGCTATCCGAGGGCGGGGCGGCCCAATGCCATTGTGGACCTGTTCGTGCGCGACATGGAAACGGGCGAAACGTTCGAAATCGCCTGGCGGCGCGAGGATTGGGGCCCGGCGACGGACCAGTATCTGGCCCGCGTGAAGTGGTTTGACATGGATGAGAGCGTCACGGCTCTTGCCGTCCAGCATGTCGATCGCGACCAAACGGAGATTGCTCTGACGGCCGCACGATTCGAGGCTGACAAGCCGATCGATCAAGTCGATTTGCCCGGCCCGGTGGCGTTCGAAACCCAGCCCAACTGGATCAATCTCAATTTCGATTTTCGAAGGTCCGGCGACTTCATTCTGCGCACGAATGAGGAAGACGGATTTCGCCATATCGAGGTGTCAGACATCAACGAGAATTCATTCAAACCGCTCACGAGCGGCGCCTGGGCGGTCGATGCCATTGCCGGCACGGGCGATGACCGCGTTTTCTTTACAGGCTACAGGGACACGCCGCTGGAGCGCCACCTGTATTCCGTTCCGCTGAGAGGTGGCGAAGTCGAGCGAATCACCGAGCCTGACAAGTCCTGGTCGATCACCATGGCGCCGGATGGCAAGAGCTTCGTCGGCACATCCTCCAGCCCGACACAGCCCCCGCAGACTGGGCTCTACCGCGCCGATGGCTCGCGGATCGCCTGGATAGAGGAAAACGCGCTCGATGAGTCCCACCCCTATTTCCCCTATCTCGATGCGCACACCGCCCTGCCCCGAATACGGCACGCTGACGGCCGAGGACGGCCAGACGCTGCATTATTCCATTCAGACCCCGCCGGATTTCGACCCGAGTCAGCAATACCCGGTCCTCGTCAATGTCTATGGCGGGCCGGGCGTGCAGACCGTGACGCGCGACTGGGAGCGGATGGCCGACCAGTTCTACACGCGCCAGGGCTATATCGTCTTTCGCCTCGACAATCGCGGCAGCGCCAATCGCGGCAAGGCCTTCGAGGACGTGATCTACCGCCGGACCGGCGGGCCGGAAGTGCGCGACCAGTTGCGCGGCGTGGAATGGCTGAAATCGCAGCCTTTTGTCGATCCCGACCGCATCGCCATTCAGGGCTGGTCCTATGGCGGCTACATGACGCTGATGACGCTCCTGCAGGCCGAGCCCGGCACCTTTGCGGCCGCTGTCTCCGGCGCGCCGGTGACCGACTGGACCCTCTATGACACCTTCTACACCGAGCGCTACATGGACACGCCGCAGGACAATCCCGAAGGCTATGAGAAGTCCTCGGTCTTCTGGCACCTGGATCGTTTCGAGGGGGCACTCGCCCCGCTTCTCCTGATTCACGGCATGGCCGATGACAATGTCACCTTCGACAACACCACCCGCCTGATGGCCGAATTGCAGGAACAGGGGCGCCATTTCGACCTGATGACCTATCCCGGCCAGCGCCATGGCATTCGCGGCGAGGCGCTTCAGACCCATCTGATACGCACGCGCATGGCCTTCCTCGACCGGCACCTGAAAGCGCAGCGAGGCGGGCGCGCGCCTTCTGACGGCTGACAGGCGCGCGCGGGGCGGTTATTCTTACCTGATGGGTCTGCAATGGTCTCTCTCGGAAGACGCCGACACCCGCCAGCGCAAGCTGACGGTGGATGAGGTCTTCGCCATGGTTGAGGCGGGCATCATTGGCCCTGACGAGCGGCTCGAACTTATTGACGGGGTGCTGGTCGAGATGAGCCCGAAAAACATCCGGCATGAGCGTTACAAGATCGGATTGAGCAACTGGCTTATCCGAAAACTCCCGGAAGACTATAGTGTCGCGGTGGAAACGACACTGAGGCTCTCGGAAACCGAATTTGTCGAACCCGACATAGTCATCTGTCCGGCTTCCGCCAGCGCAAGAGGTCTGACGAGCGCCGATTGCCGGCTCGTGATAGAGGTCGCGGACAGCTCAGTGTCGTATGACACTGGCGACAAGGCGCAGATCTATGCGCGCTGGGAGATAGAGGAGTTGTGGGTATTGAACGCGCGATCCGGGGAGGTCACGCTCCATCGCCGGCCGGACGGGAATCGATTTGGCGAAATCCTGTCATACCCCTTCGACACCACCCTCGACCCCCTTTTCGCGCCCGGCCTCGCCGTGAACATTGCCGGGATCGTCGGCCCGCCAGACCCATCCGAGGAGCGCACATGACCTCCCGCCAGCCCACCGCCGACCAGTTCCGCGCCTTTCGTGACGATCCGCATGACGGCCCAGTCGCGCAGGTCAACCTGCTGAAATTCCGTCCTCATGCCGAGTATCCCGAAACCGCGCGCGAACATGGCGACGGTTCGACCGGGTATGAGGCCTATGCGCGCTATGCCGACCTGTTCGAGGAGATGATGAAGGATGTCGGCGGCCAATGCATCTTCAGGGGCGATGGCGAGCGGTCTTTCATCGGCGAAGGCGACTGGGACATGGTCTGGATCAACTGGTTTCCGAACCGGCAGGCCTTCATCGCCACGCTCAATCACGACAATTACCAGGAGGCCCACCGCCACCGCGAGGCCGGTCTCGACCATCAGGAGCTGATTGTCACCCGGCCCCTTACCCCCGGCTGATGCGGGGTCATTGGTCCGTGACCATGGCCCCGCGCAGGGCCGCCTCGTCTGCGCGGTCCGGACGCGGCGCATCCCCGCGAAAGGCCTTCAGGGTTTCGAGATTCTGCTCGATCACGTCTTCAGGGGCCCCTTCCGACACGCTGCGCGCAGCTTCGTAATCGCCTTTCAGGCCCAGAACGAGCGCCAGATTCTGTTGCACATTGACGCTGGCCCCGGGATGTTCGGCGGCTTTGCGCAGTTCGGCCTCAGCGGCATCAAGATCACCGCTCAGCGCCAGCGACAGCCCGAGATTGGAACGCGTGGCCACCCGATCGGGCGCGATATCCAACGCCTGGCGATAGGCTGTCTGTGCGGATTCGTGATTGCCCAGACGGTCATGAGCAAGACCCAGCGCGGCCAGCGCATCCTGATCCTCGGGCATCAGCATGACCGCCCGCAGCAATGCGCCGCGCGCCTTTTCATGCTTGTCCTGGGAGGCGAGGGCCCGGCCCATCAGCAGGTAGAGTTCGCCGTTCTCGGGGTGAAGGATCGTCGCCTGGGAGGCGATTTCGGCCGCACGTTCATGGCTGCCGATGTCCCGCAGGGCCCGGCCGAAACGCAGCGAGGTCTCCACGTCATCGGGATTTTCGGCATGTTCCCGGGCCCAGAAATTCGCCCGTTCCAGGGGCGGCGCCCGGTCGATCACCTTGCGCATCTGCGCGCGCGACAGTGCGGTCTCGTCGCCCTCTCCGGTCTTGTCGCCCTCTCCGGTTTCAGGGCCCGTTGGGGCGGCTTGGCCGGCTTCGGCCGCCTCCGGCGAAGGAGCGCCCGGCGGCTGCGCGGACACTCCGCTGGCACAGGCGCCAAGCGCGGCCAATGCCAGGCCCGCCACTGTGGCATTCCATCCTTGCGCACTGGACATGGCTGCCTCTCCTGACGATCTTGAAACCCAAGTCCCTGTCACACGGTCGGGGTCAAGTTTCGGTTAACGCTGCACCCGCCGCGGTTAACCCGTTTCCGCCCGGCCCCGTTTCCTGGAGAAACCGCCCATGCATGACGCTTTCACACGTGCCCCCAAGGGCGCGCCAACCCGTATCCACCTGTTCACCGAGTCCGGCTTCGCCGGGGCCGAGCTTCCCGGCCGGCTCGCGGCTTTCGCACAGGCGCAAGGTTTCAGCGCGATGGCCGGCCAGTCGGTGCGGATGCCCGACAGCGAAGGACGGCTTGGCGATGTCCTGTTCGGCCTTGGCGACGGGAGTGACGGTCTGGCGCTCGCCGCGCTTTCCGGGTGCCTGCCGGAGGGCGACTATGAGGTCGCCGCCGCGCCGCCGGACTGGCCGTTTGCCTGGACAGCCGCCGGCTGGGCCGACGGGGCTTACCGTTTCACGAAATACCTGAAATCGCCGCATTCCCCGCCGAGGCTCGTCATACCGGGCGAAGCGCCGGGCGATGCCCTCTCGCGCGAGGCCGAGGCCGTGCGGCTCTGCCGGGACATGGTCAATACGCCGGCCGAGGATATGGGGCCGAATGCCATACAGGCCGTGATGTCCGGACTTGCCGAGCAATACGGCGCGAGACTGGAGACGGTCATCGGCGATGAGCTCCTCAAGCGGAATTATCCGATGGTTCATACGGTCGGACGCGCCGGACCGGTCGAGCCGCGATTTCTCGAACTGGAATGGGGCGATCCGGACCATCCCGAACTGGCCCTGGTCGGCAAGGGCGTTGCCTTCGACACCGGCGGTCTGAACATCAAGACAGGCGATTCCATGCGCCTGATGAAGAAGGATATGGGCGGGGCGGCGCATGCCATCGCGCTGGCCTCGCTCGTCATGGGCGCCGATCTGCCGGTGCACCTGAAGCTCTATATTCCCGCGGTCGAGAATGCGGTTTCAGGGGAGGCCTTTCGTCCCGGCGATGTGCTCGACACGCGCAAGGGGCTGACTGTCGAGATCGACAATACCGACGCGGAGGGCCGGCTCATCCTTTGCGATGCCCTGGCGCGCGCCGGCGAGGGCGATCCGGACCTGATCCTCGATTTTGCGACCCTGACCGGCGCGGCGCGCGTGGCGCTGGGCCCGGACCTGCCGCCTTTCTACACCGACAGTGACGAAATCGCCGGTGAGCTGACCCGCCAGGCCGCAGCGGCCGGCGAGCCGGTCTGGCGCATGCCCCTCTGGCGGCCCTACAAGTCCATGCTGGAAAGCTCGATCGCCGATATCAGCAATGCCGGCGGGCGCATGGCCGGCTCGATCACCGCAGCGGTCTATCTTTCGCAATTCGTGGACACCGAAAACTGGGTGCATTTCGATCTCTGGGCCTGGCGCGAGGGCAAATATGGCCGTCCGGCCGGCGGCGCCGCAACAGGGCTTCGCGCCAGCTGGAACTGGCTGCGGGCGCGTTATGGCGAATGAGGCCGGGATGGGTCTTTACGGCCCGCGCAAATCACCCGACTCTCATTCTTCACGAGTGGAATCGGGTGAAAAATCATGGGTCTTGGCGAACGTGACACTCTGGAACTCCTGCGCGCTATCATGGTGCGCAGCGTGTGCGAGCAGGGCCCCGACCTGACGGCCCGCCAGCTCGCCGTGTTGCTCATAGTGGCGCTCGAGGCCGGCCCGCACACGGTGCGTGGCCTTGCCCTGCGGCTGAATATCGCCAAGCCCGCCGTCACGCGCGCCCTCGACGCACTGGCGCGGCATGACTTCATCCGCCGGCGCCCGGATGAGGACGACCTGCGCAGTGTCCTTGTCGAGCGCACGCCTGCCGGAACGGCCTTCCTGCGTGCGCTGGCCGCGCCGGGTACGGAAACCCCGCAGGTCGCTGCAGCCGCGTAAAGGCGGGATTCGGGTTGGCGAACATGCAAGCCGGGCGCGGAAAGCGCGCGTCAGATGTCCAGTTCCTCGGCAAAGCGGGCATTTTCCTGGATGAATCGAAAGCGCAGTTCCGGCTTGCGTCCCATCAGGGTCTCGATCAGGTCGGCCGGCTTTTCCTCGACCAGGCCGTCAACGCCGTCAGGCAGCGTGACACGGGCGAGCTGGCGCGTTGCCGGGTCCATCGTGGTTTCCTTGAGCTGGGCGGGATTCATCTCGCCGAGACCCTTGAAGCGCGACACCTCGATCTTCTGGTTCGGCTTGAACTCGCTCTCGGTGAGCTCAGCCTTTTGTTGGTCATCCATGGCATAGACGGACTTGCCCTTGTGGGAGAGCTTGAACAGCGGGGGCATGGCGAGATAGAGCCGCCCGCTTTCGATCAGGCCCGGCGTCATGCGGTAGAAGAAGGTGATCAGGAGCGAGGCGATATGCGCCCCGTCCACATCGGCATCGGTCATGATGATGACCCGCTCATAGCGCAGGTCGTCGAGGCTGAACCGGCGCCCGAGAGACGTGCCGAGAGCCAGTGACAGGTCTCCCAGTTCGGCATTCTTGAGCAGCTTGTCCTCAGACGCCGAGGCCACGTTCAGGATCTTGCCGCGCAGGGGCAGAATGGCCTGGCTCTTGCGGTCGCGCGCCTGTTTCGCGCTGCCGCCGGCGGAGTCGCCCTCGACGATGAAGATCTCCGTGCCTTCCGGTCCGCGCTCCGAACAGTCGGCCAGTTTGCCGGGCAGGCGCAGCTTCTTCGTCGCCGATTTGCGCTGGATTTCCTTCTGCTTGCGCCGGCGTGCGCGCTCATCGGCGCGGTCCATGGCCCATTCCAGGAGATTGTTGGACTCCTTGGGGCTGGCGGCCAGCCAGTGATCGAACCGGTCGCGCACCGCATTCTCGACCAGGCGGAACGCCGCCGTGGTGGACAGCTTGTCCTTGGTCTGGCCGACGAATTCCGGCCCGCGAATGAACACCGAAAGCAGGATGCCGGCATGGCTCATCACATCGTCGGCCGTGATCTGCGCAGCCTTTTTCTGGCCCGTCAGCTCGCCGTAATTGCGCAGGCCCTTGGTGATCGCCGAACGCAGGCCGGCTTCATGTGTGCCGCCATCGGGGGTCGGCACCGTGTTGCAGTAGGAGCGCGAAAAACCGTCGGAATCGCCAAATCCGGCCGCGGTCCAGGCCATCGCCCATTCCACCTTGCCCTCATCGGTTTCAACCAGGCCGGAAAAGGCGCTCTCGGTGAGCATGGCGAGGCCATTGGGGTAGGTGAGCACCGCCTCGGCTGGCACTTTCGAGCCTTCCGGCAGGAGTTCGGGCGCACAGTTCCACCGCAGCTCGACGCCGCGATACAGATAGGCTTTCGAACGCGCCATCTGGTAGAGCCGGGCGGGCTTGAAGCGCAGCTTGTCGCCGAAAATTTCCGTATCCGGCCTGAAGCGCACCGATGTTCCCCGCCGGTTCGGGGCGGTGCCGACCAGCTCGGTGCCGCCTTTCGCCAGGCCGCGCTCGAAGACCTGGCGGTAAAGCTTCCTGTCGCGCGCGACCTCGACCTCGACACGCTCGGACAGGGCATTGACCACCGAGATGCCGACGCCGTGCAGGCCGCCTGCGGTTTCATAGGCTTTCGACGAGAATTTCCCGCCGGCGTGCAGCGTTGTCATGATGACTTCCAGCGCCGACTTGCCGGGATATTTCGGATGCGGATCGACCGGGATACCACGGCCATTGTCGATCACGCTGAGATAGCCGTCCGCGTCGAGGCGCACCTCGATGAAGGAGGCATGGCCGGCCACCGCCTCGTCCATGGAATTGTCCAGCACCTCGGCAAAAAGATGGTGATAGGCCCGCTCGTCGGTGCCGCCAATATACATGCCGGGGCGCTGGCGGACCGGTTCGAGGCCCTCGAGGACCTCGATATCCTTGGCGGAATAGGCATTGGGGTCGGGCGCGCTGTCTGCGGTCATGTCTTCGAAGTGTCTCGCCTGATTCTGTGCTGGCACTGCATGCTCCCTAGCAGACCCGCGACGCGCGGCGAACGGGTCATGCGCAGATTTCGGCAAGGAAGTTTAAGGCGCGGTTAACCTGCCGGGCCCGCGGAGCAGCGCGCCGGTGTCAGTTTGCTTGGCGCCACATCGCTTCCATGGGCGGGGCGTCCTTGCCGGCGTGAAAGACCTTCAGCGTCTCGAAGCCGCGCGAGGCATAGAAGCGGTGGTTGCGCGGATTGGAATTCTCCAGATATGCCGCCTGGCCGTGCGTGTCACATCGCTCCAGCACCGGGTCGAGCAGGCGCCCGCCAAGCCCCTGTCCTCGGGCGCTGTCACGCACGCCGATGGCGAACAGGTAGAGATGCGGCGCATCTGGCCTGTGGGCGGCCATGGCGGTCTGCATGGCCGACATACGTGTCATCACGCCCGGCCCGCCGGAGACGAATGCCCGAGCGAGCAGGCCATACATGGGCAGGGACGGGACGGGCGGGTCGCAATCATGAGCCTTCCAGAGGGCGGCGCCGTCATGGCCGAGCCGCCAGGTCTCTCCATGGGGCAGATAGACATGCCGGATCAGCGTCCGGAACAGGGCCGGAATCGCCCGCGGCCCCCCAAAGACCCAGTTCATGACCGGGTCTTCGCGAAACGCCTCTGACAGGATGCTGGCCATGGCGCCAGCGTCCTGCTGCGTGCCGGGGCGAAGCCCGGTTTGCGCGTTCAGGGTCTCCACTTTATCCTCCCGAAGGCTCTTTTATTCCGCCCTCGCGCAGGCTAGCACGGCGGCCCCTGGCACCAGCAAGACGAAAAGCCACTGCCCCATGAAACTCGGCGGCCGCATCAGCGCGGCGATCCATGTTCTCGACGAGGTCCTGGCCCGGCGCCAGCCGGTGCGCCTGGCCGTGCGCGACTGGGGCAAGCGCGCACGCTATGCCGGTGCGAAGGACCGCGCCTGGGTTTCGGGCCTGGTCCTGGATGCGCTGCGCCGGAAGAACTCGCTTGCCAGCGCCATGGGCGCCGGGGACCCGCGGGCGCTCGTGCTCGGCACGCTGGCTTTTGCATGGCAGATGGACCCGCGCGAGATCGAGATGTCGGCCTATGAACCGCACGGGCCGACCCCGCTCAGCGATGGCGAGCGCGAGGCCCTTGCTGCGGGGCCGGATATATCCGGGCCGCTGCATGTGCGCGGCGATTTCCCCGAATGGCTCACTGCGCACATGACCCGTGCCTTTGGCGAGAATGCCGCTGACGAGGGCGCGGCAATGGCCCAGCGCGCGCCGGTTGACATCCGCGTCAACACGCTGAAGGCGGATGCCCAAAGGGCCGCAAGGGCGCTGGCTCCCGCCGGGGCGCGAGCGTCGGCATTGCTCAGGAATGGCCTGCAGATCCCGGCGCCCGATCCGCGCGAGCGCGAAAAGTCGCTGGAGGCCATTCCCGCCTACTCGAAAGGCTGGGTCGAGGTGCAGGATGCCGGCAGCCAGATCGCTGCGGCGGCCGCCGGTCTCGGCGCCGGTGAGCAGGTGCTCGATTTTTGTGCCGGCGGCGGCGGTAAGACTCTGGCCATGGCCGGCGCGATGGCGGGCAAGGGCCAGGTTTTCGCCCATGACATCGACGCACGCCGCCTGTCGGCGCTCATCCCGCGCCTGAAACGTTCCGTCGCGCACAATGTCCAGCTGGTGTATCCCGACACCTCCGGCGGCCTGGCCGCGCTTGAAGGGCAGATGGACTGCGTGTTCCTGGATGCGCCCTGTTCGGGCACGGGCACCTGGCGGCGAAAGCCGGACACGAAATGGCGTCTCAGCGCAAAGGCGCTGCAGCGCCGGGTGCGGGAACAGGCGGACATTCTGCGCGCCGGCGCGGCTTTCGTGAAACCCGGGGGGCGGCTGGTCTATGTGACCTGTTCCATCCTGATCGAGGAAGGTGAGGACCGGGTCGGCGATTTCCTCTCCGCCCAGCCCGAATTCAGGGCCGAGAGCGCCGCGGATGCCGCCATTTCTAGCGGCCTGCTCACCGAGGCAGGGGCGCGGGCCGTGCGCGCCGGTGAGGGGGCCGGCGGTGGCGTCCGGCTCACCCCCTTTCAGGCGGGAACCGACGGCTTTTTCTTCGCGGTGCTGCGACGGGCGCGCTGAGCCGCGTTAATGCGCGCCCTCGCCGCCCGCACCGGCGTTGTGGGTTTCAGTCGCCGGCCTCGACCTTGTCCTGCGTCTTCGTCTCGAAATCGCCGGCGTCATGGCGCTCGCGAAGCTGAGTGGAGGGATCCCCGAAGGTGCGGTTCACCATGCGCCCGCGCCTGACCGGTTCGCGCCGGGAAATCTCGTCCGTCCAGCGCGGATGACATTCGTATAGTCGTGCACTTGCAGGAACTCGGCCGCATCATAGACAAGCCCCTTCACCAGCGCGCCATACCAGGGCCAGATCGCCATATCGGCAATCGTGTAGTCCGGCCCGGCCATATACGCGTTTTCGGCGAGATGCCTGTCGAGCACATCGAGCTGGCGTTTGACTTCCATGGCATAGCGATCGATCGGGTATTTCAGCTTCACGGGGGCATAAGCATAGAAATGGCCGAACCCGCCGCCCAGGAAGGGCGCCGAGCCCATCTGCCAGAACAGCCATGACAGGGTCTCGGTGCGCGCCGGCGCCTTTTCAGGCAGGAATTCGCCGAACTTTTCGGCAAGGTGCATGAGGATCGCGCCGCTTTCGAAGACGCGGACCGGTGTTTCAGCGCTGTGATCGACAAGGGCCGGGATCTTCGAATTGGGATTGGCCTCGACGAAACCCGAGGAGAACTGCTCGCCCTCGCCGATATTGATCAGCCAGGCGTCATATTCGGCGCCGGAATGGCCCCTGGCCAGCAATTCCTCGAGCATGACGGTGACCTTCACGCCATTGGGCGTTCCCAGCGAGTAAAGCTGCATCGGGTGTTTGCCGACGGGCAGGGCCTTGTCATGTGTCGGGCCGGCAACCGGGCGATTGATCTTCGCGAAACGCCCACCGCTCTCCTTGTCCCAGGTCCAGACCTTTGGCGGTTCGTAATCTCCGGTTTCGCTCATGCCGCGACCCTTTGCGTTTTGCCTTCGAGCTGTGATCTGCGGCCATGTAAATGATGGGTCGGTGCGTCAAGCAAGCCCTGTCTGCCGGCCTCCCGCACTTGTGACCGGGCGCTGGAATGCGTCTGCACCTGAAGCTGCGGGCGCGCCGCCGCGCCCGGCGGAAAGGCCGATGCTTCTGTGGAAAGGCGGCGCGCGGGTCCAACCGGCCTTGCGAAACGCCCGGAGAGTGTGGTCCAAACCGCCGGCGGCCGCATGACACAGGTCAGTCAGGACCGATGGCGAGCCTGACGCAATCGCGGCGCGGACCAGGGAGCGGTTAGGCGATGGCAGCGGAGATCATTGATGGCAAGGCCGTGGCGGCCGGGCTTCGCGCGCAGGTGGCGGCGGCGGTGTCCGCACTGCCGGGACAGCCCGCGCTGGCCGTGGTTCTGGTCGGCGAGGATCCGGCCAGCCAGGTCTATGTGCGCAACAAGATCCGCCAGACCGAGGCAGCCGGGATGCGCTCCGTTCACCATCGCCTGGCGGCGGATACAAGCCAGGAGGAGGTTGAGCGCCTGATCGCCGGATTGAATGGCGATCCGGAAGTGGACGGGATCCTCCTGCAACTGCCGCTGCCGGAAGGCCTCGACGGCGATGCGGCGATCGAGAAGATCGATCCGAGCAAGGATGTCGACGGCCTGACCGAGGCGAGCGCCGGCCGGCTCCTTCTGGGCAAGCCGGGCCTGCGTCCCTGCACGCCGACGGGCTGTGTGATCCTCGCCAGGTCGGCGCTCGGTGATGACCTGTCGGGCAAGCATGCCGTGATTGTCGGGCGCTCCATCCTGGTGGGCAAGCCAGCGGCGATGCTTTTCCTCGCCGAGAACTGCACGGTTTCGATCGCCCATTCGCGCACGGCGGATCTGGCTGCGATCTGCCGCCAGGGCGACATTCTCGTTCCTGCCGTGGGGCGGGCGGGCATGATCACGGGCGATCATGTCAAACCCGGCGCCGCCGTCATTGATGTCGGTATCAATCGCCTGCCGGCACCGGAAAAGGGCGAAGGCAAGACCCGCCTGACCGGGGATGCCGACCATGACAGCTGCGCCGAGCGGGCCGGCCATATCACGCCCGTGCCCGGCGGGGTCGGCCCCATGACCATTGCCTGCCTCCTGCGCAACACGGTCCTTGCGGCTTGCGCACGCCGCGGCTGGCCGGCGCCGGATTTGTGACCTCGGGCTGCCCGGTGAGACGGAAAAAGCCCGGCGAGCCTTGGCGCGCCGGGCTTTCCATGTGCCGATCAAGGGGTCATCAGCACTTGTAGTACATATCGAATTCGACCGGGTGGGGATGGGTCTCGAAGCGTTCCACCTCTTCCATCTTCAACTCGATATAGGCCTCGATCTGGTCGTCATCCATGACCTGGCCCTTCTTGAGGAAGTCTCGATCCTCGTCCAGCGCCTGGAGCGCTTCGCGCAGCGAGGCGCAGACCGTCGGGATGTCCTTGAGCTCTTCCGGCGGCAGGGCGTAAAGATCCTTGTCCATGGCCTCGCCGGGGTCGATCTTCTTCTCGATCCCGTCGAGCCCGGCCATGAGCAGCGCCGTGAACGTGAAATACGGATTGCCGGCCGCATCAGGGAAACGCGTTTCCAGGCGTTTGCCCTTCGGCGACGGCGCATAGGGAATGCGCACCGAGGCCGAGCGGTTGCGCGCCGAATAGGCCAGCAGCACGGGCGCCTCGAAGCCCGGCACGAGACGCTTGTAGCTGTTCGTCGTGGCATTGGCGAACGCGTTGATGGCGCGGGCATGCTTGATGATGCCGCCGATATAATGAAGGCAGGTCTCCGACAGATCGCCATAGCGGTCGCCGGCAAACAGGGGCGTCGAGCCGTTCCAGATCGACTGGTGCACATGCATGCCGGAGCCGTTGTCGGCATACATGGGCTTGGGCATGAAGGTCGCGGTCTTTCCGTAGGACGCCGCGACATTGTGGATCACGTATTTGTAGAGCTGCAACCGGTCCGCCATGGATGTCAGCGTGGAGAACTTCATGCCGAGCTCGTGCTGGGCCGGGGCCACTTCATGGTGATGCTTTTCCGGCTCGAGCCCGATCTCGCCCATCACGGTAAGCATTTCCGAACGCATGTCCTGCTCGGAATCGACGGGCGGGACGGGAAAATAGCCGCCCTTGGGGCCCGGGCGGTGGCCCATGTTCCCGGTCTCGTAGAGCCGGCCCGTATTCGCAGGCAGTTCCACCGAATCGAATTCGTAGCCGGTCTTCTGTCCGTCCGTGGTCCAGCGCACATCATCAAAGACGAAGAACTCCGCCTCGGGGCCGAAGAAGGCCGTCGTGCCCACGCCGGTGGACTGCAGATAGGCCTCGGCCTTCTTGGCCGTCGTGCGCGGGTCGCGGCTGTAGGGCTGGCCGGTCATCGGGTCGAGAACGTCGCAGAAGATCGCCAGGGTCTTTTGCTGGAAGAACGGATCGATCATGAAGGCGTCGGCATCGGGCTTGAGCGTCATGTCCGACTCATTGATCGCCTTCCAGCCGGAGATCGAGGACCCGTCGAACATCTGGCCATCCTCGAAGAAGTCCTCATCCACCATGGACTTGTCGAAGGTCACATGCTGCATCTTCCCGCGCGGGTCGGTGAAGCGCAGGTCGACAAATTCGATGTCCTTCTCCTGCATAATTTTCAAAAGGTCTTCCGACATATTCAGCCCTCCATGGTCGTGTTCGGAATCTGTTGGGATGTTGAGTTAAACGCGTTCGATGCGTCTGTCGCGCGCAAGTTTCAGGTCTAGAGTGCCTGGTCGCCGCGCTCGCCGGTGCGGATTCGCACGGCTTCGGAGATATCGGAAATGAAGATCTTGCCGTCGCCGATCTTGCCGGTCTGGGCCGCCTTCGAAATCGCCTCGATCGCCTTGTCGATATCGCCATCGCCGATGACGAGTTCGATCTTCAGCTTCGGCAGGAAGTCGACGACATATTCGGCGCCGCGATAGAGTTCCGTATGCCCGCGCTGGCGGCCGAAACCCTTGGCCTCGACCACGGTCATCCCCTGAAGGCCGATTTCATGAAGCGCTTCCTTCACATCATCCAGCTTGAAGGGTTTCACAATGGCTTCGATCTTTTTCACGACATCCTCTCCGCGCCAGTCCGGTTGAATTTCCGAGACCTAAACAGTCCGGGCGAAAACCGGCCAGAGACAATGCGTGCCAGCGGCCATGCGCCTCCGGGGCTGAGCGATCATTGTGCAGCGCTGCTGTAAAAATGTGCAGTGCCCTCAGGTGACGCGGGCGTCATTGTTTTTCCCGGCCAGTCTGGTAATCTCGACCGTGCTGACAGACAGGCTGGAAATGAACTCGGTCCCTTATCTCGATCCCGCGCGCGAACGCCCGCGTATCCGCCCGTTCAAGGCGATGGCGCACATGCGCAAGCTGATCGCGGACAAGGAGGACACCGAACAGGTCTTCCACATCATAGATGCCCTGAATGGCGATCACATCATCCGGGAACTCGACGCCTTTGCCGCAAGCGAAGCCGGCCGCGCCCGGATCCGTGAGCGGCGATACCTGCCGCCCCTGCTCGATGACCATGACGCGCTGCGCCGCCTGCCGGAGGGTTCGGTCGGGCGGGCCTATGTCGACTTCATGGAGCGCGAGGGCCTGACCGCGCAGGGGCTTGTCGATGAGTCGGACAAGTTCTTCAAACAGGCTCATGGCGACCTGGTGGAGTGGTTCGGCCACCGCAAGCGTGACACGCATGACCTTTTCCATGTTCTCAGCGGCTATGGCCGCGACGCGCTGGGCGAGGCGAGCCTCCTGGCCTTCACCCACGGACAGAGCGGCGGCGGACGCGGCGTGATCTTCATTGCCTGGATGGGCTGCCGCCAGATCCGCAAAGCCGTGCCCCGCGACATTGATATCATGGCCTGCTTTCGGGAAGGTCGGCGCAATGGGAAAGCGGCCCGTCGCATCCTTGCCGAGGATGTGATGGCACTGCTGGAAGAACCCCTCGAGGCGGCGCGCGCCCGGCTCGCCATCGCCGAGCCGGTGGCCTACAAGAAGGCGCTTGCAGAGATTTCCAGGCTGGGCGAGCCACGCGAAACGCTGGCGGCGGCATGATCTATCTGGTGCGACACGGCGAAGCCGCCGCCGGCTGGGGAGATCACGCCGATCCGGGGCTCAGTGCGCTGGGCCGGAAACAGGCTGAAGCCGTCGCTTCGCACCTGCGCGAGGCCGGGGTGCGGGCCGCTGTGAAAAGCCCGATGCAGCGCTGCCGGGAGACCGCGGCGGCTTTCGAAGGTCTCATCGGCATTGAAGCCCCGGTTGAACCGCGCATCTCCGAGATCGAGACACCGCGCGGCCTCGATGACCGGGCCGCCTGGCTGCGCGGTGTCATGGCGGGGCGCTGGGATGAGGCCGGCCATGATTTCACCTCCTGGCGCAAGGCCGCGCTGGACGCTGTCAGCGAGTTGCCGGACGACACGGCCGTGTTCAGTCATTTCATCGCCATCAACGCGATTTCCGGCCTGCTCGAAGGGCGTGAAGAGGTGATCGTCTTCCGGCCCGGCCATTGCTCCGTCACGCGCCTCGAGCGGGCAGCAGGCGGGCTGAAAGTGGCTGAATGGGGCAGCGAGGCGGCGACCCGCGTGCTTTAGGGCAGACCCCGCCCGTCAGGATTTGAATTTGTCCAGAAGGTCCATCGGGACGGGGAAGACCACGGTCGAGCTTTGCTCGCCGGCAATATCGTGCAGGGCCGCGAAATAGCGAAGCTGCATCGCATTCGGGGCCCTGGAGAGGATGTCGCCGGCCTCCACAAGCTTCTCGGCGGCCTGCTGCTCACCCTCGGCCGATATGATCTTGGCGCGCCGGTAGCGCTCGGCCTCGGCCTGGCGGGCAATGGCGCGCACCATGGTCTCGTCGATATCGACATGCTTGATCTCGACATTGGCGACCTTGATGCCCCAGGCATCCGACTGCGTGTCGAGGATTTCCTGGATATCGGCATTGAGCTTGTCACGCTCGGCCAGCATCTCGTCGAGCTCATGCTTGCCGAGGACAGAGCGCAGTGTCGTCTGGGCGAGCTGGCTGGTCGCCTCCTTGAAATTCTCGACATTCAGGATCGCCTTTTCCGGATCGACGATCCGGTAATAGATCACCGCATTGACCATGACCGAGACATTGTCGCGCGAAATCACATCCTGGCTGGGCACGTCCTCGACAAGCGTGCGCAGGTCGGTGCGCACGACGCTCTGGATTGCGGGGATAACGAAGACGAGGCCGGGCCCGATGACCTTGGTGAATCGGCCGAGCGTGAACAGGACGCCGCGTTCATATTCACGATAGATCTTGATGGCCGAGGCCAGCAGGGAGATCACGAGGAAGGCGAGGACCGCCAGAAGCGTGTAGTCAAAGGGCATGTCGGGTCTCCGGTCTCATGAGGGTGTCCTGGTCGGGGAACCTGCCGGCGCCACGGTCAGCCGCAGGTCGTTGACATCGACAACGACGACTTCTTCGCCGGGCTCGAAGGCCGTATTGCCGGAGGCGCGCCAGCGCTCGCCCTGGAAAAGGACATGGCCGGCCCCGCCCTCCCAGTCGAGCACACTTGCCGCCTGGCCGGGCATGTTCTCGCGCCCGGAGGCCAGCGGTTTCGACCGGCTGGAAACAAGCGAGGCGATCACCCAGAAGAAGAACGCCCCGGTAAAGGCGGCAATGGCCGCGATGACCCAGAGGCTGACCCGGAACTGGGCATAATCGGTGTCGATGAGCAGGGCCGCGCCGATGGCAAACCCGGCAAGCCCGCCAAGCCCCAATATGCCGAATGAGGGCGAGAAGCCTTCTGCGACCATGAAAGCCAGGCCCAGGATCATCAAGAGGGCGCCGGCATAGGAGATGGGCAACTGGTTGAGCGCATACAGGCCGAGCACAAGGCAGATCGCGCCGATCACGCCCGGCCCGATCGCACCGGGTGTGTAGAATTCCAGGATAATGCCATAGACGCCGATCAGCATCAGGATCAGCGCCACATTCGGATTGGCGAGAATGGCGAGGGCCTGGGTGATCGCGCCGGGTTCGAGACGCTCCGTGACGGCACCGCTCGTGCGCAGGGTCTGTTCGCCGGCGGTTGTTTCCACCGTTCGACCATCGGCGGCCGCGAGCACTGCGTCGAGATCGGCGGCGACCAGGTCGATCACGCCGAGTTCCAGCGCCTCGCTGGCCGGCAGGCTGGCGGCTTCGCGCACGGCCCGTTCGGCCCATTCGCCATTGCGCCCGCGCATTTCGGCAAGACTCCGGATATAGGCGATGGCGTCATTGACGGCCTTCTGGCGGCTCGCATCCCCCCCGGCCGGCGAAGGCGAGCCGTCCTCGTCGCCGTCGGCGGGCGCGTCGGATCCCTCGCCCCCCTCCTGTGGGGCGCCGGGAAAACCGCCGGAAATCTGCACCGGCGTGGCCGCGCCGAGATTGGTGCCCGGCGCCATGGCCGCGACATGGCTGGCATAAAGGATATAGGTGCCCGCACTGGCCGCACGCGCGCCAGACGGCGAGACATGGACGATGACCGGCGTGGATGAGCCGAGAATGGACTGGATGATGTCGCGCATGGATTCCGACAGGCCGCCCGGCGTGTCCAGTTGGACGAGCAACGCCTCGGAGCCGCGCGATTCGGCCTCCTCGACGGCCCGGGCCATGAAATGAGCACTCGCCGGCCCGATCACGCCCTCCATTTCGATGACGAGCACGCGTTCAGGCGCAGGGCTGCGCGATTCCTGAGCAAGCGCCGCAGCGCCGCACAGGGCGCACAGCACAAGAAAAAAACGCTTCAGCCAGAACCGGAACACGCCATGTTCCTCCTGCCGTAGGGGGCTGGATAGGAGCATGGGTAAAATATGGCCCTCTCGCAAGGCGTTGATTTGTCCAGTTCTCAATTCGCGGGACGCGCTCAGCGACGCTCGGCGCTGACCTGCCAGCTGGCTGATTTCATGACCACCCGGCCATCGGCGCGTTGATGGGCCGACAGCTGATCGGCAAGTGCCGCCTCCACCGGAGCCGGGTCGATTTCCTGGGAGGCCAGGAGCCGGGAGAGCGGGCCGAGCTGCATCATGAAACCGGCGGTCGTCTCGATATCCTCGCCCGGCAGGACCAGATGGGTCTCGACAGGATCAATCGCCAGGTTCGACCAGCCGGCCCTTTCGAGCAGGCCGGCCAGCCGGTCGCGATCCTGGAAGGCGAAGGGGCCGGGCGCATGCGGATCGGGCGGCTCGGGCGGGGTGTCGAGGAAGGGCAGCGCCGCCTGTAGCGGGGCAAAGGCCCAGTCATTCTCCTGCAGGCTCTGCCAGCAAGCGAAGACCATGCGCCCGCCGGGCCGGACATTCGCTGCGATATGCCCGAAAGCGGCGGCCGGATCGGCAAAGAACATCACGCCGAAACGCGAGATGACGAGATCGGCCGGACGGTCGGGCACAAAGGCGCTGGCATCGCCGTGTTCGAACCGGGCCGCCAGGCCCGCTTCACCCGCGCGGCGTCTCGCCAGCTCCAGGAGCGGTGCGGACACATCCACGCCAAGCGGGCCGGGCTCGACGGCGCCAGACGCGCGGCTTGCCAGGAGCGTGAGGGCGCCGGCCCCGCAGCCGATATCGAGGACCTGTTCGTCGGGCTCGGGCGCGGCCTGCGCGATGATCTCATCGGCAAAAACGGTGCCAGCATGGCGTCGAGACGGTCCGACTGGTCGACCCATTTCTGCCCGGCCGGCCCGTTCCAGTAGTCGATCTGGTCCTGATTATCCATCGCCATCGCCTCATATCCTCGCCTGGGTGCTCTTACAGCAAGTCTGCGCCAGCGCGAAGGGCCTTTGCGAGCGCCGCGCCCGGCAGGCTTACTCAACGTCGCGTCTTCCGAAGCGGGCGCGAACGCGTAAACTTCCGGCGAAACAGGTAAGGGATGGAAAATGCACTATCAGCAACTGCAGAAAGCGCGCGAACAGCTCACCGGCCCCGGCGGCGATTTCGAGATCATCGAGGCGGATATTCTCGGCAACCGGATCCGCACCTTCAGGAATGCGCCGGGCAGCATCCGCGATTTCTGGCTTTCGACCGCCCCGTTCGCCGGGCGCACCTATCTGGTCTACGAGGATGAACGGATAAGTTATGGCGAGGCTCACCGGCAGGTGAATGCGATCGCTGCCTGGCTTTTCGCGCGCGGCGTCAGGCCGGGCGATCGCGTCGCCATCGCCATGCGCAAGCGCAACTACCCCGAATGGATGCTGATCTACTGGGCATGCACATCATGCGGCGTGACGGTTGTCGGCATGAATGCCTGGTGGACCGCAGAGGAAATGGCCTACGGCCTGAATGATGCGCGACCGAAATTCCTGTTTGCCGACGAGGAGCGCCTGGCGCGTGTCATCGACAATCCGGCCATCGAGGAGATGCCCGCCATCGTCGGCGTGCGTGTTCCGGCGCTGCCGGCGGGCGTGACCGACTGGGGCGATGTCATTTCCGGGGAGGGCGCGATGCCGGAGGTGGACATCGATCCCGACAGCGACGCCTGCATCTTCTACACATCGGGCACCACGGGCTTTCCCAAGGGCGCACAGCTCACCCATCGCGGCTGCATCGCCAATCTCATGAACATGCAGTATGCCGGCGCCTCGACAGCGCTGGCCATGCAATGGGCGACGGGGGAAGAGCCGCCCGCCGAGCCGCCCGTGCCCGTCAGCCTGCTGACAACGCCGCTGTTTCATGTCACGGCGAACAATTGCGGGGCTTACCTGACAACTGCGGCGGGCGGGACGATCGTGCTGATGTATCGCTGGGATGCCGGCAAGGCGCTGGCCCTGATCGAGCGCGAGAAGATCAGCTCCATCGGCGGCGTTCCCGTCATGGGCCGTGAACTGATCAACCATCCCGATTTTGCGACCACTGACACGTCGAGCCTTCTGGCGGTCTCGGGCGGGGGCGCGCAGGTGCCGCCCGATCTGGTGCAGAAGATCGAGGATGAGGTCGTCACGGCGCGCCCGACCACCGGCTACGGCATGACCGAGACCTGCGGTATCATTACCAGTCTGTCCGGCGACTTCTTCGTCGATCGGCCAGACAGTGCCGGCCCTGCCATGCCGAATTTCGAGGTCAAATGCGTCGATGATGAAGGCAACACCGTGCCACAGGGAGAACTGGGCGAGCTGTGTGTGCGCGGCTCGTCAGTGATCAAGGGGTATATCAACCGTCCGGGCGCGACCGCCGAAACGATCACGGATGGCTGGCTGCACACAGGCGACGTCGCCCGGCTGGACGAGCACGGCTTCATCTACATCGTCGACCGCAAGAAGGACATGGTGCTGCGTGGCGGCGAAAACGTCTACTGCGCCGAAGTCGAGGCGACGATCTATCACCACCCGGCCATTGCCGAATGCTGTGTTTTCGGCGTTCCCGATGACCGGCTGGGCGAGGAAGTGGCCGCCGCCATCGTCCTCAAGCCCGGCGAGACCCTTGGCGAAGACACCCTGAGGGCCCATTGCGCTCAGCAAATGTCGAAGCACAAGGTGCCGCGCCATGTCTGGTTCCTCGACGAGCCCTTTCCGCGCAATGCCAGCGGCAAGTTCCTCAAGCGCGACATTCGCGGGCGCCTGCCGATGACCGGCTGGGCGAGGAAGTGGCCGCCGCCATCGTTCTCAAGCCCGGCGAGACCCTTGGCGAAGACACCCTGAGGGCCCATTGCGCTCAGCAAATGTCGAAGCACAAGGTGCCGCGCCATGTCTGGTTCTTCGACGAGCCCTTTCCGCGCAATGCCAGCGGCAAGTTCCTAAAGCGCGACATTCGCGGGCGCCTGATCGCCGAGATGGAGACGACCTGACAGGCGCGGGCCCCCGGCCCTTACCGCCGGACCGGGAGCGACAACTCCCGCCGGCGGCGCCAATATCTCCCAGCCGGCTCAGATTCCGATGAAAGGGCCCTACCAAGCCCGCTGAAGCGCCAGGCGCAGCTGTTTCTCGATCTCCAGCAGTGCGAACAGGGCCACGCCGACGAGAACCACGATGATCCCGTCGATAAAGCCAACCGCAGCGGTTCCGAAGACCGCCTGCAGCGGCGGCGCATAGGTCAGGGCGAACTGGAGTGCGGTGACCGACAGGACGCAGGCCCAGATGATCTTTGTGCCCCTGACGGCCTTCCAGCTGAGCGAGGAGCCGTGGATGTTCCGCACAAAGAAGAGATAGGCGATCTCCAGAACGACCAGAGTGTTCACCGCCAATGTCTGTGACACGACCAGGTCGTAGCCACTTTCCTGAGCATGGGCGAAGATGCCGAAGACGCCGGCAAAGAAAAGGGTCGAGACAAAGATGATCTGCCAGACAATGCGCGCATTGAGGATCGGCTCGTGTCTTGGCCGCGGCGAGCGCTGCATCGTGTTGGCTTCTGTCGGCTCGAAGGCCAGGGCGATGCCGAGCGTGATCGCCGTGACGAGGTTCACCCACAATATCTGCACCGGCGTGATCGGCATTGCCATGCCGAATAGAAGCGCGATCAGGATTGTCATCGCCTCGCCGCCATTGGTTGGAAGGGTCCAGCTGATCACCTTGGTGATGTTGTCATAAACGGTCCGGCCCTCGCGGACCGCTGCCGCGATCGAGGCGAAATTGTCATCGGCGAGAACGATCTCGGCCGCCTCCCGGGCCGCCTCGCTTCCCTTCTGTCCCATGGCGATGCCGGCATCGGCGCGCTTGAGCGCCGGGGCATCATTCACTCCGTCGCCCGTCATGGCCACGGTCAGATCCTGCGACTGGAGTGCCTTCACAAGGCGCAGCTTGTGCTCCGGGCTGGTGCGCGCGAAAATGTCGGTTTCCAGAACGGCGCGCGACAGGGCGCCGTCTCCAAGACCGTCAATCTCCACGCCCGTCAGCACCTGTTCGGTGAGTTCCAATCCGATTTCGCGGCCGATCGCGGCGGCCGTGCCGGCATGGTCCCCGGTGATCATCTTCACCCTGATCCCGGCGCCCCGGCACTCGGCAACCGCGGCCACGGCCTCCGGACGCGGGGGGTCGATCATGCCGACAAGGCCAAGGAACACCATACGCCCTTCCGTGCTCGCCTTCGTCAGGGCGGATTCATCGGGCTCGGCCTCCCGGATCGCAAAGGCGAGCATGCGCTGGCCCTCACGGGCCTTGTGTTCGGCAATGGCATGCCAGCGATCAGGGTCGAGCTCACTGTCTGCGCCAGCGGGGCTCAGCTCGGCTCGGCACATGGCGAGCACGGTTTCCGGCGCGCCCTTGACGAACACCTTGCCATGGCCGTCGCGGTGGCGGTCCAGGGTCGCCATGTAGCGGTGGCGGGAATCGAAAGGTATGGCATCCAGGCGTTCCCAATCGGCACCGATCCGATCAAGCCCACCAGCGGCCTTTGCCGCAAAGGCAAGCAGCGCGCCTTCCATGGGATCGCCATTCACGCTCCAGTTTCCCTCGTCCTCGTGCAGCTGCGCATCATTGCACAGGCCCGCGGCGAGGGCGAGCTGCGCAAGTGCTGCGTCATCACCGGGGCTGACCGGTGTGCCCTCCTGCAGGATCCGGCCATCGGGGGCGTAGCCATCGCCTTCCACCTCGAAGGCGCGCCCGGCGACCGCCGCCGAGGTCACGACCATCTCGTTTCGCGTAAGCGTGCCGGTCTTGTCGGTGCAGATCACCGAAACCGAGCCCAGCGTCTCGATGGCGGGCAGGCGCCGCACGATGGCGTTGCGCCTCGCCATGGCCTGGACGCCGATCGCCAGCGTGATGGTGAGCACCGCGGGCAGACCCTCGGGAATGGCGGCCACGGACAGGCCCACCACGGCCATGAACATGTCAAGGAAGGTTTGGTGCCGGACGAAATAGCCGAAAACCAGGAGCAGTCCGGCCCCCAGCAGGATGAACAGGGTGAGCCATTTGGAGAAGGTGTTCATCTGCCGGACCAGGGGGGTTGTCAGCGTTTCCACTTGCGACAGCATCCCGCTGATACGGCCGATCTCGGTCCGAGCCCCGGTCGCAACAACTACCCCGTGGCCCTGTCCGGCCGTCACCAGAGTGCCGCTATAGGCCATGCACAGCCGGTCACCGAGGGCGGCATCATTTTTCACCGGTGCAATGGCTTTCTCCACCGGCACCGACTCCCCGGTCAGGATCGCCTCCTGAACCTGCAATCCGTGTGAGCGGATGAGCCGGAGGTCGGCCGGGACCTTGTCGCCGGCTTCGAGCACGACGATGTCGCCGGGGACGAGGTCGGCGCCCTTGACAGTCATGCGACGGCCGTCGCGGATCACGTTCGCCTGCGGCGCGAGCATGCCCTGTATGGCGGCCATGGCCTTTTCGGCCCGGCCCTCCTGCACGAACCCGATGACGGCATTGGCCAATACGACCGCCAGGATCACGCCGGTATCGAGGGGATGGCCCAGCAGGAATGTCACCAGCGCCGCACCCAGCAGCACATAGATCAGGATGTGGTGGAAATGGCTGAGGAAGCGCATCGCCAGGCTGCGCTTTTCGGCGGCGGGCGGCGCGTTCGGGCCGAAACGCTCCAGGCGCCGGGCGGCCGTGTCCGGATCAAGGCCTTGCTCGCCGGTGGCAAGCGTCGCAAGCGCCTCGTCAGCCGAAAGGGTGTGCGCATGCTCGGGCTCATCGATGCGCGTGAACAGATCCTCGCGCAGTGTGGGGTCATCCATGGCTTTCCAACGCGGTTCCTTCTTCAGGATGTATCACGAGACAATCAATAGCCTCGGCTCACACGCCGGCCGCCTCAAAAAAGCGGGCTTGTGGATCGGCGAATAACCCGCTGGCAACCGGCCCGGAACCCATCCTTCCGGATTATCCTGGCAAGGATGTCCCGGCCCCCTCATACGCCTTCCCGGCGAACCTGTCCTTTGACGCGCCTCAATGAATGCCCGCGCATCGCGCCTAGACTTTGCGAAGCGGTATCGGAGCGCGGCGTCAATGACCGATTTTGCGAGTCTGCGCGAAGAGATGGTCGAGCGGCAGGTTCGCGCGCGCGGCGTGCGTGACCGGCGAGTGTTGCAGGCCATGCGCAAAGTGCCGCGCGAAGCCTTCCTGCCCGAACCGTTGCGTCGGCATGCCTATGAAGACCGGCCGCTGCCGCTTGGCGAAGGCCAGACCATTTCCCAGCCCTTCATGGTCGCCTTCATGGTCGAGGCACTCGATCTCAAGCCCGGCGAGACCGCGCTCGAAATCGGTGCGGGATCAGGCTATGCCGCCGCGGTCATGGCGGAGATTGCCGATCAGGTGTTCACGATCGAACGTATCGGCGAGTTGGCACGCAAAGCCGCTTCAAACCTTGTCGATGCCGGCTATTGGAATGTCCATGTGCGCCATGATGACGGCACGAAAGGCTGGCAGGAGGCTGGCCCTT
>JAAANZ010000025.1 GCA_009909065.1 Alphaproteobacteria bacterium | reverse complement strand
ACGTGACGTATCGCCCATTGGGCTCGCGATAGGCCTTCGCCTCGACCTCCAGCCCGTCATGAGTGATTGTCACATGGCGCGCGACCGGCTCGGTCTGAAGCTCGGCCGCCGGTTTCACATCGATCGGCGCAAACCGCGACAGGGCGAGTGCCGGCGTGGAGGCCGCCAGCGGGCTGACAAGCCGCTCATCGGGATGGGCCGGCCCCGGCTCGAAGGCGCGCGGGCCCTCGCCCGGCTCGCGCACCAGGAGGAGCTGCTCGCCGGCGGCCGGTGCGATCAGAACCGAGCCGATTGTCTCCGGCTGCATGCTGAGCACCGCGAAATCCATCCAGGTGTCACGCCCGTGGAGCGGCGGCAGCTCACCTTCGACACGCCAGGCGGCCGACTCATCGGGCCGGCGCGCATAAAGCCGCTCATCGCGCCGACCTGCAATCAGGCGGGCCAGCGCTTCGCCTGACCGGTTCTTAAGTGTGACGAGCGCCCCGCTCCCGCCTTTGCGCGGATCGCCGAGGCCCAAAGTGTCGAACTTGCGCGGGTCTTGCGTGCGCGCCTGGCCCCAGCTCAGCTCGCGAAGACCGACCAGAAGGGCTCGGGCCCGGTCGGGACGGACCGGAAAGCCTGTTGACGTGTCCATGCGCCAGTCCTCTTCCGTGCGCACCAGGCTGTAGCTTTCATCGGCCAGCGCCACATCGATCCTTTCAACCTCCTTCAATCCCCGCTCCAGCGCGATGACAGGCTGGCCCATCCGCTCGGTGGCAACTGCGGCGGGACGCTCGAACACGGCAAGACCGAGCCCGGCCGCGACCAGAATGCCGGCAAGGCCGGCCATTGCCGCCAAGGCACGCAGGCGCTGGCGGCGGATGAGCTCGTTCATGCGCGCCTCCGCCGGAAATACCAGACGCCGAGCCCGAGCAGGATGACCAGGACCGGCCCGCCCCAGATATTGATCAGTTTGAGCGTGGCTTCGAGCCTGTCGATACCGCGGCGGAAATCCCGCTCGATAGCGCGCAGACGTGCACGGGTCTCGACAATGCGCTCGCGCAGGCGCTGCAGTTCCGTGCGTTCGCCCGGATCCAGCGCGGCTTCCAGGTCGCCATTGAAACCGCCCTGTTGCGCCGCGAGGTCCTGAAGCTCTTCGAGCCTTTCCTCACTGGCGGACAGTCGCTCTTCAAGGCGCATCTGTTCCTCGAAAAAACGCGCCTCGGCTTCGCGGCGCATGCGTTCGACGCGGACCATGGGCCTCTGGCTCGGCGCGCGTGAGCGCAGCGTCATCATCCCGTCCACCCCGGTCAGCGCATCGACGGCGTTCAGCAGAAAGGCGGAATTGTCCGCCACGGCCGCCCCGCTGGACGGGTTGATATAGAAACCATCATCGAGGAAGTCGCTGTCGGCGACGAGGACAACGGCGCCGCGGGCGTCGCTTTCGGCGATATGCGGCGGCATCTGTGCGGCGGCGGAGCGCGTGAGCTCGTCCATGACCGGATCGCCGGTCAGCGGTAGCGGCGGCCGGCCATCAGGGAAGGCGCTGGAAAATTCTCCGCTCAGCCGGGCCGCCAGCGTCAGCGGCCTGTCGAGGGCGTCATAGGCCCCGATCACCTCATCGGGCGGTATGTCGTCCAGCGCGGCCGCGGCATCGATCCAGGCCGGCGCCGGACCTGTACTGATAAGCGGCGAAAGCTCCAGCCCGCTGTCCGGCTCGCCCAGGATGGCCCCCGGCGCGCCGAGATTGACCGGGCGCGAGAGCGGCGCCGTGATCACGTCGGTGCGGCTCATATTGGCCGGCGGTGCCGCAATGAAGAGCGGCTGGCCCACCACATTGCTGCGCCCGTCGCCCGCCTCGGCCTGGACCGGCAGTGCATGGGCAGCATCGGCGACGGCGCGCTCGCTGACCGACAATCCCCAATGACGCCCGAGACGGCCATAATCGGAAGACGGGTTGGGCTCGCCGGCATCCATCAGACCGGGCGCTGCGCCGGCCTTGGCGGCCGGGTCGGCCAGCCAGATCAGACGGCCCTTGCGTAGGAGAAACTGGTCAATGACCCAGAGCTGGTAGTCACTGAGCGCAGGTGGATGGGCCAGGAGCAGTGCGTCGAGATCCTCCGGCAGGCTGACGAAATCGCCCGGCACCGGCTCGATGTCCACACTCCGGGCGAGATCGCGAAGGATCGTGGCTCCGGCCTCGCGGCCATCCCCGCGCATGCCCGAAAGGCTCGTGACCACGCCCAGCCGCGGGGGTGACGGGTCGTCGAGGCGGGCGATCATGCGGGTGATGTCGTATTCCAGCGAGCCTTCGCGGTCGGGTGACAGGAACGCGATGATCCGCTCGGTATCGACCGTGTTGACCCCGATGAGGCCGAAATAAAGCGGATCGGGCCCTTCCGTCTCGATCGCGCTGATGCCGGCGGCCAGGGCCCGGTCCTCGGCCGGGGAGAACGGCTCGGGGTCGATCTCGCTGACGCGCAGGCGCCCGCCGGAACGGCTTTCATAGATGTCGAGCAGTTCCCGCACCCGCGCGGCATAGGCGCGGATGGCGGGATAGTCCTGGCCGACGCGCCGGCTGTAGACGAGTGTGAGATCGACCGGCTCGGCCAGACTGGAGAGCACCTCGCCGGTGGCCGGCGCCAGCGTGTAGAGCTTGCGCGCCGTGAAATCCATCCGGGCCGGCGCCAGCAGCGGCTGAAAGAACAGATTGGCCGCCAGGAAGATGATCGTGGCAAGACCGGCCATCGCAGCAAACCAGCCGCGCCCGGACAGGAAGGAGATCATGGTGCCCGTCTCCGTGCCGCCCAGAGCGTGTTCAGACCTGCAAAGAAGACGATGACGCTGGCGAAGAAGAAGATCGCGCGCCATTCGAGCACGCCGCGCTGGGCGGCTTCGAAATGCGTCAGGAAAGAAAAGCGCGCCACCGTCTCGGCGACGGCGCTGCCGGCGATTCCCGAGATTCCCGACAGGACCAGCGGCCAACCCGCCGCGGTGAACACGAAGGCCACCACGACAGCGATGACGAAAGCCGTCACCTGCCGGCTGGTCAGCGCCGAGGCGGCCGCGCCGATCGCGAGATAGGCCCCGGCCATCAGGAGCGACATGAAATAGGTCAGCGCGATCGCGGCATTGTCGGGATTTCCGAGATAATTGACGCTGGCCCACATCGGCAGAGTGAAGGCGAGCGCGGCGCCGGCGACCGTCCAGGCCGCCAGCCATTTGCCGGCCACCAGCCCCGGCAGGCCGACCGGCAGCGACAGGAGAAGCTCATCTGTTCCCGCGGAGCGCTCATCGGCCCACAGGCGCATGGCCAGGGCCGGCATGAAGATCATGTAGAGCCAGGGATGCCAGACGAAAAAAGGGCCAAGACTGGCCGCGCCGGTATCGAAGAACCGCGCCCCTTCCCAGGTGAACAGGCCGAGCGCGACCAGGAAGACCGTCATGAAGACATAAGCGACGGGCGCGCCGAAATAGGCGGTCATTTCCCGCCGGTAGGCGGCCTTCAGCCCCCGGAAGCAATCAGGAACTGCCCTCACACCGCCTCCGCCTGCGCATCGTCTTCCTGGCGCGTCAGCTTGCGGAAGGCCTCCTCGAGCGTGTCCTCGCCGGCAAGGTCTTCGGGCGCGCCGTCGGCAACGATCCGCCCGTGATCGACGACAAGGGCGCGATGGCACATGGCCGGGACCTCCTCCAGCGTATGGGTCGAAATCAGGATGGCCCGTTCGGGCGCCAGCCTCGCAATAAGGGCGCGAACGGCGCGCTTCTGGTTCGGATCAAGGCCGTCGGTCGGCTCATCGAGCACGAGCACCGGCGGATCGTGCAGAAGGGCCCCGGCCAGCCCCACGCGGCGGCGATAGCCCTTCGAGAGCGCCCCGATGGGTTTTGCGGTCACGCCGGAAATGCGCGTATCGGCAATGGCGCGGTCAATGGCGCGCCTGCGCCCGGGCCCCGGCATGTCGCGGGCGCTGGCCAGGAATGCCAGGAATTCCGGAGGTGTCATGTCCTCGTAAAGGGGGGCACCTTCGGGGAGGTAACCCAGCCGCGCCTGGGCCGCCGCACGCGCCGCGGTGATCGAATGGCCATCAATGCGCGCATCGCCGGCATCCGGCAGGATGACCCCGGCAATCATTCGCATCGTCGTCGATTTGCCCGCGCCATTCGGCCCGAGAAAGCCGAGCACCTCGCCGCGCGCCACGCTGAAACTCACCCTGTCAACGGCGGCGCGCCTCGCATAGGTCTTGGTCAGGCTGTCGATCTCGAGCATGCCTTGCATATCCCGCCTGTCTGCCCGCCCCGGACAGCGCCTGTCCTTATAGGGCTTGGTGGCCCGGATAAAGGGGGCGCATCGCACCGATCATCGCGGGGCGGGATGAATTTTTTTCTATACCGGCGGAACGGGGGCTGAATCTGCTGGCCGGCCCCTTTAGGTAGGGCGGGACAGAAAAAGGAGGAACCGGTCATGCCAATCACGACCCGCAGCTTCGAATATGAAGGCGACGGACACACATTCGAGGGCTATCTCGCCCTGCCGGAGGGCGGCCCGAAGCCGGTGGTGCTCGTCGCCCATGCCTGGGGAGGACTGTCGGATTATGAAAAGGGCAAGGCCGACCGCGTGGCCGAGGATCTGGGCTATGGCGCCTTCGCCATCGATGTCTATGGCGTTGGCAAACGCGGCGCCAGCGTGGAAGAGAACCAGGCGCTGATGACGCCCTTCATGGAGGACCGCGCCGAGTTGCAGAAACGCCTCAACATCGCGGTCGAGCATTCGAAAACGCTTGAGGGTGTGGACACCTCCAAGCGCGCGGCGATCGGCTTCTGTTTCGGCGGTCTGTGCGTTCTGGACATGGCGCGCGCCGGACAGGATGTTGAAGGCGTGGCGAGTTTCCACGGGCTTTTCGTGCCGGCGGACAATCTTTCCGGACAGAAGATCACGGCAAAGGTCGTGGCCTATCATGGCTGGGACGACCCGATGGCCGAGCCCGACAGCGTCCTGGCGCTGGCCCGGGAAATGTCGGCTGCCGGCGCCGACTGGCAGCTTCACGCTTTCGGCAACACGATGCATGCCTTCACCACGCCGGGCGCCAATGACCCGAATATGGGCGTTGTCTACAGCGCGGATGCCGATGCGCGCAGCTGGGAGGGGCTGCGCACCTTCCTAGGCGAAGTGCTGTAACTCATTTCATCCCGCCGGGCGCCGCAGGAACACGTAAAAGGCCCCATGCCCGCCATGCCGGGCATGGGCTTGCGACCATCCGGATACCAGCCGGCGCGCTTCGGGCGTGGTCAGCCAGTGCAGGAAATTCCGACGCAGGACCGATTCCCCGCCCCGCCCTTTGCCTGTAATCACGAGGACGCAGCGCGCGCCGTTGCGCTGCTGGCCTTGCAGGAAGGATTTGAGCGCGCGATCGGCACTGGCCTGGGTATGGCCGTGCAGGTCGAAACGGGCCGCGAAATCGACCCGGCCCCGGCGGACCCGGCGCTCGCGTCCGCGATCAGCCGGCGGCGCAGGAGTGGCCCCGCTGCGTGGCTCGTGCCGCCGCGTGGACCTGGCCGGGCGGGGCTCATCGGCCTTTCGCGGCGCCGGGTTGGCGCCTGCAGGGCCGGCGGGCGGGTCTGAGGATGGCGGTGAAGGGTCGGGCGGCGAGGCGCCATCCAGCGGCGTGACGGAGCGCGCGACGCGGGCCCAGATCCGCAGCTCTTCCGGTGTGGGACGGCGCCGGCGCATCATCCAGGCTCCGCGGGCCTAGCGACAGGCGCGCTCGGCCCGTGCGATCGCATCGGCAGAACCCTTGAGCGAGAAATGATAGGCGACCGCCGTGCCCCTTTCGGAAACCGACTCAACGCGCAGTTCCAGCCCCCGCTCGATGGCGCGCACCAGGTTGGGATCGTCATCATCATCGGCAAAGGCTTCCGTCCCGACATTGAACAGCGACCAGGCGCTGCGCCCGACACGCGCCTTGGACGGCAGGTCGGCGCGAAGATCGTAGCCGACGCGAAGGCTTGGCTGGTTGCGCGCCCGGCCGGACGCCCAGCTTGTCACATAGAACCAGACATCGCCATGATCGGCCGAGCGCGGCGCCTTGTCGTCGGCCTGCGTGGCAGCATAGCAGATTTTCTCGCCATCCACATTGTTGGTGAAAACCTGCCAGTCACTGAAGCGCGCCAGCGCCGTCGGCTCGGCCGGTGCTGCCGCGGCCGGCGCGATCGCACCGAGCGCCAGGGGCAGAATGCGAGCGGCAATTGACCGCCTTGAGATCATGGGGTGCGTCCGTTTCCGTGTATCTGTGCCGCAAAAATATAACGGTTCGCAGGAGAGAAACAGGGCATGGCTGATTTTTCGTGAAGAACGGCCGGGAGGCCGGTCCAAGCCTGCCTGATCGTAATGGTTGCTATGACCGCCGTGTCGGTTAAACTGGGAAAGCAGTATGAAAAAGGCGCCGGGATTGAGCGTTGCAGTCGATAGTCAGAACGCCGCTCAACAGCGCGAGCTTCTCGAACATTATGTCCTGCGCATTGCGCGAGACCAATGCCGCTCCTCCTTTGCCCACCTTTTCGAATTTTTCGCCCCGCGTCTGAAAAGCTATATGCAGCAGCTAGGCGCCGATGCCGGCCAGGCCGAGGACCTTGTCCAGGATGTCATGGTCAGCGTATGGCGCAAGGCGGGGCAGTACGATCCCGAGAAGGCGTCGGTCTCGACCTGGATCTTCCGGATCGCGCGAAACCGGCGCATCGATGCCCATCGCCGCACCCGCAAGCCCGAACTGGAACCCGACGAGCCACTCCTGCGACCTGCCGAACCGGAACAGCCCGATCACCTTCTCGACCGTCAGCAGATGGAAACCCATGTGCGCGCAGAGATCGCCAAACTGCCGCCCGAGCAGTTGGAGCTGTTGAAGGCGGCATTTTATGAGGGCCTGTCACACAGCGAGATCGCGGAGGCTTTCGGCCTGCCGCTCGGCACGGTGAAATCGCGTATCCGACTTGCCTTCAACCGCCTGCGTGGCCAGTTCGATGATTGAGGCCGGAGAGCACGCCTGCCGAAATAAGGGGCTGTATTTGCTTGACCTTGTGGCCGGACGGTACATATCGCGTGTTTGTCGGGCGTAACCAGCGGAGGGAAGAATTGGCCGAGGTGGAACAGGCACCTGCTTTCAGTGAGCTTTACAGCGCCTATGCGGCCGGCTGTCTCGACCCGTCCTTTGCGCTTCTCGTCGAAACCCAGGCGGCCCTGCGCAATGACATTTCCGAGGCCATCGCCGTGGGTGAAGCGATCAGCGGCTTGTTCCTGGAGGCCGAGGCCCCGGCGAGGATGACGGACGGGGCGCTGGAGCGCGCTTTCGCAGCGATCGATGCGGAGGCTCCGGTTGCCGCGCGGCGTCATGCTGCCAAAGCCGCCGGGGAAGCGCTGGCGGAGATCATCGCCCTGCCCGAACCCCTGCGGGAGGTTGCGCTTGATGCGGCAGGCGACAGTGGCTGGAAAATGGTGGCGCCCGGCCTCAAACGACTGAAACTGGACACAGGCGGGCTGGCCGAATCGGAACTCTTCCGGATCGGGCCGGGCATTTCCGTGCCCCGCCACACGCATGAGGGCAATGAATACACACTGGTGGTCGCAGGGGGCTTTACCGACGGGTCCGGCAGCTATGGCCCCGGCGACCTCGCTGTAAAGTCGAGTGTCGACACGCACCAGCCAGTGGCCGATGAAGATGGCGCGTGTATCGCCCTTGCGGTGCGCGATGGCGGTCTGAAGTTCACCGGCGCGATGGGCCTCGTCCAGCGCCTGCTTGGCGGGTGAGCGCGATAGCCGGCGCTTTCCTTCCCCAACGCAAGGCGCGCATACTCCCGTTCACCGTGTCAATGGGAGGCAATCATGACAGACAGGAATAGGATCTGGGTGCTCAGGAAACGCCCCGTCGGCGATGTGGCCGAGGACGATCTGGAACTTGTCGAACAGCCATTGCCCCCGCTTGAAGCTGGAGACGTGCGCGCGCGCACGATTTATCTCTCCCTGGACCCGACGAACCGCATCTGGATGAGCGACATGGATGCCTATATGCCGCCTGTGGCCATCGGCGAGCCCATGCGCGGGGGCTCCATCGCGGTCGTCACAGAAAGCCGCCATGACGACTTCGCGGCCGGCGATATCGTCAATACCGGCCTGGCCCACTGGGCCGACTACAACACGCTTGCCGGTGCGGCGCTGAACAAGCTGCCGCAATTGCCCGGCGTGCCGCTGACCGCCTTCATGGGCCCGCTCGGCGCCACAGGGATGACCGCCTATTTCGGGCTGATGGATATCGGCCAGCCCAGCGCCGGCGAAACGGTCGTGGTCTCGGCGGCGGCCGGCGCGGTCGGCTCCATGGTCGGCCAGATCGCGAAAATCCAGGGTTGCCGCGCGGTCGGCATTGCCGGATCGGACGAAAAATGCCGCTGGCTGACGCAAACGGCCGGCTTCGACGCGGCCATCAATTACAAGTCCGAAGACATTGGCGCCGCACTGGACAAGCACTGCCCGGATGGCATCGACATCAATTTCGAGAATGTCGGCGGCCAGATCATGGACGAGATCATCGCCCGCCTGAACGATTTCTCACGCATGCCGCTCTGCGGGCTGATCTCGTCTTACAACGCGACCGAACCGGTGCCGGGCCCCTATAATTTCACCAATTTCCTGATGCGACGCACCCTGCTCAAGGGCTTTATCGTCATCGATTATCTCGACCGTTTCCCGGAAGGCATCGAGGCCATGGCCGGATGGCTGATGCAAGGCAGGCTGGCCTTCGAGACCGATATTGTCGACGGGCTGGAAAACGCGCCCGCCTCGCTCGAACGGCTCTTCACCGGCCAGAATCTCGGCAAGCTTGTCGTGCGCGTTTCCCCCGAACCCGGCGGCTGACAGCGTGGGGGGAGCGCCTGTCAGGGCGCTCACGGCCCCTCGACCTCGTACCCGCGCGCGCGCAACATCTCGACCACGCTGTCCTCACCGGCCAGGTGCCCGGCCCCGACGGCGATGAGGAAGGTGCCGGCTTCATCCTCCATCAGCGTCTCGATCTGGTCGGTCCAGTCCTCGTTGCGCTCGACGATCAGGACATCATAGACATGTTCCGAGCCCATCACTTCCGGCTCGGACATGATCTGCCCGATCGCCTCGACATCGCCCTCGGCCCATTCGGCAACGAGCGTGTCCAGCAATTGCGGGTTTTCCTCGATCTGGACGGCCGAGGCGACGAGGAATTCCACCTGGTCTTCCTGCGGCATGTCGGCAAAGAAGCGAAGCTGTTCTTCTCCGGTTTCAAGAAAGCGAAGCGGCTTTCCGGAGTCCCTGGCCGCTTCGGTCAGCACCGTCTCGACGCCGCTGTCGGGCTTGTAGCCCTGCTTGACGAGCGCCTGCACCGAAAGCTGAACCGTGGCGAGCCAGGGTTTCATCGGCTCGATCGCGCTCATGGGCACGCCGATATGATTCATGGCCTCTTCGACTTCGCGTTCCTCTTCGGCATCGAGCACATCGCTCAGCCGCGTGCCGTCCGAATAGATGCCGAGTTCCGGCACCAGCCCTGCCATGGCCTGCGCGGCTTGCGGGCTCGACACGTCGGCTTCGAAATAGACCGCATCGGCCGCCTCGAAAATCTCGTTGAAACCGGGTGTGCGCCATTCGGTTTCCGGTTTGAGAATATGCACCGTGCCGAAAAGGTGAACCGTCGTATCCTCGTCCGAAAGTGTCCAGACGGCCGGGGCTGCATCGCCCGGCCGAGTGGCCACGGTCCGATCGCCGGCTTCCGGCTGGGGCGCAGCCTCGTTGCTGGCGGCTGAAGAGGATGGCGATGGCGGCGCGGCCGGAGGGCCCTCCTCATCCCCATCCGCGCCAGGTGTCTGGGACGGCTGGCAAGCGGCCAGCAGAAGGCCCGAAAGGCCCGCGGCCAGCAATTGTGTGAGGCGATGTTCGATGGGCATGGACGCTCCATGGCAGGTCGGTTCGTGTCGCACGCCGAACCCGATACGCCGAATGGCCCCCGCCCGTCCAGTGCCGGGTCTGGCCGGAGACAATGGCCCTCAGCCCGCCGCCGGCCCGCCATTGCACAGCCCGCCGGTTTCCCCTAAAGACGGGGGGCTCGACGCGCATCCATAGCTCAGCTGGATAGAGCGCTGCCCTCCGAAGGCAGAGGTCTCAGGTTCGAATCCTGATGGGTGCGCCAGATTTTTTTACAAAAACAGCTGCTTACAGGCCCAAGCGAGCGACCCTCCGCTCCAGATTTTCGAAAAGTAAGCACCAAGTGAGCACCATGCACCCACCATGTACCCCCCGATTGGGAGGGGTCGGTAGTTGGGCGAGGTCGAATAGGGATGGCGACCATGCCCTCGCAATCAGAAAGAAGCGGTCTTTTCGTCAGCTCAGAGTGCAATTCCAGGTTCTAGGATTCCGCACCCATCCGGGCATAGTTGGCCCGATACAGTCTTTCATCCATTCAAACGCGATGCCCGCCATCGGCCTCAAACAGCCAGTCCCGGTTCTTCGAAAAGGTCGAGGCGTCCCAGACGCGCTCGTCGGGCCCGAGCTCCACAAACCAGCGATAGAGCAGGTTGAACGCCATCTGCTCCATCAACTGGCGCTCGGAACGGATCGAATAGAAAGCCTGCAGGAGTAGCGCCCGGATCAGACGCAGCCGATGGCGCTCAGCCACCCGCTCCTCGATCGAAATATAGCTGAAAAGTTCCAACGTGCCATGTTCCGGTCTTCGTACCCCATCCTCCCTGAAGCCAAGGACAAGGAATTCAGCATTCGAAGCCAAACCCGACACTTTTTCAGCGGCCTGTTAAAGCGTCCGTCTTCCGCTCCACTCCAGACCGGCACTTCATATCTTTGTTTTTACGCAAGTCTGCGTTCGCAATCGCTTCCTATGGCTTAGACCCTGCTTTAGCGGCCGGATCCGATCCGGTCCACAGCCTGCCCGATCAGTTCACGCGCCTTCTCGACACCCTCGACCCCTTGCACCTTCACCCATTTCTCGGGC
This sequence comes from Alphaproteobacteria bacterium, assembly GCA_009909065.1. Classification (GTDB taxonomy): domain Bacteria; phylum Pseudomonadota; class Alphaproteobacteria; order Caulobacterales; family Hyphomonadaceae; genus UBA5336. Next base: position 1,249 of record JAAANZ010000025.1, on the reverse strand, counting down.
TCCATGTCCTTGTAATGGGTGAAGAAGTGGATGATCCGGTCGACCAGGATTTCCGGAAGGTCGGTATAATTGTCGATCTTTTCATAGAAGCGTGTCAGCTTCTGGTGCGGCACGGCGAGGATTTTCTCATCAACACCGCCATCATCCTCCATCAGCAATACGCCGACCGGGCGTGCCCGCACGACCGCGCCCGGCACGAGCGCGCGCTGGCCAACCACCATGACATCCATCGGATCGCCATCAAGGCTCAGCGTATGGGGCACAAAGCCGTAATTGCAGGGATAGCGCATCGCCGTGTAAAGGAACCGGTCCACGAACATGGCCCCGGAATCCTTGTCGATCTCGTATTTGATCGGCTCGCCGCCGAGCGGCACCTCGATGATCACATTGATATCGTCCGGCGGAGCCTCTCCGACACTGATCTTGCTGATATCCATCCCGATACCCTTTTCCTGAACCTCGTGCGTCAGTGGCTGTTGCGGTGCAGCACGTCAATATCGACGTCCGTCGCAATTCACGGGCCCGTTCAGCGCAGGGCGTAGTTGAAGCTCACCGAGAGGCGCGGTTCCTGGCTCGTTCCGGGCATGACTTCATGGCGCAGCCAGCTTTCCCACATCAGGATATCGCCGGGCGCCGGGGCCAGGTAAACGAAGCGGCGCAGGGCCTCCGGCGCCTCGGCCAGGGGTTGCGGCGCCGCCATCATCGCCGGCAGACGCGGATCCTCGAAACGGATGGCGCCCGCGCCCTCGGGCATGGCCACATAACAGGTGCCGGATATGACCGAGCCGGGATGGATATGACCGGAATGCACCATGCCTTCGCCGAGAATGTTCACCCAAAGCGCATCCAGCCTGAGCGTCCGTGCGCCAAGATCCCAGTGCAGGGCCTGCGCGAAGGCCGCCGCCTGCCTGTCGAGAGCCGTTTTCAAGGCGGCGAATGCCGGGGCGCGCTGCGGCAGATCGTCGAGGGAGGCATAGGATGTGTAACCGGGATACCCTTCCCGCTCGCACCAGTCATGGCCGGCCGCATCGCCTTCCTCGAGCATCCAGACCGCGTCCTCGAGTTCGGCGATGAGGCCCGCCTCGGTCAGCCGGGCTTCATGGAGGCGTGTGGCGAAGAGCTCGCGCATGAGAGGCTATTCCGGCTTCCGGAACTTCAGGGTCATTCGATCACTCTCGCCAATGGCCGCATATTTCGCCGGATCGAAGCCCTCAGGCGTACGGCCCTGACGGTCCTGCGTGCGCAAGAC
>JAAANZ010000043.1 GCA_009909065.1 Alphaproteobacteria bacterium | reverse complement strand
AGAACTGTGACCCCAGGCATTACCCGCGATCAGGCGCGCCTCGGCGCCGCCCAGATCGAAGACCGGCAGGCTCTCGGCCGGGTGGTGGCTGAAGCCGGGTTCGGCCTCTTCATGTTCCCCGGGCAGGGCGACCCAGGTCTGGATGCCGTGCAGGGACTGCCCGCGATCGCGCTCGGCCGGCGGGGTGCGTTCGGAGTGCACGATGCCGCGGCCGGCCGTCATCCAGTTCACTGCGCCCGGCCGGATGGTCAGATCGCTGCCGACCGTGTCCTTGTGGGCTATGGCGCCCTCGAAGAGATAGGTCACCGTGGCCAGGCCGATATGTGGATGCGGGCGCACATCGAAGCCCTCGCCCGGCTCATAGGTCGCCGGCCCGAAATGATCGAAGAAGATGAACGGCCCCACCATCCGGCGCGCATGGAAGGGCAGCACCCGGCGCACCCGGAAGCCCCCGCCCAGGTCGCGCGCCCTCGGTTCGATCAGCTGTTCAACCGGACTGGCCATGACTGCGCACCTCTCCTTGGCGATGGCGGGGGCTGGCGCAAATATGGAGGTGTCATGGACGAACTCCAGCCCCTTCTGGCCCGTATCCGAGGGTGCCGTCTTTGTGCCGGCGAGATGCCGAACGCGCCGAACCCGGTGTTTCGCGCCGACCGGCGTGCCCGAATCCTTGTCGCCAGCCAGGCGCCTGGCAATCTCGCCGACCGGTCCGGCACGCCGTTCAACGATCCTTCCGGGGTGCGCCTGCGTGACTGGATGGGTGTCAGCGAGGCCGAATTCTACGACCCATCCCGGGTCGCGATTGTGCCGATGGGCTTCTGCTTTCCCGGCTATGACGCCAAGGGCGGCGACCTGCCGCCCATGAAACGCTGCGCAGCCGAGTGGCGCGCCGCACTCCTCTCGCGGTTGCCGGATATTCGTGTCACGCTGGTTATCGGCGGTTATGCCCAGCGCTGGCATCTCGGCAGGCGGGCCGGGCGCACGCTCACTGAAACCGTGGCGCGCTGGCGCGAATTCGCCGGCGAGGGGCTGTTTCCGACACCGCATCCCAGCTGGAGGAACAATGCATGGCTCAAACGCCATCCCTGGTTCGAGACAGATGTCCTTCCCGCCCTTCGCGCCGCAGTGCGGTCGCAATTCTAGCTATACTCCTGTTGCTGATCGCCGCCTGTGCGCCGGCCCGGCTGCAGGCCCTCGACCTCAAGGATCCGCCGATGCCAGATTTCGAGCCCGAAGCCAGCCGTTTCATCAGCTTTGACGGTGCCGAGCTTGGGCTCACGGTCTGGCCGGCACAGGAGGGCGCGCCGGAAATCGTGATTGTCGGCCTGCACGGCATGAATGATTATGCGAACGCCTTTCACATGGCGGCGCCCTGGTGGGCGGCCCGTGGGGTGACGACCTATGCCTATGACCAGCGCGGCTTCGGGCGCTCGCCGGGGCGCGGGATCTGGCCGGATGAAGACCTCCTGCGCGAGGACCTTCGCACCGCGGTCGAGATCGCCCGGCGCCGCCATCCCGAAGCGCGGATCGCCGTTGTCGGCATCTCGATGGGCGCAGCCGTCGCGATGACCGCCTTTGCCAGCGAGCGCCCGCCGGAGGCCGACAGGCTGATCCTGTCGGGACCGGGGCTTCGTGGCTGGGGCGCGTTGCCCGTGCTCTACCGGGTCAGCCTGTGGACCTCGGTGCGCATGCGGCCGGGCTGGATCGTCACCCCGCCGCGGCGCTTCGTGAAGATCATGCCGAGCGACAATCTCGAAATGCTCCGCTGGGCCGGCCAGGACCGGCTGCGCCTCTTCGAGAACCGGATCGACCAGGTGCACGGCGTGGTGGCCCTGATGGAACGCGCGCATGACCGCGCCGACGAGCTTCCGGGCGGAACGCCGACCCTGTTGAGTTACGGGGCCAATGACATTGTTATCCCGCCGGGCGCCATGGCCCGCACGGCCCCCGTGCTGCCCGGCCATGTGCGCACGGTCTTTTATGAAGACGGCTATCACATGCTCCTGCGCGACCTGCAGGCCGAGACGGTGTTTGCCGACTATCTCGCTTTCCTGAAAGCGCCCGACGCGCCGCTTCCCAGCGGCGAGGGCCCGCTGCCCTGGCGGCAAACGGGCACCGCCCGGTATCCAGCCTCGGCGGCGCTTGCCGATTGACCTGAATGCGAACCCGGCGTTAAGCGGCGCCATCCTGATTCTGACGGCGCGGGCCCGCGATGCCCGGATCGCGCCCCGCGGAGTTGCCTGATGTTCGACCATCCCAGTTTCGATGCCCATGAGGGCGTGCATGCCTTCCACGACGCCGCCAGCGGTTTGCGTTGTGTCATCGCGATCCATTCCACCGCGCTCGGACCGGCCGCCGGGGGCTGCCGGATGTGGGACTATGCCAGCGGCGCCGACATGATCACCGACGCCCTGCGCCTGTCGCAGGGCATGAGCTACAAGAATGCCATGGCCGGCCTGCCGCATGGCGGGGGCAAGGCGGTGATCTGGGGCGACAGCCATACCGGCAAGTCGCGCGAGCTGTTCCTGGCCTTCGGCCGCGCCGTGGAGAGCCTGCAGGGGCGTTATTACACGGCCGAGGATGTCGGCATCGATGTCGCCGATATCCAGATTGCCGGCGAGGAGACCGCCTATGCCGCCGGGCTGGCCGAGGGTGAGGATGCCAGCGGAGACCCCTCGCCGGTGACCGCCCGCGGTGTGTATCTCGGCATCCTGGAATGCGCGCGGCGCGCCTTCGGAAGCGCCGATCTCAATGGCCGGACCGTGGCGGTGCAGGGCGTCGGCTCGGTCGGCGGCTATCTCTGCCAGCACCTGGCAAAGGCCGGCGCGCGGCTTGTCATCGCCGATGTCGATCAGGCGGCTCTCGATGAAGTGGCCGAAGCCACCGGCGCCCGGATCGTTTCGCCAGAGGCGATCTATGACGTCGAGGCGGATATCTTTTCCCCCAACGCCCTCGGCGCCGTGATCAATCCGGACACGCTGAAGCGCATTCGCGCGAAAGTGGTCGCCGGTGGGGCGAACAACCAGCTTGTCACGCCCGAAATGGGCGAGAAACTGCGCGAGGCCGGCATCCTCTATGCGCCCGATTACGTCATCAATGGCGGCGGGATCATCAATGTCGCCGCCGAGATTTCGGGCCAGTACGCCACTCAGTGGGTCGACGGCAAACTCGGCGTCCTGATCGACACGCTCGGCAATGTGCTTGACGAGGCGCTGAGCGCGAATGTGCCGACAAACACGGTTGCCGACAGGATCGCCCGCGAACGCATTGCGGCCGCAAGCTGAAAACCGCCTGCGCGGACTGTTGCAAGGGCGCAAACGACAAGGCGAATACCCGTCCTGGCCCGGTTGAGCGGGGGACCGAGGCTTGCCGGCGGAGTCTTTTCCAACACGCCGGCCCGGCCCGCCCTGCGGCGTCCGGTTGCGGTCTCGCCCCTGAAAGGCAGGGGCCGGCGCGCAAGCGTGGGGCGCTTCCATGATTGACGCGTGAGGAGTCTTCGAAGCGTGGTCCCACGCTTGCCGCGTCAGTGGATCGGGCCTTCACGGGTGACATATTCGCCGCCGGACCTGTATGCGCCCGGCCTGCCGCAAGCGACAGATACCGGGGCCCGGGCGTTTCCCACGCGGATTTGCCCCGCGCATCCGGATCGGCCCCGCTAGCCTGGGCGGCAGACCGTAAACCTGCCGGCGGGCCTGACCTTCACCACCCCTCCCGAAAGGCCGAACGGCCAACCCGGCCCCCATGGGGAGGAGGGATAGAGTATGCCTCAACTGCGCGGAGGTTGGACAGGCTCGCGCCTGTGCCACGGCATATCCCGCTGGTCCCGGCATGGCGATGGTATATAATCGCGGATATGAGCGATGCGCAGATTTATATCGGGATCAATGCCCTTGTCCTGCCAGCCTGGATATTGCTGGTCTTCCTTCCGGGCGCCGGCCTGACCCGGCGGCTGGTGCATTCCGGCCTCTACCCGATTGTCTTCGGCCTCATCTATATCGTCTTCATATCGCGCGCCCTTGTCTTCGGCGAGACGGTCGAGGGGACCGGTTTCGGGTCGCTGGAGGCGGTCATGAAAGCCTTCGACACGCCTGCCGGCCTGCTGACGGGCTGGACGCATTACCTCGTCTTCGACCTGTTTGTCGGCGCCTGGATCGGGCGTGACGCCCTGGCGCGGAACGTGTCGCATTTCGTCCGCGTGCCGGGCCAGGTGGGCAGTTTCATTCTCGGCCCGGTCGGACTTCTTGTCTATCTCGCCGGGCGCTGGCTGACCGGCCGCGGCGGGTTCTTCCTGGATGCGCCCGGACATCGCGGCTGACGGCGCGGGTCTTGCATCTCAAGCGCTCGGCGGACGGACCGCAAACCGCCATCTGGACGTTGCGGGAAAGCCGGTCTAAACCGCGCGGGAACCGGGTATGCAAAATTTGAAGAGAGGACTTTCCCATGGCCATTCGCGTCGCGATTAATGGATTTGGCCGCATCGGCCGACTGGTGCTGCGCTCGATTGTCGAGCATAACCGCGACGATATTGAAGTCGTTGCCATCAATGATCTGGGGCCGGTGGATACGAATGCGCACCTCTTGCAGTATGATACCGTTCACGGCCGGCTGGCCCAGGAGGTCAAGGTCGATGGCGACCGGATCCAGGTCGGGGACCGTTCCTTTCTCTGCACCTCCGTGCGCGACCCTCGCGAGCTTCCGCATTCGGAAATGGATGTCGATATTGCCCTGGAATGCACCGGTATCTTCACCAAGCGCGAGGATGCGGCCGCACATCTGGAAGCCGGCGCCAAGCGCGTCCTGGTCTCCGCGCCGGCCAATGGCGCTGACAAGACGGTCGTTTATGGCGTCAACCATGCCACGTTGACCCCCGAGGACGTCGTGGTCTCGAATGCGTCTTGCACCACCAATTGTCTCTCGCCGGTGGCCAAGGTGCTCAATGACGCGGTCGGCATCACGCGCGGCTATATGACGACGGTGCACGCCTATACCAGCGACCAGCCGACGCTCGACCGCATGCACAAGGATCTCTACCGCGCGCGCGCGGCGGCCAATTCCATGATCCCGACCTCGACCGGCGCGGCCAAGGCCGTCGGCCTCGTGCTGCCCGAGCTTGCCGGCAAGCTCGACGGGTCGGCGGTGCGCGTGCCCACGCCGAATGTCTCCATGGTCGATCTCGTCTTCGATGCGGACAAGGCGACCACGGCCGGGGAGATAAACGAGGCCGTCAAGGCCGCGGCCGACGGGCCGATGAAGGGTGTGCTGGCCTATACCGATGCGCCGCTCGTCTCTGCTGATTTCAACCACAATCCGGCCAGTTCGACCTTTGCCCTGCCGCAGACCCAGGTGGTCGATGGCACCATGGTGCGTATCCTGAGCTGGTATGACAATGAGTGGGGCTTTGCGACCCGCATGAGCGACACTGCCGTGCATATGGGAACGCTGCTCTAGAGCCCGGCCCGACTGGCGTGTTAGGAACAGGCATGGACGGAAACCGGCTTCCCTACCACCAGCGCGAGGATGGCCAGCGCTATTTCACCAATGCGGACATGGCCCGCATGGTGGAGCTTGGCATGATTGATCCCGAAGACCGTTGGGAACTGATCCGGGGGGAGTGGTTCGACATGCCGAGTGAAAGCTTCGAGCACATGGATGTGCGCAGTGCGCTGATGCAGTTCTTTGGAGCGGTCCTGGGCTTTCCCGGTCCGTGGCGGGTCAGTTCCGAAGGGAGCCTGTTCCTGTCCCGTGACACTGAACTCAGGCCGGACCTTCTGATTTACCGGGCCGATGTCGGCACCAATGAGATGATGGGCGGTGACATCGCCCTCATCGCTGAAGTGATGAAGTCCAGCCAGAACCGGGACCGGATGCTGAAGCGCCCGATCTATGCCGAGGCCGGCGTGCCGGAACTCTGGCTGATCGATCTCGATGCCGGCGAGATCACCCTCCTGCGAGAGCCGCGCGGGCGCAACTATGCCAGCGAGCGGGTGGTCGATGCCGAAACCGCGATTTCCCCGCTCGCTTTCCCTGAAATCACCCTGTCCCTGTCCCTGCTGAAGCGGGACTGACGGACCAAAACGAGTAGAGACACAAGCCATGACCAGCTTCAGGCGCATCGAGGATGCCGGCGACCTGACAGGAAAGACCGCGTTGGTGCGCGTCGATTTCAATGTTCCGATGGAAGGCGGGCGTGTCAGTGATGCCACACGGCTGGATGCGGCCGTCGAGACCGTCCAGAGCCTGCGCACCGCGGGCGCGAAAGTCGCGCTTCTGGCCCATTTCGGCCGGCCGAAGGGCGCGCGCAATCCGGATATGAGCCTCGCCCCGGTGGCTATGGCGTTTTCGCAGGCGCTCGCCAGCCCGGTGAGCTTTGCCGGCGACTGTGCCGGCCCTGATGCCGAGCGGGCCATCGCCGACCTGCCACCCGCCGGTGTCGTCCTCCTGGAAAACACCCGTTTTCACGCCGGCGAGGAGGCGAACGATCCCGCGCTCGCCGATGATATGGCGAAGCTTGGCGACATCTATGTCAATGACGCTTTCTCGGCGTCCCATCGCGCGCATGTCTCCACCTCGGGCCTGGCCGAACGGCTTCCCGCCTATGCCGGCCGGCAGATGGAGGCCGAGCTCGATGCGCTGGACGCCGCGCTCGGCACGCCCCGGCGCCCGGTCCTGGCCGTGGTGGGCGGGGCGAAAGTCTCCTCCAAGATCGACCTTCTGACCAATCTTGTCTCGAAAGTGGACGCCCTGGCGATCGGCGGGGGCATGGCCAACACGTTTCTCGCCGCGCGCGGCCATGATGTCGGAAAGTCACTGTGCGAGCACGATCTCGCCGACACCGCCCGCGAGATCGAGGCGAATGCGAAAGCCGCCGGCTGCGACATTCTCCTGCCGCGCGACCTCGTCGTCGCGAAGGAATTTGCCGCGCATGCCCCCAGCCGCGCCTGCGGGCTGGACGAGGTCGGCAGCGACGAGATGATCCTCGATGCCGGCGAGCAGAGCGTGGCCATTCTCGCGTCGGCCATGGATGCGGCGAAGACGCTGGTCTGGAACGGCCCGCTCGGCGCGTTCGAGATCGAACCTTTCGACCAGGCCACCGTCGCCGCCGCGCGGGCCGCCGGTGCGCGCGCGAAGGCCGGCCGGCTGACCGCCGTGGCCGGCGGGGGCGATACGGTCGCCGCGCTCAACCATGCCGGCGTGGCCGGCGACTTCACTTTCGTCAGCACGGCCGGCGGGGCGTTCCTGGAGTGGATGGAAGGCAAGCCTCTGCCCGGCGTCGAGGCTCTGAAGGCGTAAGGGCGAACACTGTGCTAGGAAATGGCCATGTCACTCGCCACTGAAATCCCGGAAGGCCCGATGGCAGCGAAGGAATGCTTCGCTTTCATCGACCAGCGGCCCCGGGAGAAATGGGAACTCATCGACGCGATCCCGGAGCTGCTCAAGTGTGAGACCCCGCCGGGGCCGGTCCGGCCGGGTGGCCCGACGGCCAGGGTCGGCGCCACGTTGCGCCATGCTCGCCTGTCTCAGAATATTGCCGCAGCGCTCTTGGTCCGCGCGGGCGGCAGCGGGTGCGAGGTGCTGCGGGACTTCTTCGTGCGGGCGATCAACGCCGATGGCAGCGAGAGTTTCATGGATCCCGATGTCATCATTCGCTGCGGCGCGATGCCGAATGACCTTGAACGCAGCATTGACGACCCGTCCGTCGTGTTCGAGGTGCTCTCACCCTCGACGCTGGCGCGCGATCGCGGCCTCAGGTTCGACCGGTACAGAACGCTCGCCAGTCTCCATCAGATCATCCTCGTCTATCCCGGTGAATACCGTGTCGAGACTTTCTCGCCCGGAGAGGGTGGCAACTGGCTGCAGGCGCCCCGATTGCTGACGCAGCTCGGGGAAAGCCTCGAAGTGGCGGCAATCGGCACCGAACTTGCGATGGAAGAGATTTATCAGGGCGTGGCCCCCGGCGAAGGCTGAGGGCGAGGCAGGAGTTCAGTCAGTGGGGAATAAGAGGGTAATCGACATGACCGATACGCAAATGGCCCGGCAGATGGCCGAAAAGGATGGCTTTATCGCCGCGCTCGACCAGTCGGGAGGGTCAACGCCGAAGGCGCTGCGCCTCTATGGCATCGAGGACGGCAGCTGGGCCAATGAGGAGGAGATGTTCGCCCTCATCCACGAGATGCGCGCGCGGATTATCAAATCGCCCGCCTTCACGGGCGACAAGGTGATCGGCGCAATCCTGTTCGAGCGGACCATGGATGGCGATATCGACGGCACGCCCACGGCGGACTATCTCTGGAAGGCGTGCGGGGTCGTGCCCTTCCTGAAGGTCGACAAGGGCCTTGCCGATGAGGAGAACGGCGTCCAGCTGATGAAGCCGATGCCGCAGCTCGACGCGCTTTGCGAACGCGCAGTCGGAAAGGGCATTTTCGGAACCAAGATGCGCTCGAACATCCTCGCGGCCAACCCGCAGGGCATTGCGGCGAATGTCGCCCAGCAGTTCGAGGCCGGACACCAGATTCTCAGCCATGGCCTTGTGCCGATCCTCGAGCCGGAAGTGAATATCAAGATCGCGGACAAGGCCGAGGCCGAAGAACTCCTGCTCGCCGAGATCGAGAAGGGGCTCGACAGCGTGCCGGCCCACCAGCAGGTGATGCTCAAGCTCACCCTTCCGACGCAGGCCAATCTCTACAAGCCGCTGGTCGATCATCCCCGCGTGATGCGCGTCGTGGCCCTGTCGGGAGGCTATTCGCGCGACGAGGCCTGCGAGAAGCTGGCGCAGAATGACGGCATGATCGCCAGCTTCTCGCGCGCGCTGACGCAAGGGCTGTCTGCACAGCAGAGCGATGCGGAATTCAATGCGGCCTTGGGCGAGGCGATCGACAGCATCTGCGAGGCTTCGAAGGCCTGCTGATCGGTGATGCCGGCAATGCGCCATGTCCGGGCGGTCGTGTTGGCCGGCCAGCCGATTGAGAATCGCGCGCAGACGGCTTAATCATGACGGATGACTGATCGTCCGCGCACGCGCCTTTACCTCATCACGCCGCCGGCCATCGAGGATATCGACGGCTTTTCCGACGCGCTGATGGCGGCCCTGGAGGCGGGTGACGTGGCCTGCCTGCAAATGCGCCTGAAGGCGGGCGACGCGATCGACGAGGCGGCCACGCGGGCGCTGGCCGATACTGTGATGGCGCCGGTTCAGGAGATGGGGGTCGCCGTGGTGATCAATGACAGCCCGTCGCTCGCCCTCGAACTCGGCGCCGATGGCGTTCATGTCGGTCTTGATGACGTCCCGGTGGCCGAGGCGCGGCGGATCCTGGGGCCGGACGCGATTGTCGGGGCGACGTGCAAGGCAAGCCGTCACCGCGCCATGGTCGCCGGAGAGGAGGGCGCCGATTATGTCGCTTTCGGGAGCTTTTTTCCCACGGTGACAAAGGACAAGGCCACGCCCGCCGATCCGGAGATCCTTTCCTGGTGGCAGGAGACGATGGAGCTTCCCTGTGTCGCGATCGGCGGGATCACGGTCGAGCGTGCGGCGCCGCTGGTCAGGGCCGGCGCCGATTTCCTGGCCGTGAGTTCCGGCGTCTGGAACCATGCAGGCGGGCCGGCCGCGGCCGTGGCCGCCTTCAACACCGTGTTCGACACGGCCGGCGCGGCCGATGGGAACTGAACCCTGACACGGCCACTGGCCGCACACCAGCAAACACGATAACTGCGTCGCAAATGGCGCGACAAGACTGAGGACAAGGACATGGCCAAGATCAATGGCAATGAAATCAAGCCCGGAAACGTGATCGAGCACAAGGGCGAGGTCTGGCGCGCGATGAAGACCAATGCTGTCAAGCCGGGCAAGGGCGGGGCCTTCAACCAGGTCGAACTGCGCAACCTGATGAATGGCTCGAAGCTGAATGAGCGTTTCCGTGCCACTGAGACAGTCGAGAAGGTTCGTCTGGAGCAGAAGGAATATCAGTATCTCTATGATACTGGAGAGGCTTTCGCCTTCATGGACCAGGAGAATTTCGAGCAGATCGAGCTGGCGCATGACTTTCTGGGCGACCAGGGCGCCTATCTCCAGGATGGCATGGTCGTCGAGATCGAGTTCTACGAAACCACGCCGATCGGCGTGGCGTTGCCCGAACAGGTGGTGCTGGAAGTTGTCGAGACCGAGCCGGTCGTGAAGGGCCAGACCGCGGCCAACAGTTTCAAGCCGGCGACCTGCGACAATGGCGTGCGCGTGATGGTCCCGCCTTTTGTCAGCAACGGCGAGAAGATCGTGGTCCAGACCGCCGACAGCACCTATCTGCGCCGGTCTGATTGAGTCAATGCAGACAAATGGTGATGATTTTCGATACAGGCTGAGCCCGGAGCGCAGACGCCTGTCGGCAGATTTATGGAATACGGTTGCCAAACTTTTGTGGGGGCGGACTGGTCGGGCCGTTCTTGAATCAAGTGGACATCTCTTGGGTTTCAGCAATAGGCGCCTTCCTTGCAGGACTGGCGTTTCACGCCATTGCGCACTACGAATTGGTAGAAGACAGGAATGTAGATGATGGAACTTGATCCTTTGGCACAAGATGTGCTTATGGCGCCTTTGCTTGCTGCGGGCATGTGGAGTGTCATGTGGCTTATTTCGATCATTGATCCCTCGCCAAATTCCCGGCGCGACTGATTTAGCTGCGGCCAGCTTTTTTCGATAATTTTTGTCTTACAAGGACCTGCGATGTCCAAACCCTCCCCCGTCGGTTCCGTGATGATCAAAGCGGCCCGTGATGCCGGGCGCCAGCTGGCGCGTGATTTCGGCGAAGTCGAAAATCTCCAGGTCTCCAGGAAGGGACCGGCCGATTTCGTCTCGAATGCCGATCACCGCGCCGAGGAGATCATTTACAATGCGCTCTCCAAGGCGCGGCCGGGCTATGGTTTCCTGATGGAAGAGCGTGGCGAGGTGCCGGGCACCGACAAGTCGAACCGTTTCATTGTGGACCCGCTCGATGGCACGCTGAATTTCCTGCATGGCCAGCCGCATTACGCCGTTTCCATCGGGCTGGAGCGTGAAGGCGAGCTGTTCTGCGGTGTCGTCTATGATGTGGCCAAAAACGAGATTTTCTGGGCCGAGAAAGGGCGCGGTGCCTGGCTCGACCAGCGCAAGCTGATCGTCGCGGCGCGGCGCAAACTCAGCGAGTCCGTGATCGCGACCGGCACGCCGTATCATGGCAAGGCCGAAGCGGCCCATGAGGCGTTCTGGGGCGAGCTGGCGGCCATGACGCCGGTCACCGCCGGGATCCGGCGCTATGGTTCGGCCGCCCTGGATCTTGCCTATGTGGCGGCCGGGCGTTTTGACGGTTTCTGGGAACGCGGGCTCCGGGCGTGGGACATTGCCGCCGGGATCGTGCTGGTGCGCGAGGCGGGCGGCTTCGTCGACGAGATCGATGGCGGCAATGTGCTGCGCACCGGCAATATCGTGGCGGGCAATGAGCCGCTGCATCCCCAACTGATCGACCGGCTGCGCAAGTCGAAGGCGTTCCGCCAGGCTGGCAACGCCGAATGACAGCGCTTATGGCCGACCTGCACGAAAGCGTGAGCGGTCGTGAGCCGCGCGGGGCTTTCATGTCTGTGCGGCTTCGTTAGCCTGCACGCCATGGATGGTAGTGATATTCCCCCCGAAAAGTTCCGCCACCGCGATGTGACGGCGAAAGGCGAACGGCGCGCCAGTGTCGACTGGCGCGGGCTGAAGACGCTCTGGCTGAACACCGGCACGCTGTGCAATCTCGAATGCGTCAATTGCTATATCGAAAGCTCGCCGACGAATGACCGGCTTGTCTATCTGTCCCTGTCGGATGTGACGCCGTTCCTGGACGAGATCGACCAGGCCGGGCAAGGAAAGGTGGAGATCGGCATCACCGGGGGCGAGCCCTTCATGTGCCCGGAAATCCTGGAGATCATGGAGGCCTGCCTGGCGCGCGGCCACAGCCTTCTGGTGCTGACCAATGCGATGCGCCCGATGATGCGCCCGCGGATCCGCGAAGGGCTGAGAGACCTTGAGGCCCGGTTCGCGGGACAGATGGTGATTCGCGTCTCCATGGATCATTTCACCCGCGAGCTGCACGATGCCGAACGCGGGGCGGGCAGTTTCGAGATCGCGTTGCAGGGGCTTCGCTGGCTGGGCGAGCAGGGTTTTGCCGTCTGCCTGGCCGGGCGCCAGGCGATGGCCGAAAACGAGAGCGAGGCGCGCAAGGGCTATGCGAGACTGATGGCCGAGGCCGGCCTTGATACAGATCCCGGCGATTCCGGGCAGCTCGTCCTGTTCCCGGAGATGGTGCCCGGTGATGATCCCCCGGAGATCACGACCGCCTGCTGGCAGATTCTCGGCAAGGATCCGGGCGATATCATGTGC
>JAAANZ010000129.1 GCA_009909065.1 Alphaproteobacteria bacterium | reverse complement strand
TTGAGGAGGTTAACCGCAAACGCAATGATTTCAAGCCGGCGAAGCTGAATGGCCCGGCATCCAGATGCCGAAGGCCGAGCCCTGGCCGGGCCGGCTTTCGACAATCAGCCCGCCGCGATGGCGCGCCATGACATGCTTGACGATGGCAAGCCCCAGCCCCGTCCCGGTGATATCCCCGCCGCGGCTTTCATCGACGCGGTAGAAGCGCTGGCCCAGCCGCGGCAGGTGCTCGCGTTCGATCCCCGGACCGTCATCAACGACGCGCAGCCAGATGCCCGGAGCGGTCTCGTCGCGCTGGGCGGAAATGATTGTCATCCGGTCGGCTTCCGGCCAGCGCCGCCCGGCTTCGGCGCGGGCCGCCTCGAGCGAGCGCTCGCGCCCGCAGGCCACGCGGATCCGCCCGCCGTCATCGGAATACTTGACGGCATTCGACAACAGGTTCTGCGCCACCTGTACGATTTCATCGGACACGGCCACCGCCTCGAGCCCCTCTTCCGGACCGTCATAGGCGATCTCGATGTCACGCTCGGCGGCGACCGGGCGCAGCGCCTGGATGACACCATGAGTGATCAGTGCGATATCCTCGAGCCGGTCGGGGGGCTGATGCTCGGCAAACTCGATCCGCGAGAGCGACAGGAGATCGGCGATCAGGCGACGCATCCGCTCGGTCTGCTCGAACATGATATCGAGGAAGCGGTCCCAGTTCTCCTTGTCATGGCGCGCCGGCCCGCGCATCGTCTCGATGAAGCCGGCCAGCGAGGTGAGCGGGGTGCGCAATTCATGGCTGGCATTGGCCAGGAAGTCGGCACGCGCCTTCTCGGCCCGTCGCCCCTCGGTCAGGTCCTCCAGAACCACCAGGACACCCGTGGAAACAGACGGAAACGGAGCCACATGCGCGCGCCAGACCTGCTCGGAATTGCCGGTCATGGCATACTCCAGCTGACCGGGCACCCCCGTCTCCTGTGTGCGCTCGATCGCATCGATCAGGAGCGGCTGCCTGATGATTCCGGCCGCCAGGCTGTGCTGGTCGCTGCGGATCCGGAAGACGGCCGCGGCCGGATCGTTGGCCGCCTCGATCCGCCCCTCCGGACCGATATGCAAACTGGGGAAGGGTAACGCCGTCAACAGGGCGCGCGTCTCGCCATCGGCCGGTGCCGGCTCGATATCGGCAGATGGCGGCTCGACAGGCTGCTGGTAGGAGGGCGCTGTCGAACCGACATAATAGGCCATGGTCGCAGCGATCAAAACGATAATGGCGGTGATCGCCTCAACCCAGCCAAGCGCGCCGGACAGTGCAAGTATCACGAATATCGCGATCGCCACGAGCGCCGTCGCGCTGATGTCGCGTGCGCGCTCTGCGGAGGTCCGGCGCGGATCGGTTTCGCGGGGCGGGCTTTCGCTCATGAAGACGGTCTATAGCCACAGGCCGGCCGGCGCCAACTGGGATTTTCGATCCGCCGGACTGGTCCGACCCTGACAACGCTGCGTATACGACGCTGTGATATGAACATGTCGAGCACGCATGGTTTCAATTATTGAATGTCGATAATTATTCGTTGACATTCGAATAGTCTCAGCCTATTGCGGCCCTAACCAGTTCAGGGACCGGGAATGAAACACACCACGCTACTGTTCGGGGCGGCCATGGCCACGGGCTGCTCGTCGATAGGCAGCGTCGACCTTGCGGGCGATCGGGTGGAGCTTTTTCCAGTTGCCCCCGACGCGCCGGAGCGTTGGGCGGCTGCGGATGTCGACGGCGAACCGCCTAAGGGAGAGTGGCTCGACCAGTTCAATGATCCCCTGCTCGAGGATCTCGTCACAGAAGCAATCGAGGCCAATCCCGGGCTTGATGCCCAACTTGCCACCGTGCGCGCAGCCCGGTTCGATCTGGAGGCCCAGCGCGGCAACCGCTTTCCTTTCATTTCCGCCAGCGGCTCGACCGGCGCGCGGCGCAGCGTTTTCGAAGGGCCGGGCGGCGATGCCATCGAGTCGGACGCGGCCAGTTACGGGCTGGGCCTGAATGCCAGCTGGGAGGCCGACCTGTTCGGGCGGGTGGCGACGGGGATAGACCTTGCAGAGGCCCAGCTGGCTGTGTCGCGCGCCGATCTTGCCGCCGCCGAACTATCACTCGCGGCCCAGACCGCCATAGGATGGACCAACCTGAACGCCGCGCTGGCCCAGCAGCAGGTCGCCGAGGCCACCGTGGAGGCGCGCGAACGGATCGCGGACCTGACAGAGCGACGCTTTGCCCGCGGCCTGTCAACAGCCCTCGATGTGCGCACCGCCCGCAGTGCGCTCGCCGGCGCGCAGGCCAGCCTCGCCGCCCGGCGCCAGGCGACGGGCGAAGCGGCCCGCTCGCTCGAGATTCTTCTCGGTCGCTATCCGGCAGCCGAACTCGAAGCCCCAGCGCACCTGCCGGAGCTGGACCCGATCCGGCCAGCCGGAAACCCCGTCATGCTGCTGGCCCGGCGCCCGGATATCGCATCGGCCGAAGCACAGGTCGTTGCCGCCGGCCTGCGCGCCGAACAGGCGCGCCTGGCGTTGCGCCCGTCCCTCAACATCACCGCCGGCCTGTCGACCGATGGCGAGACGATCGGGCGGGCCTTCGATCCGGCCTTCATCGCCGGCCAGGCCCTCGCCAGCCTCACCCAGCCACTCTATTCGGGCGGCCAGCTCAGCGCGCAGCGCGACGCCGCCCTGGCCCGCGCCCGTGGCGCCATCGCCAATTATGCCAGCCAGGCGCTGACCGCGTGGCGCGAGGTCGAGGATGCGATCGCAGCCGACGTCTATCTCGCCGACCAGGAGGCCGCTCAGCTGCGCGCCCTGGAAGAAGCCGCCTTCGCCGAAGACATCGCCGAGCGCCAGTATCGCAACGGCCTGGTCTCGATTTTCAACCTGATCGACGCCCAGACCCGGCGCCTCAATGCCGAGTCCAACCTCGTGACGGCGCGCGCCCAGCGGGCCACCAATCGTGTCCGCTACCACCTCGCACTGGGCGGCGGCCTGCCATCCGACACGCCATCCCGAGACCCTGAAAATGCCGGCGCTGCCGGCGGGAGCGATACTCAATGACCCGCATCCTAGCCATTGCCCTTCCGATCCTGATCCTGCTCGTCCTGGGTGTCGGGGGGGCGCTGACGCTGAATGCGCTTGCGCCCCAGCCGGAGGAAGCCGAGGAAGCCCCGGCCGGCCTTTCGGTCTTTGCCGAGCCCATTACCGAAAAGGACATCACGCTGACGGTCGAGGTGCAGGGCGCTGTCGAGCCGAAGCGCGAAATCATCGCCTCGCCCCAGATCGCCGGACGCATCGCCCATCTCTCGCCCGATTTCATCGATGGCGGCTTCATCCGCAAGGGACAGGTCATGGTGCGGCTTGAAGCGGCCGATTATGAGTTGGCCGTCACCCGCGCCCGCTCGGCCGTGGCCAGCGCCGAACAGAGGCTGGCGCGCGAACGGGCCGAGGCCGAGATCGCCCGCGAGGACCTTGAAAGCCTCGGGATCGAGAATGCCAGCCCGCTGGCCCTGCGCGAACCCCAGCTCGCCGAGGCCGAGGCGGCACTGGAAAGCGCCAAGGCGCAGCTGGCCGAAGCCGAACTCGCCCTCAGCCGCACGGTCGTCTATGCCCCCTTCTCCGGGCGCGTGCGCGAGCGTAACGTGGATATCGGACAATATGTGTCGCCGGGCACGTCGCTCGGTCGGATATTCGCCACCGATGTGGTGGAAGTCGCCCTGGCGGTCACCGATGAGGAGCTCGGCCGTCTCGGCCTGCCGCTTGCCTTTGCCGAGACAAGCGGCAATCCCGGCCCGCCCGTGGTCTTTTCGGCCACGGTGGGCGGGCGCGAGCGCCAGTGGAAGGGGCATGTCGTGCGCACCTCGGCAGCCCTCGACGCGCGCACGCGCCTGATCGACGTGATTGCCGAGCTCGAGGACCCTTATGGCGAGGGCGCCGATGACGGCGTTCCCATGGCGCCGGGCCTGTTCGTCAATGCCGCCATCCAGGGCCGGGAGATACAGGACGCCATCGTCGTTCCGAGATCGGGCCTGCGCGGCGAGAACAGGGTCTATATCGGCAATCCCCGCCAGGGCACCCTCTCCATCCGCACCGTGGACGTGATCCATACCGACCGCGAGGGCGCGTATGTCGCCTCCGGGGTGCAGCCCGGGGAACTGGCCGTCGTCTCGCCGATCCAGGCGGCCTTCGACGGCATGCGCATCAAGGTTCTGGAACGCCTGCCCGACGGGTCTATCATCACGCATGAGCCCGAGGGCGGCGAGGCTGGCACGGGCGACAATGCCCTTGCCGGTGACCCGGAACTGGCCGGCGAAACTGAAGGAGCGGTGCAATGAACGGGATCGTCGCATGGTTTGCGCGCAATTCGATCGCGGCCAACCTCCTGATGGCCGTCGCCTTCATCGGCGGCATCTTCAGTTTCATGAGCCTCGAGCGCGAAATGTTCCCCACCGTGCCGGTGGCCGGGGCGTCGGTGAGCGTCGCCTGGCCCGGCGCCTCGCCGCAGGAGGTCGAAGAACAGATCATCACGCGGATCGAGGAATCGGTCGCCGATATCGATGGGATCGACCGGATGACATCGATCGCTTCGGAAGGCAGCGGAGTCGTCAATATCCGCGGGCGCAATGACCTGAACATGGACGAGTTCCTCAAGGATATCGAGCGCAAGGTCGACCAGATCAACAATCTCCCGCGCGAGGCCTTCCGCCCGCAAATTCAGCAATGGGAGCAGCGCAACTGGTATTTCGGCATGTCGGTCCATGGAGAAGCCAGCAAGCTGGAGCTCAAACGGATCACCGATGAAGTGCGCGATGACATCGCCCAGCTGCCGGGCGGGGAACTTGCCAGGGTCCAGGGGGTGCTTGACGAGGAAGTCACGATCGAGGTCTCCGAGGAAACGCTCCGGCGCTACAATCTGACCTTCAATGACGTGGCCCAGGCCGTCGCGGCCTCCTCGATCAATGCATCCGGGGGCCAGGTGAAAACCGATACCGGCGCCGTGACCGTCGCCACGCGCCAGCTGGCCGACACGCGCGCCCAATTCGAGCGTATCATCGTCCAGCAGACACCCGAGGGCGGCACATTGCGGGTCAAGGATGTCGCCAATGTCATTGACGGTTTCACGGACAGCGACCTGACCGCGCGTTTCGATGGCAAGCCGGCCGCATTCGTCATGGTGGTTGCGCCCGACCGCATGCAGATCGTGGAATATACCGACGCGATAAAAGATTATATCGAGCGGGCCAATGACCCGGCCTCGGGAATCCTGCCCGAAGCGGTCAGCATTTCCATACTCTGGGACGATTCGGAGACCTTCAAGGCGCGCATGGAGACCATCGGCAATGCCGCGCTGACGGGCGGCCTGCTCGTCCTGCTTGTCCTGGTGCTTTTCCTGCGCCCGATCGTGGCCTTCTGGGTGACGGTCGGAATCTTCACCGCCTTTGCCGGCGGGATCATGCTGCTCCCGGTGTTCGGCGTGTCCTTCAATGTGCTCTCGCTCTTCGCCGTGCTCCTGGTGATCGGCGTCATCGTGGATGACGCGATCATTGTCGGCGAGAATATCCACAGGGAAGTGGAAACCGGCCGTCGCCAGGGCGTCGATGCGGCCATCATCGGCACCCAGCTTGTCGTCAAGCCGGTCATTTTCGGTGTCCTGACGACCATCATCGCCTTCCTGCCCTGGGCCTTCCTGACCGGGCCGGAACGCAATTTCACCGAACAGATCACCTTCGTGGTGGTGTGCGCGCTCACCTTCTCGATCATCGAGTCCATGCTGATTCTGCCCGCGCACCTGTCCCATCTGAAACCCCAGAATTTCGAAGGACCGGGCGGAGGTCTCCTGAAGATCCAGCGCGCCATTGCCGACAGTCTTCTGTGGTTTGCCAACAATGTCTACAAGCCGTTCCTGGAAATGGCGATCAGGTTCCGCTACGCGACCGTCGCGTTTTTCGCCTCTCTGTTTGTCCTCGCGACCCAGCTCGTCGGCAACAATTTCGTCCCTTTCAGTTTCATGCCGGAAATCGAGGGCGACCTCATACAGGTCAGCATCGAACTGCCCGAGGGCACGCCCTTCACCCGGACCGAACAGGTCCGCGACCAGTTGGAAAACGGCATCGACCTTCTCAAGGCGGAAATGAAGGAAGAATGGCCAATGATCGAGGGCGGCCTTATCTCGCAGGCCTCGGTCGTCGCCTATGACCGCGATGTGAATGCCTGGGTCGGCATGGTGGCGCCCGAGGACCGCCCCGAGACGGTTTCGACCAAGGAGGTATCCGAACGCTTTCGCGAGCTTGTCGGCCCGATCCCGGATGCCGAGGAGGTCAATTTCGACTTCACGCTCAATCAGGAGGACAGTGGCCTGCGCTTCTCGCTCAGTCACCCCGACCTCGACAGGCTCCGCGCCGCGGCCGAGGATGTGAAGGCACAGCTGGCGACTTATTCAACGACCTATGATATTGGCGACAATCTCTCCTCGGCGGCCGAGGAAGTGCGTGTCACGCTCAGGCCCGGCGCCGAAGCGCTCGGCGTGACGCTCGCCCAGGTCGCCGAACAGGTCCGCCATGCCTATTTCGGCATCGAGGTCCAGCGCCTGCCGCGCGAGGGAGATGATGTGCGCGTCATGGTGCGCCTGCCTGAGGCTGACAGGCGGAACCTCGACAGCATCCGCAACCTGCGCATCCGCACGCCTGACGGCCGGGAAATCCCGGTCGGCCAGGTCGCCGAATTCGAATTCGCGCCCGGCATCAACCGTATCCTGCGGCGTGACAGGACGCGTTCGGTTTCGGTCTTTGCCGAACTGACAGAGGATGTGCGCGGCCAGATCATTGCGGACATGGAAGCCAATTACTGGCCGAGCTTCGAAGACCGCTTCCCCGACATCGAGCGCGGCAATATCGGCGGGTTCGAGGACCAGCAGAATTTCATGGCCGAAGTGGTGCAATTCACCTGGATCGCCCTCGGCGCCATGTATATTCTACTGGCGATTGCCTTCCGCTCCTATGCCCAGCCCCTCTTGCTGCTCACCGCCCTGCCCTTTGCCTATGCCGGGGCGGTTTTCGGGCATCTCTTCTTCGGGGTGCCCATGGCGATGTTCTCCTTCTTCGGCATCGCGGCCGCCGGCGGCGTGGTGATCAATGACAATCTCGTTCTCGTCGATTTCATCAACAGGCGACGCGCCGAAGGGGCCGGGGCCGTGCAGGCCATCGTCGATGGCGGGGTCTCGCGTTTCCGGCCCGTCCTTTTGACCTCGGTGACCACTTTTGTCGGGGTTCTGCCACTCATCGCGGAACGCTCGGTCCAGGCGCAGTTCCTCAAGCCCATGGTCATCGCGCTGGGGTGCGCTGTGTCATTTGCCCTGTTCATCTCGCTGCTGATGGTGCCCGCGCTCTATGCGGTGGGTGTCGAGGTGGGCCGGATCTTCCGCTGGAGCTGGAATGGACGCCCCTATCGGCGCATCGGCGAGAGCTATAGCGGCCAGGTCCATGTCGATGAGGATGAACTGGTCGGCACGAGCTCGGGAGACCTCAAGCCTGCCGAATAAGGCGGCGCCCCGCCGGATGGCTTGACGCCGGCGCGGCATTCACGTCGAAACAGCAACATGATTGCCCGAGGGAGAGAAAGATGAAGCCATTATTTGCCGGATCCGCCGGCGCTGCGCTGCTTCTTGCCGCCTGCGGCCCGGCTGGAACCGCCCCGCAGGCCGAGACGCCCGGGACCGGGCAGGCCGCGCCGGAACGCAAGGTTGAAACCACTTCGCCGGATGAATGGGGCGAATGGGGCATCGACCTTTCCATGCGTGATGAAAGCGTTTCGCCCGGCGACAATTTCTTCATGTATGTGAACGGGGGCTGGTACGCGGATTTCGAACTGCCCGGCGACAAGACGCGGTATGGCGCTTTCGACCTTCTGCGCGAAAAATCCGAGCAGCAGACCCGCTTCATCATCGAGGATCTGGCCGCCGCCGAGCCGGCGACTGACACGCCGGAAGGCAAGGTCGCGGCCATGTATAACGCCTTTCTCGACACCGAAGCGATCAATCAGGCCGGCCTGTCTGCCGCGCAGCCCTGGCTCGAGCGGATCGCGGGAATCGAGACGCGCGAGGACCTGGCAGACGTGTTTGCCTCGCCCGGCTTTGCCAGCCCGATCGGCATGTATGTCTGGGTCGATGCGAAGGATCCCGACACCTATCGCCCGCAACTGAGCCTTTCGGGCCTCGGCCTGCCCGACCGCGACTATTACCTGAAAACCGACGAGAAGTCCGAGGAAATCAAGGCGGAATATGTCGAACTTCTCGCCTTTTTCCTGGAGCGCGCGGGCTATGAGGATGCCGAGGCGAAAGCGGCTGACGTGATGGCGCTGGAAACCCGGCTTGCCAGGGCCCACTGGGATCGCGCCACGAGCCGCAACCGGGAACTGACCTATAACAAGCTTTCGAGGGAAGAACTTGAAACCCTGGCCGGGGATTTCCCGCTTCGGACCGCGCTCGACACGCTCGGCATCGGCGGCGAGAGCGTGTTCATCGCCTCGCAGGTCCCGCCGAGCGAGGAGGAACTTGAAAATGCCGGCCTGTCTGGCGAAGAGGCCGAGCAAAAGCTGGGCGGCGGCATTCCCGCGGCGATGGAGCTTGCCGCGAACGCGGATATCGGGACATGGAAAGCCTATCTGACGGCCCATTTCCTCTCCGACCATGCCCATGTCCTGCCCAGGGACATCGATGAGGCGAATTTCGCCTTCTACGGCACGACGCTTCGCGGACAGCCCGAGCAGCGCCCACGCTGGAAGCGGTCGGTCTCCACGATCGAGAACAATCTTGGCGAGGCGATTGCCGCCGTCTATGTCGAGCGGCATTTCCCGCCGGAGAACAAGGCGGCAATGGACGCGCTTGTCGCCAATCTGCGCGCGGCCATGAAGGCCAACCTGGCCGATCTCGACTGGATGAGCGAGGAAACCCGGGCCCGGGCGCTGGAAAAACTCGAGAAGTTCAATCCCAAGATCGGCTATCCTCAGGAGTTCGAGCAATATGAGGGGATGCGGATCGGCGAGAATGCCCTGGAAAACGATATCGCCGCAACGCGCTGGTCACTGGAAGACAATGTCGCAAGGCTCAAGCAGGAGCCCGATCGCAATGAATGGTTCATGACCCCGCAGACGGTGAATGCCTATTACAATCCCTCCTATAACGAGATCGTCTTCCCGGCCGCCATCCTGCAGCCGCCCTTCTTCAATATCGAGGCCGACCCTGCGGTGAATTACGGCGCCATTGGCGGCGTGATCGGCCATGAGATCGGCCATGGCTTCGACGACCAGGGCTCGAAATATGATGGCGATGGTGTCCTGCAGAACTGGTGGACCGAGGCGGACCGCACGGCCTTCGACGCGCTCGGCGATGCGCTGGTGGCGCAATACAACCAGTATTGCCCGCTGGAAGAGGGCGAGCCCTGCGTGAATGGCCGGCTCTCACTGGGCGAGAATATCGGCGACCTTGGCGGGCTTTCGCTGGCCTATCGCGCCTATCAGATCAGTCTCGACGAAAACGGCGATGGCACGGTCAGCGAGGATGAGCAGGCCCCGCTGATCGACGGGCTGACCGGTGACCAGCGTTTCTTCCTGGCCTGGGGGCAGGTCTGGCGCTCGAAATACCGCGAGGATGCGATGCGCCAGCAACTCCTGACCGGGCCCCACTCGCCGCCGGAGTTCCGCGTCAATGGCGTCGTGCGCAATCTCGACGAATGGTATGACGCGTTCGACATCAGCGAGGAGGCCGAGCTCTATCTCCCGCCGGAGAAACGCGTGCGCATCTGGTAGGCCCGGGGCCGGTTCCGCAGCCATGGGAGCCCCTTGCCAAAACAGACTTGCGCAGGAGCGGGGCTTCAGGTCGGCGCCCCGGCCTCCTTGAGCGCAATGACAGCCAGCGCGTCGCGCCGGGTGATGTCGCGATAGTCGGGATGGGCGGTGGCGGGGTCGAAATATTTCCAGCTGCGCGCGCACTTGACCCCATCCGCGCGCCTGAAAACGACTCCGACGCCCTCGATTTCGTCAAGCGTGAACGACTTGCCCGGCGGGTCGCCATGAACGAGTTTCGCGCCCGAGGTGATGAAGATTTCCTCCGGCGAAAGGCCCTTGAACGCTTCGATGAGGCGCAGATCGGTGACATAGACATCTGGCGCGGCCTCAAGTGAAGCGCCGATCGTCTTCTCGCGCCGCTCGACCTCCAGCGCGCCGGTGACGACGCGGCGCACGCGGAAAATCTTCTCCCATCGCCCGGCCAGCGCCTCGTCCCGCCAGTCCTCCGGCGTGTCCGGGAACTGCATCAGGTGCACGCTTTCGAGGCCGCCCGCGAAATGGCTTTCCAGGAACGCCTCTTCGGTGGTGAAGGGCATCACCGGCGCGAGCCAGGCAAGGAGCCGCTCCAGGACCAGGCTCATCGTGTGGCGCACCGCGCGGCGCCGGTCGCCATAGCCGCTCGTTTCCTTGTCCCAGGCCCCGGCGGTTTCGGCCACCGGGTCGCAATAGAGGCTGTCCTTGCGGATATCGAAATAGACCGCCGAGAGGTCCACCGCGCAGAAATTGATGAGCGCGGCCATGGCCCGCTTGAAATCATAACGGTCATAGGCCTGGCGCACGAGCGTATCGAGTTCGGCAAGCCGGTGCAGCACCCAGCGCTCGAGCCCCGGCATTGTCTCGCGCGGCATCGTCTCGACCTGCGGGGAATAGCCCTCCAGCGCGCCGAGCAGGTAGCGCAGCGTGTTGCGCAGGCGGCGATAGCTCTCCACCGTGCCCTTGAGGATTTCCTCGGAGATACGCAGATCCTCGGTGAAATCCGAAGAGGCGGTCCAGATGCGCAGGATCTCGATGCCGTATTGTTTCTGGACTTGTTCCGGCTCCATCGTGTTGCCGATGGATTTCGACATCTTCTTGCCGTCGGCATCGACGATGAAGCCATGGGTGACGACCGACTTGTAGGGCGCCATCCCCCGCGTCGCGCAGCTTTCCAGCAGCGAGGACTGGAACCAGCCGCGATGCTGGTCCGAGCCTTCCATATAGACATCGGCCTGGCCGGTCGCCTCGTCGATCACGCCGCGCGCGCGCAGGGCGAAGGCGTGGGTCGTGCCGGAGTCGAACCAGACATCGAGGACGTCCTCTAAGCGGGTCCATTGGCCGGTCTCGGCCGCCGCGCCGAGCAGTTCCTCGGCCGGGGTTTCGAACCAGGCCTCGACGCCGCCCTCGCGGATGGCGGCAAGGATGCGCTGATTGACCGCCTCGGCCTCTTCGCGCGGCAGGGCGGCGGTGTGCGGCTCGCCCTTTTCATTGACGAAGATGGTGATCGGCACGCCCCAATTGCGCTGGCGCGAGATCAGCCAGTCGGGACGGGTCTCGACCATTGAGCGCAGGCGCGTGCGCCCGGTTTCCGGGGTAAATTGCGTCTCGTCGATGCCCTTGAGCGCCAGTTCGCGCAGCGTCGCGCCGCCTTCAGCCTCGATCGGCTTGTCCATGGCGATGAACCATTGCGGCGTCGCCCGGCGGATCACCGGCGCCTTGGAGCGCCAGGAATGGGCGTCCCGGATCGTGGTCATGCCGCGCGCGAGCAGGTTCCCGCTCTCGGCGAGCGCCTTGATTACCTCATCATTCGCCTTGCCCGGCTGTCCCCGCTTCTTGCCGGACGTGCGGATGATGTCGAGGCCGGCGAAACGGGGAACCTCGGGCGTGTAGCAGCCATCGGCATCGACGATCTGGCGGACCTTGCGGTCTCGAATGGGCATTGGAAAAAGGTGGATCGGAGAGCCTTTCCACACCGCGTAATCGTCCTCACCATGGGCCGGCGCTGTGTGAACAAACCCCGTGCCGGCATCGTCGTTCACATGCGCTCCACCTAACATGGGAATCGGTTGCTGGAAGAATGGATCAATATCGGCAAGTGGGTGGGAAAGCTGATTGATTGAGAACGGATCAATCGCACATATCTCGATCCAGTCAGTAACCTTGGCTGCACTAAATACGCTTTCTGCAAGTGTTTCTGCTATTATCAGGCGTTCTCCGACGGAAGCGTAGGGTTTGAATCCTAATTCCTCTTCTGTTGCCACTACTGTAACTTCGTAGAGCTTGTAGTTGATATCGCGGTTACAACTTACCGCTTGGTTCGCGGGAATGGTCCATGGCGTCGTCGTCCAAATCACGACGCTCGCCGGCTTACCGTGGACGCGCGCGACCTCAATCGACCACTGTTCGTCAGTATAGCTGTCACCAAGCAGTTCAGCGGCTTCGCGTTCCGACAAACCGCCTTCAACATTCGTTTGCGCATCTCCGAATCTCGCAACCGGAAACTTCACCCAGATCATCGGGACTTTCCGGTCGTGATATTCCACTTCCGCTTCGGCCAGCGCCGTGCGTTCCACCGGGCTCCACATCACCGGCTTGGCGCCGCGCACGAGAAGGCCCGTCATCGCCACGCGCAGGAATTC
>JAAANZ010000039.1 GCA_009909065.1 Alphaproteobacteria bacterium | reverse complement strand
CCTCGTTTGCCGGCAAGCCTCACGCCGCGCTATGACTTGCAGGGCGTTCAGGAGCCCACCCATGGCGACAGTGCCCCTCTATCAGGTCGATGCCTTTGCCAGCCGGCCATTCGAGGGCAACCAGGCCTGCGTCATGCCGCTCCAGGGCGGATATCCCGATGATGCCACGCTGCAGGCCATTGCCGCAGAGAACAATGTTGCCGAGACGGCCTTCCTCGTCGCGGAAGGGGAGGGGACCTGGCAACTGCGCTGGTTCACCCCGGCAACCGAAGTTCCGCTTTGCGGACATGCCACGCTCGCCGCAGCCCATGTGCTCTTCGCCCATGAGGGGTTTGCCGGCGATACGGTCCGGTTTCGCACGCGTCAGTCGGGCGAGCTGCGCGTGTGCCGCGAGGCTCATGGGTATGTGATGGATTTTCCGGCCGCGCAGGTTTTTGAAACGCGGGCAAGCGACGAGATCGCCGCCGCTCTGGGCGCGCGTCCGGTCCGCGCCTGGGGCGGACCTTTCTTTGCGGCGCAATTCGACACGCCTGAAACCGTCGGCGCGCTCTCACCGGACCTCGCCGCGCTCGCCGGTCTCGGCGTGTCCGGCCAGGGTGGCAGCTGGGCATGTGGCCATTTCGGTTGTTTCGCGCTGGGAGGTGACGGCTTTGATGTCACCTCGCGGTTTTTCGCGCCCGGATCGGGCATTGACGAGGACCCGGCCACGGGCAGCTGGCATTGCATGCTTGCCGTTATCGCCGATCAGCTCACGGGCCATTCCGAGCATGATTGCTTCCAGGCCTTTCCCGGCCGCGGGGCCCGGATCGGCGTGCGTCTCGAGGGCGAGCGCGTGAAACTTGAAGGCCGTGCCGTTACGGTGATCGAGGGCCGGTTCACGTTTTGACGGCCGGCGCGAGGTTGTCCGCATTAACCAAGAGCGGCGGCGGGGTGAAGCGCGTTTCCGTCCCACCCGGCGCAATCGTCTGTGATGACAGGGATCGCACATGCACGCGGAAGCGCCTGTTCGCCCACGACACGGTGGCTGTCCGGCACAAAACCGGGGCGCGGCAAGCGCGAAGGTTTCGCCGGGCCGCGCCAACGGGGTCATCGGTGCTCGCGCAGGCCGACAATCTGCCCGGCGTGCAGATCCAGGAAGGCGATGGGTTCGGTTTCGATGACTGGTCGACCGGCATCGCCATTCGCCGTTTCCAGACCAATCTCGGCCCAGAGCAGGTCGGCATAACGATTGACGGCCTGCCGAATGGCGGTTCGAATTATGGCGGCGGCGCGAAAGCCAATCGCTATATCGACACCCAGAATGCCGGCGCCATCGAAGTGTCCCAGGGCACAGCCGATATCGCCTCGCGCTCCAATGAAGCCCTGGGCGGCACGATCAATTTTACGACCCAGGATCCGATTGATGAACAGCGCGTGCGCTTTTCCGCGTCGATCGGCGATTTTGATGCGCAGCGCTTTTATGGCCGCTCCGATACGGGGCTTGTCCTGGACGGCACAACATCGGCCTGGATCTCGGCCTCGTCGCGGTCGGCGACAGACTTCATGGAAGGCTCCGCCCAGAACCGGCGCGATCATTATGCGGCCAAGCTGACCTCCGGCGTCTTCGGCATCGACTGGACGGCCTACGCCTCTTAGGATGACATCCAGTAAGCCAATTACCAGCGCCTGTTCTCCGAGGCTCAGTATGACACCAATCCCAACTGGGACCGCCTGATCGGCGAATGGGCCCGATCCCTTATGTCAACCAGCTTTATCGCCGTGGCTGGTCCACCAACCGCGAGAATCTCTTTTTCTACCTGACAGCCGAAAAGGAAGTGATTGACGGCCTGATGCTGGAAGGCGGGCTCTATCGCCATGACAATGACGGCCGGGGCGACTGGGTGCCGCCTTATATCGTCAATGTCGGAACTGATCTGCCCCATCGAGGTGGTCCAACCGGATTGTTAGTCGCGGCGGTTGCCACGTAGCGGCGCTCATGCCGCGACCTCCACAAAGTAAGGCGGCATGAGCGCCGCGGGCGAGATGGTTTCTGGCGCGGGCGGCCGATAGCCGAGCGATGAGTGAGGTCGTTTGGTGTTGTAATGACGTCGCCACCACTCGATCAGGGGCACCGAACGCTTCGAGACCTTCGTCTGCGAGGGCGACAGCATCAGCTGCGAGGCTCAAGGCTTTGAGATCACCGCGCGGATTCTGAGGGAAGATTGTCCTGATGCACCCGACGAGCGCCAGGACGGATTCTGGCCATCGCTCTACAAGGACGCGCCCGGGTTCATTGGGCGGACCGCAGCGGCGTGGATGAGGATGGTTCGCAAGTATGAGATGTCGGTGCCGACGGTTACAGGACCGGCGCCTTCCTTGCGTCGCTTGCGCCCAAAATCGATGAGCGATTGCCGGTTCACGTCATGATAGGGCAGGCGGCCGAGGCGGCGCTTCAGGAGGTCAGGCGAGTAGGCCTTTGATCGCCTGAGCGGTTTGCCGACTTCACGGATGTCTGCGATATGCGCATCTATGAGATCACCGATTGTTCTGAGATGCTTGGGGCCGTGTCTTGAAACTGTCTGGCCGAGGTCGATATTTCGTTCAACCTCGCGCGCCCAGGCGCTCGCATCGCCCTTGCGGGCAAAGGTCCTCGATTTGGACAATCCGCGACGTCTGATCTGGACGCGCCACCTGCCGTTTTCGGTCTTGTCAATCGTGGCCATTTTGTCCGCCTTCGGAGCGTTTCGGATTTATAGTAGGCGCACACTCAGCATCAAAAATGGGGTGACAAAGCGTGAACTTGAGTGTGAATCCGGTAACGATGTTCTGCTTTCGTTTGTGAATAGAGCCCTGATATTACTCAAAAAGTCATGAAAAAACAAGATTATAGATTTTCAGTCGCCCCCATGATGGACTGGACCGACCGGCATTGCCGCGCCTTTCACCGGACGCTGAGCCGGCGTGCGCTCCTGTTTACGGAGATGGTCACGGCTGATGCGGTGATCCATGGCGATCGTGAAAGATT
Organism: Alphaproteobacteria bacterium; assembly: GCA_009909065.1. GTDB lineage: Bacteria > Pseudomonadota > Alphaproteobacteria > Caulobacterales > Hyphomonadaceae > UBA5336. Next base: position 9,542 of record JAAANZ010000039.1, on the reverse strand, counting down.
GATCGGATTCAGCGCTTTCGAACATCCAGTGGCCCTTCAGCTCGGCGGCTGCGAGCCTGAGAAACTGGCCGAGGCGGCGCGGATCGCGGCCGCATTCGGCTATGACGAAATCAATCTCAATTGCGGCTGCCCGTCGGAGCGGGTGCAGTCGGGCGCGTTCGGGGCCTGCCTGATGCGAGAGCCGGCGCTTGTGGCCGACGGCCTTTCGGCAATGGGCGAAGCGGTTGATGTTCCGGTCACGGTCAAATGCCGCATCGCGGTGGATGACGATCCGCCGCGCGAGACGCTGTGGCGCTTTGTCGACACGCTCGCGGCGGCCGGCTGCGAGGTGTTCAGCGTGCATGCGCGCAAGGCCTGGCTGAAGGGGCTTTCGCCAAAGCAGAACCGCGACATACCCCCGCTCGATTACGCGCTTGTCGCCGCGCTGAAGCGCGAACGGCCCGATCTCACGATCATCCTGAATGGCGGCATCGCCTCTCTCGACGAGGCCGCTCGGCATCTTTCGCGCTTTGACGGCGTGATGCTCGGCCGGGCGGCTTACCAGACCCCGGCGCTGCTGGCCGGCGTCGATGCGATGCTGGACAGGCTGGAGGAGGGGTGCGCCTCTGTCCCTGCCGACGGCAAGGGCCGGGGCGAGGACACACTCCCGGGTTTCGACGGCAGGAATGAGGGCAGTCAGGGCCAGGACTTGGCCGCGCTGCTCGATGCGGTTGAGCGCCACCGGCCCTATCTCGCCGCGCGCCTCGACGAGGGCGTCCCGCTGCACGCCATGACGCGCCACATGCTCGGCCTGTTTTCCGGCCATCCGGGCGCGCGCCACTGGCGCCGGACCCTCTCGGAGCAGGGCGTGAAACCGGGCGCGGGCCTCGATGTCCTCGATGCCGCGCTCGCCCCGCTCCGGCAGAGGGTCGGGCGAGCGGCCGCCTGAGCCTGCGGAAGTATCAGTGCGGGCCCGTCTCGAGGCGCTGGCGGGCCATTGCGAACACCTCTGCGAACATTTCCGGCGTCAGGCGCCCCGTATTCGTGTTGTAGCGCGAGCAATGATAGCTTGCGATCAGGCCGAGGGGCCGCGGCGCGGCGATCTCGAAACGGGCCGCATGGCCAAAAGGATGCGCCTTCACTTTCAGGCCGAGCGCGCGCACCGTCGAGTCATGCGCGATCTTTCCGAGCGTGAGAATCACTTCGAGCCGGGGCAGGGCGGCGATGCGCGCGGCCAGGAAATCGCGGCAGGTATTGATCTCGGCGCCGACCGGCTTGTTCTGCGGCGGCACGCAGCGCACGGCATTGGTGATCATCGCATCGACAAGCTCCAGCCCGTCTCCGGCATGCCGGTCATACCGCCCGCGCGTGAAACCCTTGTCGGCGAGGGTCGGGTAAAGCAGGTCGCCGGCCCAGTCGCCGGTAAAGGGACGCCCGGTACGGTTGGCGCCCGACAGGCCCGGCGCCAGGCCGACAATCAGGAGGCGCGCGCTTTCGGGGCCGAAGGAGGGAACCGCGCCATTGAACCAATCGGGCCTCGCTTGCGCCGTTTCCTTGCGGAATGCGACGAGGCGCGGGCAGAGCTGGCAGTCGGCGGGCGGGTCTGCGACGCGCTCAGCCCTCGTCATTGTCGCGTCGGGGCCGGGCGATGAGGTCGGCCATATCGTCCAGGTCGATGAAGACATCCGCCTCGCGGCGCAGATCATCGGCGATCATGGGGGGCTGGGACTGCATGGTGGAAACGACCGAGACGCGCACCCCGCGCGCCTTGACCGCCTCGACCAGCCGGCGAAAATCGCCGTCCCCGGAGAAAAGCACGATATGGTCGGCATGTTCGGCCATATGTAGCATGTCCACGGTCAGTTCGATATCCATATTGCCGCGCACGCGCCGGCGCCCGTCGCGGTCGGTAAATTCCCGGGCGGCCTTCTTGATGACATTGAAGCCGTTATAGGCCAGCCAGTCGACCAGCGGGCGGATCGGCGAATAATCATCGTTCTCGAGGAGCGCGGTATAATAATTGGCCCGCAGGAGCCGGCCCTTGGTCTGGAACTCGTCCAGCAGCTTGCGGAAATCGATCTCGAGTCCTAGCGCCTTCGCCGCGGAATACAGATTAGCGCCGTCTATGAAGAGGGCGATACGTTCATCTTTGTAGAATGCCATGAAATCATCCAGTTACTCGCCCCACCCGCCGCGTGAATCGCTTAGCAGATCGGGCGAAGCGTTAATTGAGCCGCAAAGTGCGCGCAATACATGTTCATCATTTCGATGGTTGTCACGCACGCGCAGCAATCGTATCATTACACGCTTATCAGGAGAATGATTGCCCATGGCCCGCGTGACTGTCGAAGACTGTATTGAAGTTGTTCCCAACCGGTTCGAGCTCGTTCTGATGGCCGCGCATCGCGCGCGCATGATCCGCGAAGGCTCGCCGATGACGGTTGACCGCGACAATGACAAGGACCCGGTCGTGTCGCTGCGTGAAATCGCCGACAACGGCGTCGATCTCAAGGTCGTCAAGGAAGCCCTCATCTCCAGCCTGCAGGATATCGATGTCGGCGAGGAGACCGAGCGCGAGGAGGACCGCATGGCGCTCGAATCCGGACCCGCGGCCAGCGAGGAAGACGTCATGCGCGCCTACCAGGCCGAACTGGAGTCCGGGCGCGACGACCGGTTGTAAGGCGATGGCCGGTCTGCCGGCGGCGGCGCAAGTCGATCCGGGCCTGCCGCGGGCCCGCTCACTGGAGCTCGAGACCGGGACGCTCAGCCGCGAGGAACTCGTAGGCCGGGTGCTCGCCTATCACAGGACCGCCGATGCCGACCGGCTCGGCCGGGCTTTCGATTTTGCCCGCGAACATCATGGCGAACAGCTGCGCGCCTCCGGCGATCCGTATTATTCCCACCCCGTGGCCGTGGCCGAACTGCTCACGCAGGTGCAGCTCGATGATGTGACCATCATTGCCGGCCTGCTTCACGACACGGTCGAGGACACGTCGGTCACGCTGGACGATGTCCGCCGCCAGTTCGGCGATGACGTGGCCGATCTTGTCGATGGCGTCACCAAGCTCACACGCCTGGAATACCGCTCCGAGGAGACCAAGCAGGCGGAGAATTTCCAGAAATTCATTCTGGCGACCGTCAATGATATCCGCGTGCTGCTGGTCAAGCTCGCCGACCGGCTGCACAACATGCGCACGATCCATCATCTCTCCAAGCGCGAAAAGCGTGAGCGGATCGCACGCGAGACCATGGAGATCTATGCGCCGCTGTCGCGCCGTGTCGGCCTCTATCATGTCGCCTCGGAGCTGGAGGATCTGTCCTTTGAGCAGATCAATCCCGAGGCGCGCCGGGCCATCCAGTACCGGCTTGACGATCTGTCGAAGGAAAACCGGGTCGACCTGGAGCGGATCCGCGACGACCTCACGGCGTTGATGGAGGCGGGCGGCATCCGGTGTCGCATCAAGGGGCGGCGCAAATCGCCCTACTCGATCTGGCGCAAGCTGGAGCGCAAGTCGATTTCCTTTCGCGATGTTGCCGACATTTTCGCCTTTCGCATCATCGTCGAGGAGGTTTCAGAGTGCTACCAGGCTCTCGGCCTGGTGCATACGGTCTGGGCCTGCCTGCCGGACCGGTTCCGCGATTTCATCTCGGTGCCGAAACCGAACGGCTATCGCTCGCTGCACACCACTGTGCGCGCCTCGGGCAACCGGCGGGTGGAATTGCAGATCCGTACGGAGGAGATGGACAACACCGCCGAGCATGGCGTGGCGGCTCACTGGGGCTACAAGAACAGCGTCTACGGGTTCGACCCGGATTCGGCCCGCGCGGTTGGTCTCGACCCGGAAACCAATCTGCGTGCCTTTTCCGAACTTATCGCGCATGAGGCCGAGCCCGACGAGTTTCTCGAGCATGCCAAGCTCGAAATGTATCGCGAGCATGTCTTCACCTTCACGCCGAAGGGGCGGCTGATCGTCCTGCCGCGCGGGGCCATGCCGCTCGATTTTGCCTATGCCGTCCATACGGCGATCGGCGACACCTGCACGGGCGTGCGGATCAATGGCGAGAACCGGGCGCTGCGCACCGAGCTCGACAATGGCGATGTCGTCGAGATCCTTCGCGGCTGTGAGCCGGCGGCGCCCACGGGCTGGGAGGCCATGACGATCACCGGCCGCGCGCGCGCCGCGCTGCGCCGGCTGGTGCGAAACCGCGAGCGGCGCGAATTCCGCCGCCTCGGCCAGGGGCTCATCCGACAGTCGCTGCGCCGCGCCGGGATCGACCCGGTGACAGTGCGCCTCGATACCGTGGCCGCGCGGGCGGGATATGAAAGCGGTGAGGCCATGGCCGAGGCAGCCGGGCGTGGCAAGATCAGCGTGCGCGAACTGATCGAAACGGTTTTTCCCGGACACAAGGTGGAGACGGCGGGCGATCTTTCGCGCCTGCCGGCTGATGACGAGCATGCGAAGATGCTGGTTTCCGGCGCCGACCTGACGCCGGGTGTCACACTGCACCTGGCCGAGTGCTGCCGCCCGCTGCCGGGCGACCGGATCATCGGTATCCAGGAGCCCGATATCGGGCTTGTCGTTCACGCGATTTCCTGCGCCCGGCTGGCGGCCTTTGACGACCGGCCCGATGCCTGGGTCGACCTGCGCTGGACCGAGCTTGCCGAAACCGGGGCCGTGGCGGTCGGCCGGATCCGTGTGACGGGCGCCAACCAGAAGGGCGTCCTGGCAATGCTCTGCACCGCGGTGGCCCAGTCGAACGGAAACATCGTCGCCATCGAGACCGACAAGCGCACGGTCGACTTTATCGACCTGCTCCTGGATATAGAGGTGGAAGATGTGCGCCGACTCACCCAGATCCTGGCGGCATTGCGCTCGCTGGCCGTGGTGGACCGGGCCGTGCGCGAACAGGAGGCCTGACGATGGACACTGACGATGTGCTCGACATCTTTCGCGAAGCCGGGGCGCTCCTGGAAGGCCATTTCATCCTGTCTTCCGGGCGGCGCAGCCCGGTTTTCCTCCAGAAGGCGCTGGTCTTTTCCCAGCCCGAGCTGGCCGAGGCGCTCTGCCGCGCGCTCGCCGATCGGATCCTTGCGCAGCTCGGCGAGGTGGATGTGGTCGCCGGCCCGGCGGTCGGGGGAATCATTCCCGGTTATGAAACGGCCCGCCATCTCGGCGCGCGTGCGATCTTTGCCGAGCGGGTTGACGGCGCCCTGCAATTTCGGCGCGGCTTTGCCGTCGAGCCGGGCGAGCGTGTGGTGATCGTCGAGGATATCGTGACCACCGGGCTGAGCTTGCGCGAGACTGTCGAAGCCCTTGAAACGCTGCCCGGCGAGATCGCCGGCGGGGCCTGCATCATCGACCGTTCCGGCGGGCGCGCAGAGGTCGGCACGCAGCTGGTCTCTCTCGCCGCCGTGAATTTCCCCGATTACGCGCCGGAAGAGGTGCCGCCGGAACTCGCGGCCCTCGAGGCGGTCAAGCCCGGGAGCCGCGGCCTTGCCTGAGCCCGGCCCCCTTCGCCTTGGCGTCAATATCGACCATGTCGCCACGATCCGGAATGCCCGCGGCGGCGAGCATCCCGACCCGGCCCGCGCCGCCGCCCTCGTGCGCGCGGCTGGCGGTGAGGGCATCACCTTCCACCTGCGCGAGGATCGCCGCCATATCCGCGATGACGATCTCGTGCGCATCCGCGAGGCGGCCGGGGGCCTGCCGCTGAATTTCGAGATGGCCGCAACCGATGAGATGATTTCCATCGCCGAGCGGTTCGCGCCCGATGCCGCCTGCCTCGTGCCCGAGCGCCGCGAAGAGCGCACCACGGAGGGCGGTCTTGACGCGGCAGGCGGGCATGACCGGCTGGTCGGGCCCGTTGACCGTCTGCGTGAGGCCGGCGCGCGCGTATCCCTTTTCATCGAGCCGGCTCATGAGCAGATCGCAGCGGCGAAATCTCTCGGCGCGCCGGTCGTGGAATTGCACACGGGCCGCTATGGCGAACTCTTCCTCAGCGGCGATGACGCCGCCTGCCAGAGCGAGTTGCAGCGCCTGCGCGAGGCCGCAGCCTATGCGAGCGGGCTGGGCCTGGAGGCCCATGCCGGACACGGGCTCAGCTTCGACAATGTTGCCCCGGTGGCCGCCATTCGCGAGGTGGTGGAACTCAATATCGGCCATTTCCTGATCGGCGAGGCGGTCTTTACCGGGCTGGAAGCCGCGATTGCCCGCATGCGCGAACTGATGGATGAGGCGCGGGCATGATTATCGGGCTCGGCCAGGACATGTGCAATATCGAGCGGATCGAGCGCACGCTGGAACGCTTCGGCGAGCGGTTCACGCGCCGGGTCTTTACCGATCTGGAGATCGCCAAGGCCGAGCGCCGCCGGCGGCGGGCCGAGACCTATGCCAAACGCTTCGCCGCGAAGGAAGCCTGCGCCAAGGCGCTGGGCACCGGCGTGCCCCGGCGCGGCGTGCACTGGCGCCATATGGGCGTGGTCAATCTGCCCAGCGGGGCACCGACGCTGGACCTTGCCGGCGGTGCCGGCGGGGCTGCCACGCGCCTGGCCCAGCTCGTGCCCGACGGCCGCGAACCCGTCATCCGCCTGACCCTGACCGATGATTATCCCTGGGCCCAGGCGCTGGTCATCATAGAAGCCCACCGCGTGGCGGCGCCGGCATGAAACAGGCCCGCCCCAAACGCACGCGCCAGAGGGCGGCGGCGAAACAGGTCCTGCCGCAGCTCTCGGGGGAGGCGGTCGAAGCGCTGGAAGACCGTATCGGTCACCATTTCCGCGACCGTGACCTGCTGACCCGCGCCATGACGCATCCCAGCGCGCTCAGCGGGCGCAATGGCGCGTTGAAATCGAACCAGCGGCTTGAATTCCTCGGCGACCGCGTGCTCGGCCTGGTGATCGCGGAAAGACTGTTCGACCGCCGGCGCACCGAGCGCGAGGGCGATCTCGCCCCGCGGCTCAACCGGCTGGTCAACAAGCAGGCCTGCGCGCAGGCGGCCAAGCACATGGATCTCGGCCGGCATGTCATCATGTCGCAATACGAGATCGAGGGCGGCGGGCGAGAGCGCGAATCGACGCTCGGCGATGTCTGCGAGGCCGTGATTGCCGCGCTCTATCTGGATGGCGGGCTGAAGACCGCCCGGGCCTTCATCGAACGCGCCTTCGCGCCGCAATTCGAGGCGCGTCAGGGCCGGGTGAAGGATCCGAAAACGCTCTTGCAGGAATGGGCCCAGTCAGAGGGCCACGACCTGCCGGACTATCAGACTGTGGATCGCAGCGGTCCCGACCATGACCCGCGCTTCACCGTGGAAGTGCGCATTGGCGACACCTTCCGCGAAACCGGCTCGGACCGCTCCAAACAGGATGCCGAACGCGCCGCCGCCTTCAAACTCCTTGAACAGGTCGAGCCCTTCCATGACACCTCAGGCCGATGACATCTCGCGCGCCGGCTTTGTGGCCATCATCGGCGCGCCGAACGCCGGCAAGTCGACCCTGGTCAACCGGCTGGTCGGCGCCAAGGTCGCCATCGTCACGCACAAGGTGCAGACGACGCGCTTTGCCGTGCGCGGGGTGGCCCATCACGGCGATGCGCAGCTGGTCCTGATCGATACGCCCGGCATTTTTCATGCGAGGAAACGCCTCGACCGCGCCATGGTCCAGGCGGCCTGGAGCGGGGCAGGCGAGGCCGATATGCGCGTCCACCTGGTGGACGCAGCCAGCTGGGTTGCCGATGCGCAGGACCGGGCCAGTCCGGCCCAGATGCGTTCCATCGAGGATGACCGCCGGGTCATCGAGGCGCTCAAGGCGCGCGGCCTGCGGGCCTTCCTGGCGCTCAACAAGGTCGACCTCTTCGCCCATGAGCAACTGCTGCCGGTAATGGCCGCGCTGCACGCAGAAGGCGTCTATGACGAGATTTTTCCCGTTTCTGCGGTCAATGGCGAAGGTATAGACACACTGGCTGGAGCGCTGGCTGCGCGCATGCCTGAGGCCCGCGCGCTCTATCCGCCCGAGCAGACCGCCGATCTGCCGATGCGACTCCTGGCGGCCGAGATCACGCGCGAGAAGCTGATGCTGCGGCTGCACCAGGAGCTGCCTTATGAACTCACCGTCGAGACCGAGGCCTGGCAGGAGCGCGCCGACGGCTCGGTCCGGATCCAGCAGGTCGTGATCGTGAGCCGCGACAGCCACAAGGCCATGGTGCTGGGCAAGGGCGGGGCGGCGATCCGGGATGTCGGCCGGGCCGCGCGCGAGGAACTCACCACCCTCATGGAGCGGAAGGTCCATCTTTTCCTGTTCGTCAAGACCGATCCCAAATGGCAGGATCGCCGGGAGAGTTATGAGGGCCTCGGCCTGGAATTCGATGCCTGAAAGGCCGGCAGATGCACTGGAGCGACGATGCCATCGTACTGGGCGGGCGGCGGTTCGGCGAAAGCGGGCTGATCCTCGACACACTGACCGCGACGCGCGGGCGCCGGGCAGGCCTGGTCTATGGCGGGGCAGGGCGGCGCAAGCGCGCCCAGTTCGAGCCGGGCAACAGTGTGCGCGTGAACTGGACCGGGCGGCTGGAACACCAGCTTGGCCATTTCGACATTGCCGAAGCCACATGCGAGCGGGCTGCGCGCCTGCTCGACCGTCCGCTGGCGCTTTCGGCGCTGGCCTCTGTCACCGCCCTTCTCAGGGGCGTGCTCGATGAGGGTGACAGCGGCGGCGCGTCTGTCTATGCGCCGACGCTCACCCTGCTCGATGTCCTGGAAGACGACGCGGTCTGGCCGGCGGTCTATGCGCGCTGGGAGCTTGGCCTGCTTTCAGCGCTCGGTTTCGGGCTGGACCTCGAGACCTGCGCGGTCTCCGGGGGCAATGACGGGCTGACCCATGTCTCCCCGCGCACCGGCCGGGCCGTGAGAGGCTCGCAGGTGCCCGATTATGTCGAGCGCCTCTTGGCCCTGCCGGGCTTCCTGACAGATGCCGGCGCTCCGGCCGAACCGCGCGACGTGGTCGCCGCACTCGAACTGTCGGGTCATTTTCTGGACACCCGTGTATTTGCCGGCCTCAACCGACCCATCCCGGATGCGCGCCGGCGTCTGCGGGATCGCCTTGCCCGAACGGCCTGAAATGCCTCCGGCAGCAACGCCGTTTTCAAGGCAGAGGATACGGCTCAAGCGTTTCGAGGCTCAGCGTGTAGGCGGCGTCTCCGAGCGCGTTCCTTTTCTCTTGCGTGCGCAACTCGCCCTCGAGCCAGTAGGGGCTCCAGATATCCCCGATCGGGATCGCCGGATCGGCCCGGACGAAAATGATCTGGTTGGGCGGAGGCGGCGGCGTGTGAATACAGGCGCCCATATAGGGCACGAACAGGAATTCACCCTGGCGGCGTTCCGTGTCGAAATCGAAGGGCACGACATAGCCGGGAATTCGGATGAGCTGCCCGTCGAGATCCTCGACCACATCGAAGGTGCCGAGCTGGGGCATATAGTCGAGTTCCGATCCCTCCTCGATCGCACTCAGGGGATCGGCGTCCGGCAGTGTCGTGATGCTTGCCGCGTATCGCTGCTCGAGCATGGCCCAT
>JAAANZ010000029.1 GCA_009909065.1 Alphaproteobacteria bacterium | reverse complement strand
CCATCGGGGCATTTTCAACGCCTGTTGAATGCCGTCGCCCGCCGCATGGAGGCCCGCGCCAGGCATTCACCTGATCAGGGAGGACAGGATCATGACCAGATACACCCACAAAATCGCTTTTGCTGCCTTCACGGCGGGCAGCCTTGCGACGGCCTTGCCGGCCATTGCCCAGGAGGGCGAGGAAACCGCTGCCAGCGAGGAGCGCCGCTATGAAGCGGTCGTCGTCACCGCCCAGCGCCGCGAGCAGAGCCTTGTCGATGTGCCGCTGTCAGTCTCGGCTTTCGATGGGGAGCTGCTTGCCGATCTCGGCGTCGATGACCTCACCGAAGTGGCCAAGGTCTCGCCGAATGTCACGCTTGAAGTCTCGCGCGGCACCAATACCACGCTGACCGCCTTTATCCGCGGCGTCGGCCAGCAGGACCCCGTTGCCGGCTTTGAATCCGGTGTCGGCATCTATCTTGACGACGTCTATCTCAACCGCCCTCAGGGCGCGGTGCTGGACGTTTTCGATGTCGAGCGGGTCGAAGTGCTGCGCGGGCCGCAGGGCACGCTTTACGGTCGCAACACGATCGGCGGCGCGGTCAAATATGTCACCCGCGGCCTGGCTGACGAACCGGAACTGAAGGCCTCGGCACGGGTCGGCAGCTATGACCAGGCCGATGTCATCCTGACCGGGTCCTACCCGCTCGCCGACACGTTCAGGGTCGGCGGATCGGTCGCCGCGCTGACGCGCAGCGGCTTTGGCGAGAACATCATTACCGGCGAGGACAATTACAACAAGGATGTCCTGGCCGCGCGGATCTCGGCCGAACTTGATGTGACGCCGGATTTCCAGCTGCGCCTGTCAGGGGACTGGACGGAAGACAATTCCAATGCCCGCCAGGGTCACCGCCTGATCGAGGGCCAGTTCAGCGGTGCGCCGGTGCTTGATGATATCTTCGACACGCGGGCCGGCCTCGATGTGGTGGGCCAGAAGGTCGAGGCGTCCGGCGGATCGCTTGTCGCCGAGTGGCAGGTCAATGACGCGATCACGCTGAAGAATATTCTCGCCTATCGCGAAGACGAGAGCACCACGCCGATCGATTTCGACTCGCTCCAGGCTGCAGACCTCGACGTGCCGGCCATCTATGAGAACGACCAGTTCTCCGAGGAATTCCAGATCCTCTATTCGGGCGAGCGCCTCAGCGGTGTGCTCGGCGCCTATTATCTCGACGCCAATGCCTCGACCGTGTTCGATGTCGCGCTCTTCACAACGGGCGACCTGATCGGGCTTCCGGGCCTGAACGCGCAGACCTTCGGCGATGTGAACACCGAGACCTGGTCGATCTTCGGCGATTTCACCTATGATCTGACCGACAAGCTCTCGCTGACCCTTGGCGGGCGCTATACCGAGGACACACGGACATCGCGTGTGCTGCGCCGGCAGTTCACAGGTGGCTTCTCGGAATTCTTCGGGGGCGATCCCGACCTTCTGGTGACGACCTCCGATTTCAACGGCTCGGCCGATTTCGACGATTTCAGCCCGCGCGCCTCGATCAGCTATGCGCTGACACCTGACAGCAACGCCTATCTGACCTATTCGCAGGGCTTCAAGGGGGGCAGCTTCGATCCACGCGGTCAGACCACCGCCACGCCCGACTTCAACCAGGATGGCGAGATCACCGAAGACGAGATCTTCGAGTTCATGCAGTTCGATCCTGAAGAGGTCGACAGTATCGAGGTGGGCTACAAGGCCAGCCAGTTTTCCGGCCGGCTGAATTACTCGATCGCCGCATTCTTCAATGACTATTCGGATGTGCAGGTGCCCGGCTCGATCGGTGTCGATACCGATGGCGACGGCGTCAGTGACACGTTCACCGGCGTGACGACCAATGCCGGCGCCGCGACGATCAATGGTTTCGAGTTCGAGGGCAGCGCCGTTCTCGGCGAGGACACGATGACGCCGGGCGATCGCTGGGATGCGAGCTGGACGCTCGGCTATCTCGACGCCGAATATGATGAATTCATCGGCCCGACCGGCGAGGATGTGTCCGATGAACGCGTCTTCCAGAACACGCCGGAATGGACCGCCAGCACGCGCCTGGCCTATTCCGCGCCCCTGCCCCTGTTCGGCTATGGCGGCGATGTGTCGGGCAATCTGCTCGTCTCTTATCGCAGCGAGACCAGCCAGTTCGAAGAGCCGAACGCCTTCCTCGACCAGGATGCATTCGCGATGCTTGACGGGCGGATCGAATGGGAGACCGAGGATGGTCGCCTGGCCGTGAACCTGACCGGCAAGAACCTCACTGACGAGGAATATATCGTGGCGGGGTACAATTTCGTGACCGCCAACCCCGATGGCGGCTTCACACCAACACTCGGCCTCGAGGGCACGCTGACCGCCTTCTATGGCAATCCGCGCACCTTCACCTTCGGCGTGGATTTCCGCTACTGATCGTCCTTTCCCAAGTCATGACGGCTTGAAAATAAGGGCCTGGCTGCGCGCTTTGCAGCCAGGCCCTCTTTCATTCGCACACGGATGCGGCGGGCCACCGGGGTTCGAATGTCAGGACGCGACCCGCCGGGCCTCAGCCTTCTGGCGGATTTCCTCGAAACCGGCCGTGACGAAGCGCGCAATATGCTCATAGGCGCTTTCGAGGTCGTCAGAGCGGCACACGCCCTTTGACAGATGGTCGATCCGGCCGGTCTGCGCGAAGGCGAGCGTCAGCGCGCCGGACAGGCAGTGATAAGCCCAGTAGAGATCGCCCGGCTCGGCCTCCGGGATCGACAGGCGCAGCGCCTCGATGAACCGCTCGATCAGGGGGTCGAAGAATTGCGTCATCAGCTGCCCGCCCCATTCCGGCGAGTTGTTCACATAAGCGATGAGCGCGAAATAATTCTTCCATCCCTCATCAGAGACATGATCACCGGTCAGCATGGGGCGCAGATAAGCCCGGATGATCGCTTCAATCTCCGGGGCGGCGGGCGCGGCCTGCGCAATCGCGGCATCAAGCGCCTCGGAGCGCCAGGCGTTCAGGATCTCCGCGCGGCGCATGAGGACGGCGTCGAACAGGTCGCGCTTGGGCCCGAAATGATAATTTGCCAGCGCAACATCCACGCCGGCGCGCCGGGCAATCGCCCGGAGCGTGACGCCGTCATAGCCATGGCGCGAGAACAGTGCCTCGGCGGCGTCGAGGATCGCCTCGCGTCGGTCGCCCTTTCGGCGGTGGCTGCGGTTCACATCGCGCGGCAATGGCCTCATCCCTTTGTCAGGCTTGATACCCAGACCTAGCCGGTTGGCGCGCAATTGGCAAAACCGCGCAATGCCGAACGCCCTCTTGCACGACAGCGCGGATCGGCTAGTTTTCAACAAATGTTGAGGGAGGGAAAATCCGTGGCCGGAGACAGTCTCTATTTTGACGCGCCCGATGGCTTGCGCCTGCATGCGGCGACTTATGGCCCGAAGGACGCGCCGCTGACAGCGCTGTGCATGCACGGACTGACCCGGAATCACAAGGATTTCGAGCCGATGATCGCGGCGCTGCCAGACCGTTACCGCTTCATCTCGGTCGATGTGCGCGGGCGCGCCCTGTCGGACCGCGACCCGAATCCGGAGAATTACAAGCCGGCCACTTATGTCGGCGACATGACCGCCCTGCTTGACCGGCTGGGGCTGCGGCGTGTCGCGCTGATCGGCACCTCCATGGGCGGACTGATGTCGATGATCATGGCCAAGGCAATGCCTGACCGGATTTCAGGCATTGTCATGAATGATGTCGGCCCTGTCCTGGACAAGGCCGGGCTCGACCGGATCGCGGCCTATGCGGGCAAGACCGAACCCTTCGACAGCTGGCAGGCCGCCGCCGATGCCGTGGCGCGCGTCCAGGGCGATATCTTTCCCGATTACGGGCCCGATGACTGGATGGCCTTTGCCCGGCGAACCTGCCGGGAGGGCGATGACGGCCTCATTCATCTCGATTATGACCCGGCGATTACCCGCACGGTCAGCGATGTGCGCCCCGGCTTCTTCACGCGCCGCGCCATGTGGAGGCTTTTCCGGGCCACGCGCCGCAAACCGCTCCTGGTCATCCGCGGGGAGACCTCCGACATCCTCTCGCAGAAGACGGCCCGCAAGATGATCCGCATCCATCCCGATGCCCGGCTGGTCACGGTGCCGCGTGTCGGCCATGCCCCGATCCTGGATGAACCCGAAGCGGTCTCCGCCATTTCCACATTTCTGGCTCGCCTGGAGGGGCTCCGATGACAGACCTCACCGCGCCGCGCCCGCGTATCAGCGGCCGGGCCTGGGTGCTCGCCGTGCTCACGCTCGTCTACACGTTCAACCATGTCGACCGGCAGATCCTTGTCATCCTGCTGGAGCCGATCAAGGAAGAGCTGCAACTCAAGGACAGCCAGCTGGGCATGCTGACGGGCGTCGCCTTTGCCCTCTTCTATGCCACGCTCGGCATTCCGGTGGCGATGTGGGCCGACAGGGGCAACCGGCGAAACATCATCGCGCTGGCGCTGACCATCTGGTCGGGCATGACGGCGCTTTCGGGCCTTGCCCAGAATTACTGGCACCTGCTCATCGCGCGTATGGGTGTCGGCGTGGGCGAGTCCGGTGGCACACCCCCGGCGACCAGCATGATCGCCGACCTTTACCGGCCCGAGGAAAGGGCCACGGCCCTGGGCATCTACACGACCGGGATCGGGCTCGGGATCATGGCCGGTTTTGCGCTCGGCGGCTTCATCTATGAGCTTTTCGGCTGGCGGGTGGCCTTCTTCGCGGCCGGCGTGCCCGGCCTCCTTCTCGCGCTTGTCGTGCGCTTCAGCGTCCGCGAGCCCGTTCGAGGCGCGTCCGACACCCATCAGGATGCCGGGCAAGCGCCCGGTTTTGGCGAGACGCTGCGATTCCTGCTCAGCCAGTCCTCCTATGTCTGGATGCTGCTGGGCTGCCTCCTGATCTGTATCTCGGCCAATGCGTTTCTCGTCTTCACCTCCAGCCACCTGCAGCGCACTTACGATCTCAGCCCCGGCGACGTCGCGCTGCCCCTGGGCATCCTCATCGGAGGTGTCGGCAGTCTGGGTGCGGTCGTGATCGGGGCGGTCTGCGACCGGCTCTCGCGCAGGGATCTGCGCTGGCGGCCCTGGATCGTGGCTGTCTGCGGGGCCGTTGCCCTGCCCTTTGCCTGGATGTTTCTGCGCGCCGAAACCGTCTGGGGCGCCTATGCCTGGAATACGGTGCCCAGCTTCATCGCGCTCATCTATGCCTCCATCGCCTATACCGCCTCTCAGGAACTGGCCCGGCTGCGGATGCGGGCCTTTGCCTCGGCCTTCACGTTGTTCTGCCTGACCCTGATCGGCATCGGCGGCGGCCCCTGGATCGCGGGGCTCCTGTCGGACCATTTCATGTCCGCCGGGGCAGAGGCGCCGCTGGCCCGCTCGCTTGAGCTGATCCTCCTGTTCAATGCAGCCAGTGTCATCTGCCTTGTCCTTGCCGGCCGGCGCTATCGCGAGGATGTCGAACGCGCGGCCGCCCGGTCGGCAGCCTGAGCAAAAAAAAGCCCCGGAACGCGTCCGGGGCCTTCGGCGACGAGATGATGAACGGCTCTACTCGGCCGCCTGGGCAAGCGCGTGAGTCGGATAGTCCGGATTGTCGCGATACTTCTTGAGTTCCGAGCGGGCGATCGAACGCAGATGCACCTCGTCCGGCCCGTCGGCGAGCCGCAGGGTGCGGATACTGGCATAGGACTGGGCAAGCCCGAAATCGCTGGTCACGCCGCCCCCGCCATGGGCCTGGATCGCGTCATCGATGATCTTCAGGGCCATGCGCGGGGCAGCGACCTTGATCATGGCGATCTCGTCCTTGGCCGCCTTGTTGCCGACCGTGTCCATCATGTAGGCGGCCTTGAGCGTGAGCAGGCGCGTCATTTCAAGATCGGTGCGCGCTTCGCCGAGCCGCTGTTCCCAGATCGAGTGCTCGGACAGCGTCTTGCCAAAGGCTTCACGCGAGAGGAGCCGGCGGGTCATCTTTTCGAGCGCCATTTCGGCAGCTCCGATCGTGCGCATGCAATGATGGATGCGCCCCGGCCCGAGCCGGCCCTGCGCAATCTCGAAACCGCGCCCCTCGCCGAGAATGAGATTGCTCGCCGGCACGCGGACATTGTCCAGAAGCACCTCGGCATGGCCGTGGGGGGCGTCGTCATATCCGAAGACGGGGAGCTGGCGCAGCACCTTGATGCCGGGCGTATCGAGCGGCACCAGGATCTGGCTCTGCTGGGCGTGGCGCGGGGCATCGAAATCGCTCTTGCCCATGACGATGGCCACCTTGCAGCGCGGATCGCCAAGACCCGACGACCACCATTTGCGGCCATTGATGACATATTCGTCGCCGTCACGCGTGATCGAGGTTTCGATATTGGTCGCGTCCGATGAGGCGACGAGCGGCTCCGTCATCAGGAAGGCGGAGCGGATCTCGCCGGCCATCAGCGGCTTCAGCCACTGCTCTTTCTGGGCGGGCGAGCCATACCGGTGCAGCACTTCCATGTTTCCGGTGTCGGGGGCGGAACAGTTGAAGACCTCGGAGCCCCAGCCGACACGGCCCATGAGTTCCGAGAGCGGGGCATATTCGGCATTGGAAAGCCCCGCGCCCTGATATTCCGGCGTGTCATGTTCGGGGCTGGGCGGCAGGAACAGGTTCCAGAGCCCCTCGGCCCTGGCCTTCTGTTTCAACTCTTCCAGGACCGGCGGCACATTCCAGCGCCCGACCTCTTCATGCTGGCGTTCATATGTGTCCTCATTGGGGAACACATGTTGCTGCATGAAGGCATCGACGCGCTCCATGTATTCCTTCGTCTTCGGGCTGTAATCGAAATGCATGGCGCCTGCGCCTCCTCATTCTTGTCCTGTGGGTTCAGCGTGGAGCAGGAGGGTGGCACCACCATGATCTAAGTCAAACTTGACGCCGGGTCGGGGCGGCGGCACCCGCGATGGCCGGGTCTGGTCGCGCTTCAGGCCGGCCACGCCTTGGTCGAGATAGCGCTGCTGCCAACGCCAGACTGTCGGCCTGGATATGCCCGCGCGCCCCATGATCTCGAACGTGCCCTGCCCATCGGCCGTGGCCAGAACGATCTGCGCACGCCAGACAAGCTTGCGCGGCGTGTTCCGGTTCGTGGTCAGCGCTTCAAGTTCAGCACGCGCGGCGGGGCCTAGACAAAGGCAGATGTCAGCACGCCTCATGCTCCGATAATGACACACCAGGCCCGACCGGGAATCTTATGTCAGACGCGAAACACTAGCCCCAGTGCTCGCCGATCCAGGGCGTGGGCTTCACCGCCTTGTAGATCTTCTTGTACCAGGGGGCGGGCCAGCGTCCGTCGCGGGCTTCATCCGGGTCCGGCTTGCCGGTGAAGGCGACGACGCGCGTCTCTTCGGGCAGGCGCGGCGTGCGGAAATGGTTGAGCGGCCAGCGCGGCATCAGGGAGTGCTTGAACGAGACGCACCAGCCCTCGGGCCAGTAGCTCATCTGCCTGATTTCACGGGAGATATAGACCTGGCTGATCCGGTATTTGTCGACCATGGCGGCCGGGTCGGCCATCAGCTTGTCATAGAGATAGCTGTGCGCACCGACCCGGAAGCGGTAACATGACGTGTTGCCGATGCCGCTGCCCGGCTGGGTCCAGTTCTCCGCGACGATGAATGTCTCGTCGGGCGCATGGTCGAAAAACGGATCGATCGAACCGGTGATGATCAGATCGACATCGAAGAACAGCACATCGCCCGTGATGTCCTCGAGCGGTGATTGCCAGAGCGCGATCTTTCTCCAGGGCAACCAACGCACGCGCTCGGGCAGGTCGATCGCAGGAAGCGGCTTGAGCTCGATGCCTTGATCATAACCCTCAAAATCATCTGTAAAGCACACAAAACGCAGCGGCCTGCCGGTATGGCGACGGACCATGGCGTGCAGCCGATTGACATAGTCGGCGCCGTAGCGTCGTCCCCAGCGCATGCAGATCACGGTCTGGGCCTGGTCCATCCGTTTCGTCCTCACAGCATTCCGGGCGGGTGTCGGCCGGCCCTTCAGGCCATGGCTGATAATCCATCCGCAATCGCGGGGAAACCTCCGGCACGGTATCATTTCATACGGGTTTGGGCTGGACACGCGGCGAGGCTGACGCGACCAATCAGGACAGGATCAAACTTGGTGGGACTGGACATGGACACCAATGGCATCGCCGCGCGCGCCCGCAAGGCTCGCAACTGGATGTTCGAAGACGCCTTCGAACTCTGGAGCACGGCGGGCGTCCATCCGCGCCTGGGCTTTCATGAGCGCCTTCAACTCGACGCAGCCCCGGCCGATGACGAGACCAGCCGCGTGCGCGTCCAGGCCCGCCAGGTGTTCTGTTTTGCCCTGGCCAGGCAACTTGGCTGGAATGCGGCGCGCGCCGACGAGATGATTGCCCACGGCCTCGACGCGCTGATCGGCCATTGCCGCCGCGACGACGGGCTTTATGGCCGGCGCATGGCCTATTCCGGCGGCCTGGCGGATGCAACGGCCGATCTCTATGACACATCCTTCGCGCTGCTTGCGCTGTCCTGGGCTGCGCGCACGGGACATGAACGCGCCGCCAAGGCGGCGCGAGATGTCAGTGACGCCGTTGAGGCCCATCTGCGGCGTCCCGATGAGGAAGGGGGCTATCGCGAGGCGCTTCCCGCGGCCGGGACACGCCTGCAGAACCCGCATATGCACCTTTTCGAGGCCTCGCTTGGGCAATACGAGGCGCTCGGCGACGCGGACGCGCTGCAACGCGCTCGCCGGATCGAGGCGCTGCTCGAACAGCGTTTCCTCCAGGAAAAGACCGGGGCACTCAGGGAGGCGTTCGCGCCGGGCTGGGGCCCGTCCCCAGACGACAGGCTTGAAGCGGGCCACCAGTTCGAATGGGTCTGGCTGATGGGCGATCGGGCGCGGCTGGACGGGGAGCCGATCTCCGGGGCGGCAGACGGGCTCTACAAGAATGCTGTCGGCCTTACCGGTCCTGGCGGGGCTGTGTTGCTCGAACATGAACCCGACGGCACGCTGCGCGACGCCAGCGAGCGGACCTGGGGCCTCACCGAGGCGCTGAAGGCGCATATTTTCCGGCATGAACACGGCGACAGGGATGCCGCCGTGCGCATAGGCGAAAGCTTCGACCGGCTCTGGGAGCGCCATGTCGCAGCCTCGCCCGTCGCGGGCGGCTGGCTCGACAGATACGGCCCCGGGGGCGAGCCGGCATCAACCGACATCACCGCGGCCACCGGCTATCATCTTTTCATGGCCTTTGGCGAACTGATGCGGATCGCGCAGCTGGACTGAACTGAACGCACACGTCAGAAGCCCGCACCCGGCTCGGACAGATAGGCCTCTTCCTCGGGCGTGTTCATGCGCCCCAGAACGCCGTTGCGGTGCGGAAACCGCCCGAACCGGGCGATAACGTCACGATGGGCAATCGCATAGTCGCGCGTGGCGCAGACGAGATCGGCGAATTCCGGACGAGCATCATCCACGAGGCGTTCGAACAAGCGCACGCTCGTTTCCTGATCGTCCAGGGATTCCGAATGCTCCAGGGGAAGATAGAAAAAGATGCGCTCGGCTTCGGCCAGGCCGACATCCTCGCCGGCTTCGATCCCCCGCTTGGCCAGGGCCAGAGCCAGCGGGTCATTCTCGAAGGCGCCCGCCTGGTCGCGGAAAATGTTCCGGCTGAACTGGTCCAGCGCGATGATCGCGGCGAGCCGGGCGCGCGGCCCTCGGGCCGCCCAGTCATGGGCGAGGCCCGAGGCCAGGCTGGCAAGAGTGTCTATGAAACGCGCAGCGATTTCCCGGTCGGCCTGCGGGGACTTGCCGAACCACAGTTTCTGGCGCAACCCGGCTTCGGCCGGGTCCTCACGCGCGTCCCCGATCCAGTACTCGAGAACGTCGAGCGGCGTGATCTTCCCCATTTAAAGAATCTACCTGTTCATTCGGCTCGTGTTGCCACCAGCATGTAATTGACCTTCGTATCCTTTGACAGTCGCCAGCTGTTACTCAGCGGCTGGAACGAAACGCCCTGTGGCTCCTGCGCGGCAAGGCCTGCCTTCTCAAGCGCCCCGGACACCTCCGCCGGCTTGACCAGCTTGTCGAAACTGTGCGTGCCCCGGGGCAGCCAGCGCAGCACGTATTCCGCACCGACGATGGCCAGCGCGAAGGCCTTGGGCGTGCGATTGATGGTGGCCACAACCATCATGCCGCCGGGCGCGACCAGTCTTGCCGTGTCGGACAGGAAAGTGCGCGGATCGGCGACATGTTCCACGACCTCCAGGTTCAGGATGATGTCGAAGGGCGCCTCGTCCGCCTCCAGCAGCTGTTCGGCCGTACCGGCACGATAATCGATGTCGAGCCCGGACTGGCCCGCATGCGTGATCGCCGTCTTGATATTCGCCTCGGAGGCATCGACCCCCGTGACCTTCGCGCCGAGACGGGCCATGGGCTCTGAAACGAGGCCGCCGCCACAGCCGATATCCAGCAGCCGCAATCCTTCAAGTGGGCGGCGCGCCTCGCCATCCAGGCCGAAATGACGCTGCGCCGTGTCACGGATAAATTCGAGCCGCACCGGATTGAAACGATGCAGCGGACGGAATTTCCCGGTAGGATCCCACCAGTCCGCCGCCATCGCGGAGAATTTCTCCACCTCTTCCGGATCGATGCTCGGGCGGGAGGGGCCTTGGGCCGTGGTTTGACTCGCCTGCGACATGTCGATGAGTTTTCCTGTTTGATCGGGCCGGCGCGCCGCTCTATGAACAAACGCTTGCAACCGACCTGAGATGGGGAGGCGAGGGATCAAGGCAATGGCATGTACGGTCCTGAAATTCGGAGGGACGTCCGTCGCCGATCTCGACCGGATCGCGACCGTCGCCGATATCGTGTCCGCACGCGCCGCAGCAGGCGAGCATCTGGCCGTGGTCGTCTCGGCCATGGCGGGGGAAACAAATCGCCTGGTCGAGCTTGCGCGCCAGGCCGCCGGCGAGGACGCCGTTCGCGAGACATTCGATGACGAACATGACGTCGTCGTCTCCTCGGGCGAACAGGTCACCAGCGGCCTGCTGGCGCTGGCCCTGCGACGGCGGGGAATGCCGTCACGCAGCTGGCTGGGCTGGCAATTGTGCATGAACACTGACGATGATCATGGCCGCGCGCGGATCCTGGGCTTTGCCGATTCGGGCCTTCCCGAAGCGGTCGAAGCCGGGGAGATCGCCGTGGTCGCCGGCTTCCAGGGCGTGACCGCCCGCGGGCGCGTGGCCACGCTGGGACGCGGGGGCTCCGACACCAGCGCCGTGGCCGTGGCCGCCGCCCTCGGGGCGCAGCGCTGCGACATCTATACCGATGTCGATGGCGTCTACACGACCGACCCGCGTATCGTCCCGAAAGCCCGGCGCCTGGAGCGTATCTCCTATGAAGAGATGCTCGAAATGGCCTCGCTCGGCGCCAGGGTGCTGCAGACCCGCTCGGTCGAGCTGGCGATGAACCATGGCGTGACGGTGCGTGTATTGTCCAGTTTTTCAGCGCCCGGTGATGAAAATCCCGGCACGCTTGTCTGTTCGGAGGATGAGATCTTGGAAAAACAGGTCGTCAGCGGCGTCGCCTATTCACGAGACGAGGCCAAGATCACGCTGTTCGGCGTCGAGGATCGCCCCGGTGTCTCGGCCCGTATCTTCTCCCTGCTGGCCGCGGCCGGCGTGAATGTGGACATGATCGTGCAGGCCAATGCGCGCGGCGAAGGCCAGGCCAACATGGTTTTCACCTGCACCCACCGTGAAAGCGCCACGGCCCGGCGCATGCTCGAGGAGGCGCGCGGCGAGATCGATTTCGAACGCCTCGAGGTCAACACAGACGTTGCCAAGGTCTCGATCATCGGGGTCGGCATGAAATCACATACGGGCGTCGCGGAAACCATGTTCCGCGCGCTTTACGACAAGGGCATCAATATCGACGTGATCTCCACGTCGGAAATCAAGATCTCCGTGCTGATCGAAGCCTCCTACACCGAACTGGCCGTGCGCGCACTTCACACCGCCTTCGGGCTTGACGCGGCCTGACACACGCCGCGACACTTCGCCCCATGCCCGAGACCTATTCCGCGCCGCGCCTCCTGATGAACCGGCTTCGCCAGCTCATGGCCGAAGGCGGGGAGACGGCAGAGCGCCTGGACCGCGTCGTCAAGCTGATCGCCGGCACCATGGTGGCCGATGTCTGCTCGATCTATTTGCGCACGCCGAATGACGAGCTCGAGCTGATCGCCACCGAGGGGCTTCGCCCCGAGGCCGTCGCCCGCACGCGATTGCAACTGGATGAAGGGCTCGTCGGCCAGATTGCGATGTCGGCGCGTCCGCTGTCCATACAGGACGCCCCGCGCCATCCCAGTTTCTCCTACCGGCCCGAGACCGGGGAAGACCCCTATCATGCCTTTCTCGGCGTGCCGATCCTGCGCGGTGGCCGGGTCCAGGGCGTCCTCACGGCGCAGAACCGGACTGAAAGGACCTATGGCGAAGACGAGGTCGAGACGCTGCAAACCATCGCCATGGTCCTTGCCGAAGTTCTGGCCAGCGCCGACCAGAACGGCCCGGCCATCAGCCATACCGCGCCGACCGGCCCGGCCAGCCTGTCGGGACGCGCCCTTTGCGGAGGGATCGGCATCGGCCAGGTGGTTTTTCACGACCCCGTGGTGCCCGCGGCGAAATTCTTTGCCGCCGATCCGCAAAGGGAG